>JBFFWN010000330.1:0-1765 GCA_041570235.1 Lysobacterales bacterium | reverse complement strand
GCCGGTGGTTATACCCACTCATACGACCGCAACGGTTATGAATGGGATGTCGGCGTTCACTACATCGGTGACGTCGGCACCCAGACGCGCACCCGCAAGATGTTCGATTTCATTACCGATAAAAAGCTCAAATGGGCGCCCATGGATGACGAATATGATCGTTTTTTCCTCGGTGAAAAGGTCTTTTCCGCAGTCGCCGGCAGACAGCAGTTTCGTGACAACCTGGTGCGCCAGTTCCCGGCAGAAGAAAAAGCCATCGACCAGTACATGCAACTGCTGAACGTGGTTGGCAAGGGACTTAACGTATTCACGGTCGGGCGCCTGCTCAAACCCTGGCAACGCGCGCTGGCCTGGCCTTACCTGAAACTTAAAACACCGTCACTGTTGTTCCGCAACACCTACGATGTACTCAGTGAGTTAACCGATAACCAGGAACTGATCGCCGTTCTGTGTGGCCAGTGGGGCGATATGGGCCTGCCACCTAAAAAATCCGCTTTCATGGTGCATGCGATGATCGCGCGGCATTATCTTTATGGCGGTTTCTATCCCGTTGGCGGTAGCTGGAAAATTGCCGAAAACATCATTCCAAAAATCCAGAAGTCCGGTGGCGAGGTTTTTACCTATGCGCTGGTAAAAAAGATATTGCTCGATGGCAGGCAAGTAACCGGTGTCGAAATGGCCGATGGTTTTCACATCGAATGCAATCAGGTGGTATCCACCGCGGGCATCGACAATACATTCACCCGTCTGCTTCCCGAGTCCGCCGTTCAACAGGCCGGTTACAAACCGTTGCTGAAAAAGGTTGGTCCCAGCATGGCGCACCTTGGGGTATACATTGGCCTGAAGGAAACCGCCGAGCAACTGGGCCTGCCAAAAACCAATTTCTGGATTTATCCCGGCCATGATTACGACAAGGCCGTTGACGATTTCATGCAAAACCCCGAAGCGCCCTTCCCCGTGGTTTACATCTCTTTTCCGTCAGCCAAGGACCCGGACTACCTTGCCAGGAGACCGGGCACAGCCACCATCGAAATCGTGGCGCCTGCACCCTTTGAGTGGTTTGAGAAATGGCAGGACACCACCTGGGGTAAACGCGGTGAAGAATACGATGCTTTCAAAGCCAGGCTGGGCGAGCGTTTGATGCAGTATCTTTACGACAAGCTGCCGCAACTTGAGGGCAAGGTGGATTACTATGAGGTCTCAACACCGCTGTCAACCAATCACTTTTGCGCTTATCGGAAGGGGGAACTCTACGGTCTTGATCATGACGCCAGACGTCTGCAACAAAAATGGCTGGGTCCACACACGCGCTTCAAAGGCCTTTGGCTGAGCGGCCAGGATGTACTGACCTGTGGTGTCACCGGTGCGATGATGGCCGGCCTGATGACAACCACATCCATGGCCGGCATGCGAAAGTCGGGTGAATTGATCAAGCGAATTTTTAAAAGCGTTTGAACCGCTACTGTCCGGCTCACGCCAAACCCCTGGCGCTAAAAACAAGGCTATTCGCAGGGTCACGCAAAACTGGTTTTATCCGCAGTTCAACTTGTTATCTGCCGGGACCGCCAAGCGGGTACAGTGTCTTCCTTCAGGACACGACATGAACACATCCATGTGGTCTCGGGCGCGGCATCCCTGCCGCTCACGGTCCTGAATGAAGACACTGTACCCCCTCGGCTAGGTGGCTGCTGATACAGCGATGGTTTCGCTCAACGCTGCCGATCATGTGTCAGAGACGGGGTGGGTGGTTACTGCCAGGACCGTT
>JBFFWN010000329.1:0-2002 GCA_041570235.1 Lysobacterales bacterium | reverse complement strand
TGTCACCAGTATTCCAATACTGCTTGATGGCGATACCGGTTATGGCGACTTCAACAATATGCGTCGCCTGGTGCGCAAGTTGGGCCAGATTGGTGTTGCCGGTGTATGTATTGAGGACAAGCTGTTTCCAAAAACCAACAGTTTCATCCAGGGCGAAGCCCAGCCACTTGAAGATATCCAGACATTTTGTGGAAAAATACAGGCCGGCAAGGACTCCCAGACCGATGATGATTTTTCCATCGTTGCCAGGGTCGAGGCGTTTATTGCCGGCTGGGGTCTGGATGAGGCGATAAAACGCGCCGAGGCCTATCATGCCGCAGGTGCTGATGCGATTTTGATCCATAGCAAACACAGTCAGCCCGACCAGGTCTTGCAGTTTGCCCAGGAGTGGGCCAACCGTGCGCCGCTGGTCATTGTACCCACCAAGTACTTCACAACGCCCACCAGTGTCTTCGAGCAGGCCGATATCAGCCTGGTAATCTGGGCCAATCACATGATACGGGCCTGTATCACTGCCATGCAGTCGACGGCAAAGGATATATACGATACCCGTTCACTGGTTGAAAGCGAGGGGCGCATAGCAACGGTATCGGAAATATTCCGCCTGCAGGGCGCCGACGAATTGCTGGAGGCCGAAAAGCGTTATGCCCGTGGTGGTACGCATCCCGTTTCATCGATCATCCTGGCCGCCTCGAGGGGGCAGGGTATGGATGAATTGACCAGGGAAAAACCCAAGGTGATGTTACCGGTGGGTGGCGTTCCCCTGTTGCGGCGGCAGATTGATAAATTCAAAAAGCAGGGTATCAATGATATCACCGTGGTTGCCGGTTATCGGCACGAGGCCATCGATGTGCAGGGCGCGGAAATATTGATCAACGAGGATTGGGAAAGCACCGGCGAACTGGCCTCACTCGATTGTGCTATGGACAACTTCAGTGACGATACGGTAATCATCTACGGTGACCTGCTGTTCCGCTCCTATATGCTGCACAACCTGCTGGATTGGAAAGCAGACTTGCTGGTGGCGGTAGATTCATCATCGCTATCCAACGTGGCTGGAAACGCCAATGACCTGGCCTGGTGTTCAGCGCCCGATAACCGGGAAATGTATCAAAAGAAAGTCAGCCTGAGCCGCGTGTCGCCTGATGCGAGTGGCCAGGGCAGACAGCCTGATGGACGCTGGATTGGCATGATGCGTGCAAGCGGTAAGGGTGGAGATTATCTGCGGAATGCGTTGTCCACGTTGAAACGCCGGCAGGATTTCAAGACCCTGGGTATTCCCGATCTGCTCAATCAACTGATCGAAGACGGCCATGCTCCGCAGGTTCAGTATGTCAATGGACACTGGATGGATGTCAATAACCTCGCTGATCTTGAGCGTGCCGGGACTTTCTGAGCACGACCGGGTCATCTTCCTGTTTTTAAATGGGCCGGGGCCCTGTCAATCGAACGAACAGGGCTCTACAACATAAAAACATCTTCAGCGTTTATCGCCTTACTGATGGCATGCACAAACGCTTGGGGTCCAAAGCCAAACTGCTTCCTGACGCTAAACTTGCCGTCTTTCATGATGTTTTCGAAAAATATCAGTGGAATGCTGTGCTTCTTTGAATGGTTCATAAGCCACTTTAGTGTTGGTTCAGGTATTTTTTCTCCAACAGGAAGGGCATAAACAACGGCGAGACCATTCCATTTACGGTCAAACATGATGATGGCGCCACAATTGGTCGGTTTCATGTCTTCCGGCAGTGGGCTGTCCGGTTTCAGCCATCCGCATTGAAAGGTTCTACAGGGGGATTTAGGTCGGTTCTCATAAATTCCGCAACCGCTGTTGGTGCAATGCATACAGGGATTGCCGGGATAGAGTTTCACATCAACGATGGTGGCGTCGATCCAGCCCTCGCAACAGGCGGTGCACGAATCACATTGTCTGGTTTTCATCTGTTACCCTGTCTGATTACAGACACAATGATGCCAAATTAGCCTGAATTAATCTCCAATT
>JBFFWN010000328.1:0-2228 GCA_041570235.1 Lysobacterales bacterium | reverse complement strand
CTTGTTATAGGTTTCCCGGCCGGTTGCCGGGTCAACCGGAATCGGGCTTACAGTCTGACCGGCGTCTGACCAGTACCACTCAACCTTGGTGGATACCTGACGCGCAATGGCAGGTATATGGCACACCTGGCAGGCCAGGTTGTCGTGCCAGCCTTCGGCCATCATCGGTTCAACGGAAGAACCTGCGTGAATATTTGCGACTTTGCCGTGGCAATCGTTGCACTGCCGCATTTCGCCTTCATTGACGGAATGCAGTGACATACCGGCGATGCCATGATTGACGTCACCCGTCTCGGGATCATGGTTGGCCGCGTGGCAGGCGACGCAGGTAAAATCCGCACCATCCGTACCCATGTGAACATCATATTCACGGGTGGTAGAAACGATTGCGCTGCTCAGGTCACCGTGCTTGACGTTATCGCCGCCACCGGCATGCGAGTGACAGCTGATGCAGGATTTACGAGTCGGTTCAACACCCATCCTGATGCTGCCGGCAACTGCTTGCAGGTTAACACTTGGATCAGGGTATCCACCTGAGGTGAGACCCTTTTTGTAGGTGCCGGTCTGATCATGGCATACAAGGCAATCGACGTTTTCAGGGTTATTGAAATCATAGGCGTTATCGCGATAACCGTAGCCGGCATGGCACTGCGTGCAGCGGGGCTCATTGGTATCAACCGCGATACAGAAGTTATTCAGCAGGTCCTTCTTACCATGTTCCGTGCCCTCAAGGCCGACGATGTTGGCAACTTTGCCAGCCCACTTGAAATGGCCGGTCTGCAACATTTCGCCACCTTCACTCTCATGGCACATCAGGCAGGTCTTGGTGCCTTCATACGGCCGAAGCTCAAAATACAAATCATGGATATCAACTTCTTCAGAAGCTGCATGCTGAATGAAATCTTCTACCGTGATCAGCTTGTTCTTTTCAAAACCGTCACCGATAGTCATTTTGGCAAGGCCAAGCGTGGGGAAACTTACCAGGCAGAAGGCAAGTAAGACAGTATGTAAAAGGGTGGCTTGCCTCTCGGCAAAGGACTTGAGTAACATCTCTTTCTCCTCGTGTTTTGACGCAATAACCATTACGCCGCGCGCAGCATAGCCAAACCCTCCTTACACTTAGCTGAAGAAATTTTTAAGCTTATCTTAAGGTTGAAAGGCGCAGAATCTTTCAATAGCGAACAGGGGGTAATGATCTCCTCGTGTACAGCAAACCGGCGCCCGCCGGAGACCTGTAAACGATCGGGCGCCGTACCACGTGCGGCGCCCTTTTTTTTCCCGGCAAACCCACATACTGGGGATTGATCACAATACCTGTGTCGACTATCGTCGTCTTTGAACCTGGCTGAGGATAACCACATGAAAACCCGAATCACCGAATTATTTGGAATACAACACCCCATTATCCAGGGCGGGATGCACTATGTCGGTTATGCCGAGCTGGCTTCGGCTGTATCCAACGCCGGTGGCCTCGGTATTATCACCGCCCTGACCCAACCAAGCCCGGAAGACCTGGCCAGGGAAATTGCCCGTTGCCACGAGATGACAGACAGGCCCTTTGCAGTCAACCTGACCTTTCTTCCCGCTTTTGCTACACCACCCTACCCCGAATATATTGATGCGATTATTGAAGGTGGCGTCAGGATTGTCGAAACCGCAGGAAGAAATCCAGCCGAGCATTTGCCCAGGCTCAAACAGGCTGGAGTAAAAGTTATTCACAAGTGCACATCAGTCCGCCATTCGTTAAAAGCCCAGTCCATTGGCTGCGACGCCGTCAGCGTGGACGGTTTCGAATGTGGCGGACACCCGGGCGAAGATGACATCCCAAACATGATCCTGTTACCGAGGGCTGCCGAAGAACTGAGTATTCCATTTGTGGCCTCGGGCGGTCTCGCCAATGGTCGCAGCCTGGTTGCTTCACTGGCTCTGGGGGCAGATGGTATCAACATGGGAACCCGCTTTATCGCCACCAAGGAAGCGCCTGTTCACGAAAACGTCAAAAAGGCCCTGGTTGCAGCCACCGAGTTGGATACCCGCCTGATCATGCGGCCCTTGCGAAACACGGAGCGCGTTTTAAGCAACCGCGCGGTTGAAAAAATTCTACAGATTGAGCGGGAAAAGGCTGCCGCAGGTGAGCAGGTCGGCATCGAGGATGTCCGCCACCTGGTGGCGGGTTCGGAAAACCGGAAAGTCCTGCAGCAGGGAGAAATGGATGCGGGCGCCTGGAG
>JBFFWN010000327.1:0-2551 GCA_041570235.1 Lysobacterales bacterium | reverse complement strand
GAAAGGCCGATTTCAAACTCGGCACCCGCGATATGCATGGCTCCAAGGATGTCGTCGACCTGGTTGAAAACACACCCTGTGCGATCGGCTACAGTGGACTCGCCTACGCCACCGAGCACATCAAACTGGCCTGTATCGCAAAGGAAACTGGCGGTTCCTGCGTTGACCCAAGCGTCGCCACAGCCAGTGATGGCAGTTACCCAATTGCCCGTCCATTGTTCAAGTACACCAGTGGCGAACCGACCGGTTATGTGGGCAAATACCTCAACTGGATCAAAAGCGATACCGGTCAATGCATCATTGCCGAAAAAGGATACGCACCGGCAAATGCCGTTAATTGCGGCTGAAATTGCAATCTGACAGGTCTGGCCGGCACCGTTGCTGCTTGCCGGTAACAGGTGTCACGGCGATAATCATCAGGTTACGGTCGAAATCGACTGGTCAATCAGGAAGCAGATATGAGCCATTTTGAAGAGCGCATGGAGTCCGACCTCAGGGTCATCCGGAACAAGGTCTGGAACATGGGAGAGGCCGTTGAGCTTGCCCTGCACAGTGCGAAAAAAGTATTGATCTTGCGTGATCCCGAGCTTGCCTATAAAACGGTTCTCGATGACCACCCGATCAATCGTGAGTCGCGTGAAATCGACCGTCTCTGTCATACCTTTATCGCCCGTCACCTGCCGGGCGCCGGGCCGCTGCGCGAAATGGCGGCTACGGCACGTGTCAATGTTACGCTGGAACGCATCGGTGACTATGCGGTAACCATTTGCCGTGAGGCCCTGCAGATCACCGCGCCACTTTCTCCGGCACTGTCAAATTATGTCGATGCCATATTTAATGAGTCCATTGCCATTTTGTCTGATGCCCGCAAATCTTTCATGAATGGCAATGCGGAAATGGCCATCGCGCTGATGAAGGTGGCCAGGCGGGTTCAAAGCAAAATGGATGGCGTCTATGAAACGCTGTTTGCAGAGGACGACCACATGGATGGCGCCAACATGATGGCAGTGTTTGTCGTGTTCAACATGCTCAAGCGCATAGCTGACCAGGCAAAGAACATCTGTGATCAGACTGTTTATGCAGTCAGGGGGATTGCAAAGATTCCCAAGACCTACCGTATCCTGTTCCTCGACCAACCCGGTGCAGGGCTCGGCCAACTCGCCACGGCGATTGGCAGGAAAAGCCATTATGAATGTGGAGAGTTTGTTTCAGCCACCCCTGGCGCATCCGCGCGGGTTTCATCCACCTTGCAAAAGTTCCTGATGCAAACGGGGCTTCCTGATGAAAACCTGGTCACCGAGCAACTCGAAGTGATGAAACATGACCTGGACGAGTTTTTTGTTATCGTATGTCTGAATGGAACTTATCAGGACTATATTTCAAGGGTCCCATTTCACACCTCAGCACTGAACTGGGTGTTGCCCGGTGGCAGCGATATCACCGCGAACTATCGTGTTTTGAAACAGGAAATTTCAAGTCTGATGACACTGCTGGCAGGGCCAAAGACCGCTTAGCCAACATTGGCAATGCAGTTGCGGCAAACGAAAATCTTATGAACAAACAAACTTCGATTACGTCAAAATCGCCGGGATTTGACCGGCTCAATCGCGACTGGTACATCGACAAGGTCGTCCAGACCCTGGTTTTTATCGGTGGCATATCCGCCATTATCTTTATCATCGGTATTTTCGTTTTTATTACCAAGGAGGGGCTGGGCTTTCTGATCGGTGATTTTAGTTTTACCGAGTTCTTTTTCTCACCAAATTGGCGACCCACATCGGAAAACAAGGCAACCTATGGCATTCTGGCATTGATAGCGGGTACGGCCAGCGTCACCGGTCTGGCCATGCTGGTTGCGATTCCTTTTTCGCTCGGTACGGCGGTATTTATTGCGGAATTTGCGACCGGAAAAACACGTGAATTCCTTAAAATCACGGTCGAATTGTTGGCGGCCATCCCATCGGTGGTCTGGGGCTTTATCGGTTTGGCCATCATGAACCCGCTGATCATCGATTTGTTCAATGTTCCGGTTGGTTTGAATGTTCTGAACGCCGGTATCATCCTTGGCCTGATGGCTGCACCTATCATGACCTCGATCGCCGAGGATGCACTCAAAGCCGTTCCTGATCGTTACCGCGAAGCCGCTGAAGCCATGGGCGCAACCCGCTGGCAGGTTATTTACAAAGTGGTGTTGCCAGCAGCAAAAAATGGACTTCTCGGGGCCGTGTTGCTGGGTGTTGGTCGTGGCTTTGGTGAAACCATGGCCGTGTTGATGGCGACCGGTCATGCCATCAATATCCCGACCAGTGTGTTTGATTCGGTGCGCGCCCTGACTGCTACCATTGCTGCCGAATTGGGTGAAACCGCCGTTGGTTCACCCCATTACCAGGCGCTGTTTACCATTGGCATTTCACTGTTTGTCATCACGTTTATCATCAACCTGGTTGCAGACCTGGTTGTGCGCGGTGTACGGGAGCAATAAGGCCATGTTTAAAGCAACTGAAATCAATCGCAAAAATATCAACCGGCAAAAAGCCTTTCGATTCCTGTT
>JBFFWN010000326.1:0-2568 GCA_041570235.1 Lysobacterales bacterium | reverse complement strand
TTCATACGAACCAATACGGGCCGTTAGAGCTTACCGCGCGGGATGCTCCGTTGAACTCAGGCCACCAGGTAAGCAGCAACAGCGCCTGATAAACCCAATACCACCGTAATCGGTATCATGGTGCGACGCATACTGGGCGCACCCAGCCAGATGGTCATGCCGCACTTCACCATGGTATTGGAAATGACTGCAATCACGATGGTGGTTGCCGCCGCACCGGAACTGGCGGGGTCCTGTTTGGCCAGTTGGGCCATCGAAAGCGCGATCGCATCGACATCGGTCAAACCGGCCAAGGCGCCCGCGACGTACAAACCGGTGTCGCCGAAGTATTTCTGCGCGGCACTGGCGATAAAAATGACCACGGCAAAGAGCAGACCGAACTTGATCGCATCACTCAACTCGAAAGGGTTGTGCCCGGATTCAACCTCTGCTTTTTCCTCACTTTTACCACGGCGCCACAACAATACACATATCAGCAGACTGACCATACCCATGAAAATCATGCCAATCACGAGTGTTTGGGCCAGCTCAAAATTGACCACACCCACTTCCACGACAACCCTGAAAAACATGACTGTCCAGGCCAATAATATGGCCAGCGCAAGCACAGATGACATTTCAGGTTGGTTGCGACTGCGCTGGGAAAAGCTGAGGGTGACGGCAGTGCTGGACACCAACCCGCCCAAAAGCCCGGTAATACCAAACCCATGTTCCCGTCCAACCACTTTGACAAGGATATAGCCAACAAAATTAAGACCCGCGATCAACACGACCATCAACCAGGTTTTGTAGGGATTGATGACCTCAAGGCCCTCGGGGCCAAAATTGGTATTCGGCACGAGGGGCAAAATGATCAGCGTGATGATGGCAAACTTGAGTGTCGCTTCGACATCTGAAGGTTGAATCCGGTCGGCAAGATTGTGCAGCCAGCCCTTGAGCGCCAGCAATAACATTGCCACCACTGCAATCGCACCCGCCAGGCCCACTTCACCCCAGGCGCACAGGCAACCCACGAGGAAGGTGATCAGCAGGGATACCTCTGTGGTGGCGCCAATCTCGCCTTTTTGGGCAGAGATCCTGTAAGACGTCACCACCAGGGAAAGGATGGCAATAAAGACCAGGCCAACGATCCAGTCGAGCCCGGTCAATTCACTGATATGTACCGCAGTGGCGCTGAAAAGCGCCACCAAAGCGAATGTTCTGACCCCGGCAAAAGACTGTTGGTCCCCGAGTGTGCGTTCACGTTCAAGCCCGATCAGCATACCCAGCCCCAGCGCCGCACCCAGTTCCCATGCCGTGTTCAGATCGATCATGTCAAAAAGCCTCCGGAAATAGCGCTCTGCCTCTATAAATCATACCGGCAAACCGCCAGGTGTTCATTCAGCAGCATAGATTATTCAATCGGCCCTGGCTCACCAGGACAGCGCTGCAGGTCCTGCTGCCGTTTTTGATGGTTGCCCGAGCCGTCAACAAGACCCCTGATACAGGCCAACATGTGGCGCATATTTTTGCGAATGCTCATGCGAACCAGGAACCTTGGAACGGGCAAAGAGGGCTGCACATGCATGTTATAGGTCACCACCACCCCTTCATTTATTTCTTCAAATTGCCAACTGCCGTCAATCGCTTTCATGGTACCGCTGACCATGTTGAAATCCATACGGCTAAAGGGGTGAAATCGCGATTGGTAGGTATATTCCTGTACCGGCACGAGGATGCCCGGATCGGTCACCTGGTGAATGAGCGCATGGTTTTGTGTCTGCTCGAGAATGTCACACACCTCGAGACCATCTACAAAGATGAACGCCTTGCCACAACCAGACAGTATGCTCCAAAGCTCACTGACATCCGCGCGGATCAAAATCTCAAGGCGAATAGAACCGCCGGGTTCATCCCGCCGTGTATATTCATAGGGAATATCCCCGGAAAGGAGAATTGGCAGATTATCGGGCTTTACAACATCACGGGCGTCCGCAACTGCTGCAAATACTGTGGCTGACAACAACGCCAACATATGCAGCAAAAGCTTGAACATCTGCGGGAATTGATCAGAACACGGCTTTCAGAACATTTTTGCCATGCGAAATCGCCATGGCGCCACTACGCACAACCGCCAGGATGTCCGAACATAAACCGACCTCCGTTATAAAGTCATCCATATCCACATTGGCGCCGGTCAACTCAAGGGTATAGGTCTCCGGGCAGTCATCCAGGACACGTGCACCGGCATTTTCAATCAACCTGGGCAGTTTCTCGCCAGCCCCGTCTCGAACCCTGACCTTCATCAAAAGCAGCTCCCTTTCGATATGATCATCGAGGGTCATATCGGCCGTGTTGACAACATCCACCAACTTCAGCAATTGATTATTGATCTGTTCAATCACCTGGTCGGAACCCCGTGTTACCAGTGTCAGACGCGAAAGCTCGTTATTCTCGGTGGGCGCAACGCTCAGTGATTCGATGTTGTAACCACGACTGGAAAATAATGCGGCAACCCGGGCCAATGCGCCCGCCTCGTTTTGCATAAGAATGGATATTATGTGTCGCATTTTGTTGATTCCCGATGCC
>JBFFWN010000325.1:0-2693 GCA_041570235.1 Lysobacterales bacterium | reverse complement strand
GCCGGATGCAAGATGATCGGTCGACAATTCGGTAACTGCCATGGTCAGGCCGAGACCCGGTATCAATACGATCAGGCTTGACATGATCACGACAAAAACATCCAGACCGGGAATGACCTGGTCGACGGCAAAAACCAGGAAAGTGCTCAAAAGCGCCGCAATTGCTTCGAGACCACCCTCACGCAGGAATTCTCCTGCCCGGGTGACCAACACGCCCAAAAAAGCGCCGCAAACCGCAGCGACAACAACTCCAGCCCAGCTCGCACTCAACATGACCGCCACTGATCCGCCGGTCAACCCCCAGCAGATGATCTGTAACCACAGCGGGTACACCTGTTCGGGCTGCCAATCTTTCAGCCTGTCAAAAGCCACCTCGGTGGTAAATTCGCTCTCCAGCAAACCATTTCCAATATCGTAAAGGTCTGCCGTATTACCGAGGTTTATCACTGCCGGGTTCATCCTGACCAGTTGCATGGGCACAGGTCGATTATCGTCCTCGTCATCCTGGTACTGGAAAGATAAAAATATGGACGTCGGGCTGGATAATATCTGCCCGTTAAAACCCAGCTTGTCGGCCAACGCGGTGATCATTCTTTCGAACTGATGGGCCGGCACACCCGACTCATGCAAATGTCGGGCGTAACGTTTCAGGAAACGAACTTCAAGTGGAAGTTGATGAGTCATTCTAAACAACCGTCAATCATGATCAGAACGTGCAGAGTGCAGCAAGCTGTGCCTGCCGGCAAGTACCGATAATGTTTCAAACGAAACCGCATCAGAAAATGATGAGCAGCATTGAGTTTTCTAATATTCGCTGCTAGTCTGACGAGCTCCATTGTTCAGGATGTCAGGAACCATGTCCAAGTACGCTGAAATTACCGGATGGGGTAAATGCATGCCCCCGGCGAGACTCACCAATGATGCGATTGCATCGGTGATTGACACCTCCGATGAATGGATAAGGACACGAAGCGGCATCTCAGAACGCCGTGTTTCACATGTCGCCAACAGTGAATTAGCCTCGGTGGCTGCCCTTAGGGCACTGGCCGCGGCCGGTACCGACGCCGGCGAAGTGGACCTGTTAATACTGGCAACCTGCACACCTGATACGGTTATCCCAAGTACGGCCGCACACGTGCAGGCAAAAATAGGCGCAAAAAATGCCGCGGTCTTTGACCTCAATGCGGGCTGCAGTGGTTTCATTTACAGTCTTTCAGTGGCAACCGCGATGATTCAAACCGGCGCTTTCAAGAAAGCACTCGTGATCGGATCGGAGCGTGTCACCTGGTTCCTGAACTGGGAAGTGCGCGATACCGCCGTGCTGTTTGGTGACGGTGCGGGCGCGGTTGTACTTGAGCCGTCAGAGATGGAGACAGGCCTGCTGTTTTCCCACCTTGGCTGCGAAGGTGAAGCTGCCGATGCGCTGCATCTTCCAAATTTTGGAACCGCCAAAAATCGCCATGCCGAGGGATTTAATCAGTTTGAGCACCATTTTGACGGCAGGGAAATTTTTCGCAGGGCGGTCAAAGGTATGGCGCAGGAAACCCAGATCGTTCTGGACCATCTGGGTCTGACCCAAGGTGACATCGACCTGATTATTCCCCACCAGGCAAACCTTCGTATCATTGAATCGTTGGCAAAGTACCTGTCGGTGGATATGTCAAAAGTTGAAGTCAACATACAGCATTATGGCAACACCTCCGCAGCAACCATACCGGTAGCGATGGTTGAAGCGCTGGAAGCTGGACGCATCAAGGCGGGTGACAGAATATTATTGGCCGCTTTCGGCGCCGGTCTGACCAGGGCGGCCGGCCTGTTGCAATGGGGCAAACGCACCACGGCGCTGGGCTACTGCGATGCCGAATTACCGCCTTGCAAAAACACAGCGCTGGAAATCATGAATGGAGATTACGAATCAACTTGATGAAGGACTGCCTGTCTGGCACGACTACCTGCCCTACCTGCAGAGATTTTCCAAAGACAGATTTCCAGGTTGCAGGCAGCTCAATGAACTTTTAAACGGTGATGTGTATTCGAAAAGCGGGCACAAAATCCGCTTTGTGCCAAGTGATCAGCTTCAGGACGAAGCCTATGAACTGCGCATTTTCAATTCTGGCAGAGTAAGTACCCGTCCGAATAATTGGCACGATTTGTTCAACGCTTTGGTATGGGCGCGTTTTCCCCGTATCAAAGCGGCGATGAACGCTCGCCACAATCACGCCATGCCAGATCAGCCTGCTGGCCGAAGGGGCCCGCTACGCGACGCTTTAACACTGTTTGACGAATGCGGCGTTATCCTGTTCTCCAGTGACAGGGATATCCTGCGGTCGATATCTGAACGTAGATGGTGCGATGCTTTTTTGCATCAGCAGTTTTTGCAAAAATCCGGTCTTTTTGTCTGTGGTCATGCGATGCTCGAAAAATACCTGTCACCCTACAAATCAATGACTGCCAAGGTTTTGCTGTTACAAACGGGCGAGGCATTTATGGCGCGGGCGCGCGAACAGATCTTACTTGACCTCGACCGTTGGATAGCCACGGAAATACTGGCTGGCAACCTGTTACAGTCACCGCAATGCATGGCGCCATTGCCGCTCGCCGGTGTCCCCGGATGGTGGCCACAAGACGAGCAGAAAGAGGAGAGTTTCTATCAGGACCTCCAGGTTTTCAGACCGCCGCCCGCAAGCCTGCAG
>JBFFWN010000324.1:0-2735 GCA_041570235.1 Lysobacterales bacterium | reverse complement strand
TGGACCCTGAAGGAACCAGGAACGAGGATGACCTGGCGTTCGCTGATTACATGGCATTGATCAGGCAGGGCCTGCGTGATGTATTTCCCGAAGTGACCGACCGCCGGGCGAAACGTGAGCTTTACCAGCTGGTCAGCCCGGGTGCAGACCAGGAACTGCGCAAACGCATACTCGAAAACCCGGGCTTGATCGGTACCGAAGAGCAGGTATGGGTTCGGGCCAACGATGACATAGACATGTTGATCAAGGGTCATATCGATCGAGATATGCCCGAATCAAATCGGCGGGTAAGTGACCGAACATTGGAGTGGGTAGACCGTCTTGAGCAGCGTAATGAGGTAGAAAAACGCTTTAATACCGGGTTCTTCACCAACGGCGACTCACGTCAACCAGAGCAGGCCGGTATTGCCGGGGCATTGATGGGTTCTTTCTACACGCTGATGTTGACACTGCTGTTCTCGTTTCCGCTGGCTGTTGGAACGGCGATTTTTCTCGAGGAATTTGCCCCAAAGAACAGGTGGACAGACCTTATCGAGGTCAATATCAACAACCTGGCCGCCGTCCCCTCGATCATTTTCGGACTGCTGGGTCTTGCGGTTTTTATTAATTTCTTCGGGGTGCCCCGTTCCACCCCGCTGGTCGGGGCGCTTGTGCTTACGCTGATGACACTGCCGACCATCATCATCGCCAGCCGTTCAGCCCTGAAATCAGTTCCACCCTCGATCAGGGAGGCGGCTTTGGGTGTTGGCGCCTCGCCTTTACAAACACAATTTCACCATGTTCTGCCGCTGGCGATGCCAGGTATGTTAACCGGCACGATTATCGGTATGGCACAGGCACTGGGCGAAACTGCCCCGCTTTTGATGATCGGCATGATCGCTTTTATCGTCGATGTTCCCCAGGGGATCACCGACCCTGCCACGGTGCTGCCGGTGCAGATCTTTTTGTGGGCAGACAGCCCGGAGCGGGCCTTTGTAGAGCGCACATCGGCTGCCATCATGGTTCTTCTGGCATTTCTGATTACAATGAATCTAACCGCGGTGCTGTTACGCAAGCGCTTTGAGCGCCGTTGGTGAACAGGCATGGACATTTATATGAGTATCAATTACAAAAACAATGGAGAGCGTAAATAGCATGGATACCCTTCCAGCTGCAAGACAGAAACCCGGGCTAAGTGACCTTCATTTGCAAGGCACGGTTGGGGATGTCAGCCATCCTAACCCGCGGATGTCCTGCAATGATGTCGATGTTTACTATGATAATGGCGCGGTTCATGCCATTAAATCGATCACCCTGGATATCGGCAACCAGGAAGTACTTGCCATGATCGGGCCTTCGGGCTGTGGAAAATCCACTTTGCTTCGATGCCTGAACCGGATGAATGACAATATTGACGGCTGCAAGGTCAGCGGTTCAATCCACCTTGATGAGCATGACATCTATGACAGGCAACGTGATGTGGTCCTGTTGCGCGCGCAGGTGGGCATGGTCTTTCAAAAGCCCAATCCATTTCCAAAGTCCATTTATGAAAATGTAGCTTATGGACCGAAAATTCACGGCCTGGCAAAAGACAAGACAGATCTGGATGAAATTGTTGAAACCAGCCTGAAGCGCGCCGCCTTGTGGGATGAAGTGAAAGACCGCCTCGCCCAGCCCGGCACCGGCTTATCGGGCGGACAACAGCAACGGCTGTGTATCGCACGCGCCATTGCCGTTTCACCGGAAGTGATCCTGATGGATGAGCCCTGTTCGGCGCTCGACCCCATAGCGACGGCAAAGGTGGAAGAACTGATCGATGAATTGCGGGCGGAATACACCATTGCGATCGTAACCCACTCCATGCAGCAGGCTGCCCGCGTATCGCAGAGGACGGCCTATTTTCACCTTGGCCACCTGGTCGAGGTTAATGATACGGACAAGGTTTTCACCAACCCTGAACACCATTTAACCGAAGCCTACATCACCGGAAGGTTTGGCTGATTCTGCGCGGGAGCTACAAAAACATGTCAACCATAAATACAGAACACACGGTCCATCGCTTTGATGATGAGATCAACGAGATCGCCAACCTGGTGGATAAGATGGGCGGCCTGGCGGTTGAACAATTACGCCGCGGGGTAAAAGCCCTTAAGAAAAATGATTCGGCCCGTGCGCAAAAGGTCATTGTTCGGGATAGAAAGCTGAATGACCTGGACGTGGAGGTCGATGAGAAAATCATCCACCTGATCGCCAAGCGGGCGCCTGTAGCCGGAGACCTGCGCCAGATAATTACCCTGGGCAAAGTGGTTACAGACCTTGAACGTGCGGGCGACGAGGCCAGGAAAATTGCCCGTCTTTGCGTTCGCATAAACGAGTCGAATCAACCTGCGCCCAGCGAACAGATTCTGCATGATATTTATACCATGTCGGCATATGTTGAAAACATGTTGAAAATGGCGATGGATGCTTTTTCCAACCTGGCGATAGAGAAAGCGTTCAGTGTCCTGCAAATGGATAAGGAACTGGAGGCTCAACTTGATGCCACATTGCGCCGTTTGAGCACCTTTGTGATGCAGGATGCCCGCAATATCGGCCATTTTGTCGATATTGTGCTTGGCATAAGGGCGCTGGAGCGATTTGGTGGTCACGCCAAGAATATTGCCGGTCACGTGATCTTCCTGGCCACGGCGAACGATGTCAGGCACCTGGATAACGATGAAATCGGCTCGCTGCTGAATATCAAAGAAGAATTCTGA
>JBFFWN010000323.1:0-2796 GCA_041570235.1 Lysobacterales bacterium | reverse complement strand
GGTCCGCACTCGCTGAAAAGAGCGATGACATCGCCGATAACCCGATCTTGCTTTCACGCCAGTCAAAAGACATCGTGATTTACGGGTTGACTGCAAACTTCATGATCTGGGTTGCGATTGCCGCCGGTGCGTTTTTCAGCACATTTGATGTGGGTGGAGAAATCAGAATCTGGATCATGGAGCACATTGATTCCATCGCTGCTGTGTCGATGGTTCAGGACGGACTGGGCGCGCCTGCAGTTGCAATCATCGCAGTAGCTACCCTGCTGGCGATTTTCGCGTTGCTGCCCCTGATCTCTGTGCTGGGGGCCCTGTTTCGTCATCATGGATACCAATTGCGCCTGGACGGAGAGACTTTCCAAAAAAGCAGTGGGTTACTGACACGTTTTGATGAGTCGCTGAAACGACACAAAATACAGGCGATGGTGTTAAAGCAAAATTTGATCGCCCGCTTTTTCAAACGGACCAATATGCAACTCAGGGTGGCGAGCGCCGGCTCCGCGGCTGAAATGGGGGAGCTTTCGATGGCCCTCAGACCGGCTTTCCAGGTGCCTGCTTTGAGCGAAAGCGAACTGCCGGTATTGATGAATGTCTTTTTTCCTGGCTGCGAGCCTGCAAATGTGGCATTCACCCGGGTCAACCGTCGCAGGTTGGGCATGGTGACTCTGGGCTGGGGTGTGTTGCCACCATTGTTATTCACTACGATAGTTTTGATGATAGCGGTGAGTGGTTGGTTTGCGTTGTTATTGCCGTTGGTGTTGGTTTTTGCCGGGTTGATTGTCAACCAGGTGTGGACAAAAATCGGTTATGCCGTGGTGGGTGACTATGGGTTTATCCGTAAAGGTTTTTTGGGTGCCGAGACGACCGTGTTTCCACTTTTCAAGGTACAGCGGGTGGATATCCGTCAAACACCAGGGCAGCGCCGCAAGGGGCTGGCCCAACTAAGTATTCACCTGGCTTCCCACACCTTGAAAATTCCGTATGTCGCTGTCGAGGACGCAAAAATATACAGGGACCTGGCCCTGTATCACGTCGAATCTTCAAAACAAGCGTGGTACTGAAAGTGAACCGCAGAAATTTCAACGTCAGGCGATGATTTTTGATTAAATTCCTGGTGTGAAGTGCCTTAATCGAGCGAACGCGACCATAAAGGCCGGGTGATTAACATGGCCAGGAACATCAATGCTGGTCCCCACTTCTTTCTGCTTTTTAAAAACATGAATTGCGCTTTGATAAACGGGGCGCCCAGAAATGCAGTGGCCAGGTCAACGGACTCGGCAGCATTTATCGCTTTGAGTTCATCCCGTTGGCTCCCGCCTCGAAAGCTTCGTTTTGCCCCCGAGATAATCCACTCCCGGGCGATCTTGTTGGCTTCCTCCGCAAGTTGCTCATGGGGAACAACCCATTGAATAAGGCCCGCTTCCAGCGCCTCTCTTGCGGTGGGCTTCCAACCTTCCTCACCCAGCATCCTGGCGGCATTGGTTTCGCCCATCAGGCGGGCAAAGTGTTTGCTGGAACAGCCTTCAGGGGGGATGCCCAGCGCCGCGAACGGCGTCGAAAATGTCGCTTTCTCCGATGCAATGATGCCATCACACAATGTAGCAGAGGTAACACTTGCACCGATCGCCGGGCCGTTAACAGCCACCAGGATAGGTTTGGGGAAATCAAGGAATGCATCAAACAATGCCTGGTTGTGCCTGATGATCTTGGCGTGCATTTTTCGCGGGTGTTCCATTCGCAATGTTGCAGCCAGGTTTACACCGGCGCAATAGTAGGGATCAGTACCAGTGAGTACAACAACCCGGGTGCTGTCGTCCCTTGATGCATTGATCAATACGCTTTTGATCGCATCCATCATTTCCCCGGTCCAGCCATTCAGGCGCTTCGGGGTGTTCATGGTCAGTGTTGTGATGCCGTCATTCGAGTGTACGATCAAAGGCGCTGTTGTTGGTGTTGATTCAACTACGTTATCCGTCATCGCATTTGTTCCTGTTTGCAGCAAGTCTCACAGCCTGGGACTCACGAGGCTCCCATTCTAATACAGTGAGCGGCGTTTCAGGGCGCCTTCGTGAAGCGCCGGCATTAGTATCCGGGCTTGAATCGACGGGTTATGGCCGCATTATGGAATCCACACAGTCAATCAAGTGGTGTCACCTGATATAATGACATTTTTGAATTAAGACCTTTAAATATTGGAGCAATCATGCAGGCTTTGGGTATAGATGTTGGTGGTAGCGGCATTAAAGGCGCGCTGGTTGACCTGGGCACCGGCGAATTGCTGACCGAAAGAATTCGATTTAAAACACCGGCCTCTTTTGAAATCAAAGAAGTGACAAAAGCCATCGTCAAATTGGTAAAAGAATTTGATCACGAGGGACCTGTGGGAGTTGGTTTTCCGGCAGCAGTGTCCAACGGCCGCGTGCTGACGCCTCCGACGGCCTTTCATGTACCGGGTTGGGTGGGTCACTCGGTGAATGACCGCCTTTCGCAAGCCACGGGGCGTAAGGTTAAGGTACTTAATGATGCCGATGCCGCGGGTCTGGCCGAGGTCAGGTTTGGCGCAGGGCGCGATGTTGAAGGCGTTGTTATTGCTGTCACCCTGGGTACCGGTGTAGGTGGTGGTATGTTTCTCGATGGCAAGTTGGTGCCTAACCTCGAAATCGGAAAGCTATACCTGGTCAATCATGAACATGTGGTTGAGCAATATATGGCCGGCCGTATCAGAAAGGAACAGGGATTAAAATGGAAAGAATATGGCAGACGTGTGAACGAGTTTTGCCTGCACATAGAGCATGT
>JBFFWN010000322.1:0-2838 GCA_041570235.1 Lysobacterales bacterium | reverse complement strand
CGCATCAGGATAACCGAGGGTAGTGGCTTGCGCCACAAGACTAAAGGTTTTTTACAAAAAAAACCCCGGAGAATCCTTTGGCCCGCTGCCAGTAGCGTCAACTTTTTGGCGCTCCTGATCAAAAAAATGATAACTTACCCGAAACCTAGGGGAGAAATTGTATATTGCCGGGCGACCAGACATCAAACCCATTATCTCAAACAGAGTATTGCGGGTTTCCACGCAGGTTAATGGTCATGTTATATGACGCGGTCATCCTGCTGGGTTTGCTGATATTTGCCTCTGCTGTCGCCTTGCCATTCGGGGATATACACAAGGTGGTCTTCAGGGATCTCTGGTTCACGGCATGGTTACTGCTGGTGATTTTTGCCTATTTTGCCATCTGTTGGAAGCATGGTGGTATGACGCTGGGTATGCGGGCATGGAAAGTACATCTTGTCGGCAAGAACCATTCGGCCCTCAGTTGGTGGCAATGTTTTTTGAGATTCCTGGTCAGCCTGGCATCATTTTCGTCGTTCGGGCTGGGATTTATCTGGGCCTTGTGGGACAAGCAAAATCGAACCTGGCATGACCTTGCAGCAAAAACCTGGCTGATCAAAAACCGCTGATGCTGCCCGGGTGGCGGTTTCCCCGGTCCTATACCGAGCGGCGCAAAACCACCACCGCGACCGTCGCGATGATGATCGAAGGCAATGCCGAGCTAAGCGCCACGGGCAAAGAATAGGCTGCAGCCAGATTTTGCGCCGCCGCATTGACCAGCATGAACACCCCGCCCAGTGTCATACCAATGAAAAGTCTGAAGCCGGTATTGTGCTGGCGCCCCGAGCCGAAGACAAATGGCATTCCCGCCAGAACCAGTGCCAGGGTGGCAAATGGGTAGATGACTTTCTCCCAAAAAGCGGCCTTGTAAAGCCGGTCATCCAGGCCATTACTCTGCATGTATTTCAATTGATCCCATAACGCACCGATCGACAGGTAAAACGGCCGGGTCACGGCAGACTCGAGTAATTCCGGCTTGACACCTGATACCCATGGTGTGCTTTCCATCTGAGTGGGCATTACACCCGCCGGTGTAATTTCCATGACAGAAACGTTTTCAAGCAACCATTGCTCACCATAGAAAGAGGCGCTATCGGCCCGGGTGATTTTTTGTAAGTTTGAAAAACCGTCGAAATGATGAATTTCAACATCCAGAAACCTCATTGTTTGCTGGCCGCGGTCCGCTGTCAAAAGCGGGCGGCGGATATTGACGATATCATTGCCGTCACGCATCCATGTGCCTGAAGGGCCACCAATAATGACCTGGCCGATCAAACGGCTCAGCTTGAAGGCACGCGCATGCTGCTCCGCATCGGGGGCGATCCATTCACCCACGGCCATCACCGGTGCGACGATCATCAGCGCACCGGCCAGCCCTGCCGCCGCCAAACGCAAGCGGGAGACACCGGAAATCCGGAATGCAACCAGTTCATTTGCACTTGCCAGGCCGCCAATACCGATCAAGGTCCCCATCAGGGCGGAAACCGGAAAAATCTGGTATGCGAGCCTTGGGCCGGTCTGAAACACGAACCAGAATGCATCGGATGAAGCATAGTTGGCGGTAGTATCACGAAGTTCACCAAGCAGGCTAAACATCATCATCAACAGGGTGAGACTGATCCACACCATCAAAATGCCAAGGATGGCGGCCTTGCCAATATATTTATCTACCGTCTTGATCAAACCGGCACCGCCCTGACCTTGAAACGCCCTTGTCGCCGTACCCAGACAAAGCTGATAACAAGAAAACACAGGTGCACCCACCACATGCCGATCCAGGTGGGCAAACTGCCGTCCATCATCCATGAACGGCACATGTACAACATGTTGCCGTAGAGAAGGTATATCAGTATGCCAAGGACAATCCTGATCCCCCTGCCCTCGCGTGGTTCAGAATGTGACAGGGGAATTGCCAGCAAGCCCAGGATGATAATGGTGATCGCCGGTGACAGGCGCCATTGCAACTCGGCAATGGATTCCCGGTTCCCGCTTTCGATCAAGGCAAGGGAAGATTCCGACTCGATCTTTGGCGTGACCCGCTTCCTGAACTCTGGTTCAGGCAAGCGCATGTCATTTCGCTCAAAATTCAACACGCGTAAATCCAGCTTGCCCGGTTCGACATCAACGACCTTACCCTGCTCGAGCACCAGGTAACGGTCACCCGTGTCCGAATCCATCCAATACGTTCCCTTGCTGGCCACCCAGACCTGTTCCCTGAGCTCCTGTCGCTGCTTGATAAATATGTTCCTGAGGGCGCCATCATCTGCTTCAATCGCTTCAACATACAGCACCAGGTCGCCACCTTTGAGCGTATGGAACTTTCCGGCCTGAAGACCCCAAACCGCTGCAGAACGAAAGGCCTCCTCCAGCTGTTGCTCGGCCATTTTTGCGCTCGAAGGCGCCACCACAATGCCCAACAGCAGGAGTATAAGCGCCATCGGGATCATCAGGCTCGCAAGGGGTTTTATCAGCTGCTGCCAGCCAAAACCACTGGAACGCATCACGGCCATTTCCTGGTCACGGTACAAACGCCCCAAGCCCCACATGACGGCAACAAAGCCGGCCAGCGGCAAAATATTGCCCATGGTTTCCGGCATGTGCAGCAATAATTGCATACTCATCAGCCCTGCCGGCACCCTGCCACCGGCAATATCTTTGAGTATTTCACCGAGATACGCACCCAACAATACGACGGTGAGCACAATGCTCACAGCCAGCATGGTCCAGAACCACTCACGCAATATGTATTTTTGCAGTATGCTCAAAGCTGTTATCTTCGTGACTAAATCGTTGTAGAAT
>JBFFWN010000321.1:0-2946 GCA_041570235.1 Lysobacterales bacterium | reverse complement strand
GTGCGATCGCCAGCTATCGCCAGCAGCACAAAGACATTATTTTCAGCATCGAGACCCTGCGTCACGAGGAGTTATCAGCTGCCCTGATGGAATCGCGGGTAGACATCGGCCTGGCATTTGATGCCAAAAACCTGCCCGGCATCAGCGGTGAGGTGTTGGGCCATGGAAAGTTCGTGGTGCTGGCGCCACCCGGCCTGCTTCCTGCTGGTACCGATTCATTGCGAATGGAGGATTTGGCTGGATTTCCATTTATCAAACTCGACAATCAGGGGCCTCTTGACCGCTTCCTGACCTCACACGTGGAAATGAGCGAAGTGAAACTGGATTCGGTGGCAATTGCCGGTTCTTACCAGTTGGCCAAGGCGCTGGTTTCACACGGTGTTGGTATCTGCATTGCGGATGAGGTAACGGCCCGCTCGATGGGGCATGAAGGCGTTGCCATCAAAAAACTCAAACCCGAGCTGAAGTTCAGGATTTCAGCGTTGCACCTGGACCAGGAATCGACCTCGTTATTATGCAGGGAGTTTATCGATCACCTGAAAGGCGAACTCAAATCGTTTCTCGCAAAGCCCTCAGTCCAGTAACAGGGGCCCAGTAAAAGAGGCCGGATACATTACTGTCCCACTTAACCTCATTCGAAGGAGCCGGGGAGGGTAGTTACTGCCAGGACACGCCACAAGTACATCCTGTAGGCTCGGGCGCGACATCCCTGTCGCTCACGGTCCTGCCAGTAACTACCCGCCCCGACTCTGACGCATTGTCGGCAGCGTCAAGCAAAGCCATTACTCTGCAGTAAAAGGAGCCCCTTTTGTTTCAGTCATCGCCAGCGGCGTAATAACCCTCAACGGTTTCCCACGCGGCCTGGCGCAGCAGACGGGCGGTGTTCTTATCAAGCCCCGCATCATAATCAAGCTCCAGTGGTGATTTTCGGTAGAGCGCCGCATAGAAAACCGCAGCCGCCAGGTAGGTGCCCTCCAGCGATGGATGAATTCGGTCTTCGTTATGCAAAACCGCCTCCGGATTCATTTGCAGGGCCCGCTCAAATGCCAGGCCGACAGGGATGACCATGATGCCCAGTTTTTTACCCAGGAGGTTGAACGCGTGGGCCTGTTGGGCGGTCATGGCCGGTTTGTCAGAATACGCCCAGGTCATGAACAGAACCGGTTCGGCGCCTTTTGAGCGGATATCTTTTGCGTACAGCCGGACAATGTTCTCGAACCCGTCTTTCATGTCCGGGTCAATGGCCTCGCGGCTTTGTCCCTGCAAAACCACCACGTCCCAGCTTCGGCTGTTCAGTACCTGGACCAAGCCGCTGGCATGATCGGATAGCTTCGCACCCGAGATCGTCATCGATTTAAGAAAGATGCGTTGCCGCAGAGACGGGTCTTCCGCGACCAGTAATTTTCTCAGGTGCGTATAAATGGCATTGTTATAGAAGGTCAGGCTGTTGCCGGTGAACAATATACTGTCCGGCGGGTCAACCCGAACGCTGGATGCGTTCGTATCTGCCACTGCTGCATTAAAAAATGCCAGACCCAATAGGCAGGCAAGCAGCACTGTGAAATAACGGTTGTAATTTTTAGCAGGTTTCATTGCTGCATTGTAATGTCGAAGCCGGATGAACGCACCAATGCCCGCTCAGAAATGGTTGGCAAAGCATGATACTGACTCATATACTCCGCCCCTATGCAATTTGTCGCCCTACTGATTATTGTCGTCACGGTGGTCCTGGTTGTCAGGCGCTACCAGACACACGCCGTGCTGTTCGCTTCCGGTTTTGCGCTGTTGACAACCGCCTATCTTGCGCAGAATGAGGCGAGCAACACCTGGGAGTCGCTGACCGGGTTGTTTGCCTTCGACCTGTTTGCCATGGTCAGCGAGGCGTTTTCCACCCGCGTTGCAAAAATTGGCATGATCATCATGGCGGCGGGTGGTTTTGCAAAGTACATGTCGGCTATTTCTGCCTCGAAAGCCCTGGTGGACCTGTCCACCAAACCGCTTTCACGTATCCGCAACCCCTATGTGCTGCTGGCCATCACCTATGTGGCCGGCCAGACACTGAATGTATTTATTCCAAGCGCAGCAGGGCTTGCCATGCTGCTATTGGTGGCCATGTATCCGACCCTGGTACAGCTTGGGGTCAGGCCGGTGGCGGCTGCGGCGGTGATTGGCACCACGGCCTGTCTTGACCTGGGGCCGGCGTCTCCTGCCGCCAATGTGGCGGCCCTGACCATCGGTATTTCACCTATCGAGTACTTTATTCAGCATCAACTCAAGGTCACTGCCGTGGTGGTGCCGGTGATCGCAGGCCTGCATTTTTTCTGGCAGCGACGTTGCGACCGTGCAGATGATAAAGCCGATACCGGCCAGGATTTTGAGCTGCCCAAAACGCCTGTAGCGGAAGTTTCGGTTCCCATGGCTTATGCCTTGCTGCCCTTGTTGCCCCTGGTGCTGCTGTTCGTTTTCAGTCCGCTGATGTCGACGGGCATTCACATCGACGTGGTCACAGCCATGCTGATCAGTCTTGCCGTGGCGATGGGCTTTGAGGTCATACGTCATCGCGGTTTGCGCGAATCACTCGCCGGCATCACACATTTCTTTCGTGGCATGGGTGAAGTGTTCGGTTCGGTTGTTACACTGATCGTGGCTGCTGAAATATTTGCCTCGGGCGTCAAGGCCACCGGGCTTATCGATTCATTGATCTCGCTGGTCGAGGGCTATTCGATGGCCGCTAGCATGATGGCGGCGGTATTGGTTTTGTTACTCGGTCTCACCGCGCTGCTAACCGGCAGTGGTAATGCTGCCCTGTTCAGCTTTGCGGGCATGATCCCGGGCATCTCGTCCCGTATGAACGCCACAATAGAATCACTGGTATTGCCGGCCCAGTTTGCCGGTGGCCTGTTCCGCAGTATTTCTCCCGTTGCCGGTGTGATCATTGCGGTGGCG
>JBFFWN010000320.1:0-2977 GCA_041570235.1 Lysobacterales bacterium | reverse complement strand
GCATGTCGAGCGCACCCGTAACCGTCCGCTGGCCTCGGGGGAGCTGACCGTTCGCGAGGCATTGCTTATATTCTGTGTATTGATGTCACTGGCATTTGGCCTGGTATTAATGACCAATGCCCTGACGGTAAAACTGGCGTTCGCCGGAGCCTTGCTGGCGTCAACCTATCCTTTTTTCAAGCGCTGGACCCATTACCCCCAGGTGGTGCTTGGCGTGGCCTTTGGTTGGGGCATACCGATGGCATTTGCCGCCGAAAACGGGCAGGTCGCGGCGGTTGCCTGGCTGATATTGTTGATCAACGTCATCTGGTCGGTGATTTACGACACCCTGTACGCAATGGTTGACCGGGAAGATGATATATCCATTGGCCTGAAGTCTACGGCCATCGCCTTTGGTCAAAACGACCTTCTGATTATCCGGGCACTTAAAGTCCTGATGATCGCATTATTGTTTGCCCTGGGCTTCAGGTTGCAACTTAACTGGCCCTGGTTTTTGGGCGTAATAGTTGCCGCCGCACTGTTTGTCCATCAACAGGTTTCCGTCAGAAACCGTGATCGTCAGGCCTGCTTCGAGGCATTCTTGAATAACAATTATGTCGGTATGATTCTCTGGGCCGGTCTGTTGACCTCATATGTTATCCGATGATCATGCTTTCGCCGGAAGGATTCAGAACCCGCATTTACCCACCGGTTGCCGAAGATGAAGAGGCGTTCCTGGCGGCGATGAATGCCAGCGTGGGATTACATTATCCCTGGGTTTCAGCGCCCAAAGACCACGCCGGCTGGGTGCGTTATATGCAACGTCTTGAAAGGGACAACGAAGCCGGGTTTTTGGTTAAACGCATTGATGATGGCGCGATCTGTGGTGTCATCAACCTGAACGTGATCACCTATGAAGCCCTGTGCAGCGCCTATGTCAGTTATTTTGGCGTGGCTGGAATGGTTGAGAGGGGGTACATGAAAGAGGGTATGTTGCAGGTGATCCATTTCGCTTTTAACAAACTTGGCCTGCACCGGCTTGAGGCCAATATACAACCGGGTAACCAGGCATCCATCGCGCTGGCCCAATCTGCCGGTTTTCAATACGAGGGTTTTTCGCCCCGGTACCTGAAAATCAATGGCAAATGGTGTGATCACGAGCGTTGGGCAATTGTTGCCGATGATGAGTAGTCAGCAATTCCAAACTCACCTGACGGCCCTTGCGGCAACCCAGACGTCAACCCGTTTGGCACCGGCTTTTTTCAATACCCGTGCGCACTCCATGACCGTCGTGCCGGTGGTCATCACGTCATCGACCAGGGCGATATGCGGCGGCGGCCTTTGTAAACTCTTCCAGTAAAACGCACCCCGCACATTTTTATTTCGCTGCTTTCGACTTAATCCGGATTGCGCCCGTGTATGCCTGTTGCGTCTCAAAGAACCCATTTGGACTTCGATGCCCAGGTGGCTGCCGATAAACATGCCCAATTCGCAGGCCTGGTTAAAACCGCGTTTAATCAGGCGGAACCGGTGTAAGGGTACGGGGACCAGCATATCGGGCATCTCCGACTGACTGCTGAGAATGGCTTCAGTCAATAGCCTTGCGAGCAAACGGCCAGCGACATGTTGTTTACGAAATTTGAAAGCCTGAACAAGCCGGTCTGCCGGAAACTCATAAGATAATGGACAGATCGTGTATTGATAGGGAGGCGGCCTGGTGATGCAGGCGCCGCAGATAATGTCCGTGGCCAGTACCAGTGGCAGCCCACAGGACCGGCACTGGTACTCCAGCCATGGCAGGTCGGATTTGCACGGTGGGCAAATGCAGGTAGAGTCCGATGCTGAGCCGCATAGTACGCAGCGAGGTGGCAACAGCAAATCGAATAAGGTGTGCAGTTGATGGGCCAGGTTCTGACTTTCAAACATGATAGCGATATTTTCTTCAGCCTGGATCAAGCGGGAAACAGCTGTTTGCCATGAGTTTTGACGCAAAAGCCTCCGCAATCATGTAAGCCTTCATAGCCAGGCCTGACAGTAATTGGATATCATGCGTGAATTGAGTAACGCAGGAAAATGGCATGAGCCTTACACCCTTGGATAGAAATGCCCTGAAGCGGCAGTTTGATCGTGCGGCTGAAAGCTACGATTTTCATGCCGTGTTGCAGAGGGAAATCGAGTCGCGCTTGCTCGAACGAATTGCGTTTCAGCGTGCCGACCCCGAGGTGATCCTCGACCTGGGTTGCGGCACTGCAAGTGCCGGCCGAGAGCTACAGGCACGCTATCCAAAAGGCCGTGTTTTGTCACTGGATTGGTCCATGCCCATGCTTGAGAAGAGCCGGCATGGCGAGGTGGCCAATGGCTTTACACCAATTTGTGCAGATATGCATGCGCTGCCATTGGCCCCGGCTGCCATGAACCTGGTGTTCTCCAACCTGGCCATCCAGTGGTCCTATGATCTGCCGGCCATTTTTCGTGAACTTCGCCGGGTCATGAAAGCGGATGCAATGCTGGTGTTCAGCTGCTATGGCCCCGATACACTGAGCGAGCTAAAGCAATCATGGCGGTGTGTGGATGACCGGCAGCATGTGAATGATTTTCCGGATATGCACGACATTGGTGACGAATTACTGGCGGCCGGTTTCCGTGAACCGGTCATGGATGTCGAACGGCTCACGTTGCAATACCCGGATGTTATGTCATTGCTGCGTGAGTTGCGGGGGCTGGGCGAAAGCAATGTCGCCGCTGAAAGATTTAAGGGCCTGACTGCAAAAAGCAGTTTGAACCGTTTGTTGGAGGCATATGAACGGTATTTGGATAACGGGCGTTATCCAGCCAGCTTTGAGATTATCTATGGCACCGCATTTGCACCGGCAGAGGGTCAACCGATGAAAACGCCTGAAGGGGACATCGCAACATTTTCGGTGGATGCGCTTAGGCGCCGGTCTTGAGTTGATGATCGAATAAGTTCAGAATGATGTTTCCGAAATCCATTCGAATG
>JBFFWN010000319.1:0-3067 GCA_041570235.1 Lysobacterales bacterium | reverse complement strand
CATTCAGAACCGTGAGCGGCAGGGATGCCGCGACCGAGCCCACATGGATGTGTTTATGGCGTGTTCTGAAGGAAGATACTGCACCCCCTTGGCGGCACCTACAGATTACATGCGGCAGTCTGCGCAAAACCAATGTTGCGCGAACCTGCGATTTACCTTTGCTTTGGTGTATAGGTTTAAGAGCTAGTCGGACAACAGTGCCTGCTGCCCGATCATAAGCCTGTTTATTTGCGCTTGGGAATGTAAAGGTCGGTAATCGTGCCTTCAAAAACTTCGGCTGCCATCGCCACGGTTTCAGACAAAGTCGGGTGCGGATGAATGGACAGGCCGATATCGGCCGCTTCACAACCCATTTCAATCGCCAGCACACATTCTGCAATCAGGTCTCCAGCGTGCGGCCCGACAATACCGGCGCCGATCACTCTATCGGTATCCGGATCAAACAACAGCTTGGTAAAACCCTCGGTACGGCCATTGCCCAAGGCCCTGCCACTGGCAGCCCATGGGAACATGCCGACCTTGTAGTCAACGCCTTGTTCCTTTGCCTGGGTTTCGGTGAGGCCGGCCCAGGCAATTTCCGGATCGGTGTAGGCCACCGATGGAATAACCCGGGCTTCAAAAGCGCTTTTCATTCCGGCGCATACCTCGGCCGCAACCTTTGCTTCATGGGTGGCCTTGTGCGCCAGCATCGGTTGCCCGACAAGGTCACCGATGGCGAATATATGGGGCACATTGGTTCGCATTTGCCTGTCAACCGGAATAAAACCGCGCTCGGTGACTTCGACGCCAGCATGTTCTGCGCCGATAAGATTTCCGTTGGGTGTTCTGCCGGTTGAGACCAGCACCCGGTCAAACACGGTTTGTTCCGGGACTTTTGAACCCTCGAAAGTGACATGCAAACCGTCGTCCTGAGGATCAACAGCAGTCACCTTGGTGTTGACAAAGATACCCGAGTAACGACCGCTAATTCTTTTCTGTAATGGCCTGACCAGGTCGGTATCGGTTCCGGGCATCAACTGCGGTGTCAACTCAACCACGGTAACCTGGCTGCCCAGCCCCTGGTAAACGCTGGCCATTTCGAGGCCGATAATACCGCCACCGATAACCAGCAAACGCTCGGGAACATCTTTCAGCTCAAGCGCATCGGTAGAATCCATGACGCGTTCGTCATCCCAGGGCAAACCGGGCAGTTTGAAAGCCTGTGAACCTGCGGCGATGATGGCCTTGGCAAAACTGACCGTCTGCTCTCCATCAGCCCCGTTGACGGTAATCTCATGATCGCCACTGAATGTGCCGGTACCCTGCAGGACCGTGACCCCGCGTTGCTTCGCCATGCCGGCCAGTCCGCCGGTCAACTGCCCGACAACTTTTTCTTTCCAACCACGTAACTTATCGATGTCAATTTCAGGCTTGCCAAACACCACGCCATGCTCTGCCATGGCCTCGGCCTCATCGATAACAACCGCGGCATGCAACAGTGCCTTTGACGGAATACAACCCACATTCAGGCAAACTCCGCCCAGTGACGGGTAGCGTTCGATCAGCGCAACATTGAGGTCCAGGTCGGCGGCACGGAATGCCGCGGTATAACCGCCGGGGCCCGCACCCAGCACGATGACGTCAAAATCATATTCGACATCCGGTTCGGCCGGCGCCTGTTCAACGCTTGCAGATGCCCGGGGCTGTTCGGATGCTTTTTCGGCAGGCTTGGACGCTGCCGCGCCTGATTCGACTTTACCGGTATCTGCGGCCGCAGTTTCATCTGCCTCGACCCGTGCAACCAGCCAGCCTTCTGAAACAAAGTCACCTTCTTCGACGTCAACGGAGCTGACAACACCAGCAACCGGCGATGGTATTTCCATCACCGCCTTGTCGCTTTCCAGTGTGACCAGTGACTGATCTGCTTCGACGCGGTCACCGGCCTTAACCAGCACCTCGACCACCGGAACATCGATAAAATCACCGATATCGGGCACATTTACTTCTATCACTTTAGACATTGTTTTCTACTCAATAATTATTGGCCGCGACAGGCGCTTCACTGATGATCAGTTTGCCATCCTGTTGTTGCAAACTGAAATCCTTCAGAAAGCTCATACCGAGCAATATCCCGTTAAATTCTCCGGAGGTGATACTGGCCCGTACATTACGTCGCTGAAGACCACCCACGCTGACCTCATCAAGCCTGGTCATCCAGGCGTCCGCCGGGCCGGCAGCGGTCATGACTTTCACCCTGGGCCCGAACTCCAGGCCAAGAGCCCGCGCGATGGATTCAGGCAGGGCGACGTCGGTTGCTCCGGTATCCACCAGAAACGTCACCGACTGGCCGTTTATCTGGCCATCGGCTTCGTAATGTCCTCTGCTGTCCTGTTCCAGCACCACCATGATGGAGCCGTTTGCATCCATCGTACTGACCGTGCTGCCGCCTTTGTCTTCCATCATCGAAAACAACATGTACAAACCGCCTAAAAGGCCCAGCGCCGCAAGCCACAACATGCGTTGACCCACGCGGGTATCCGGATTGTCTGTCGGATGATTCATGTGGTCGTCCGCCTTGGTTCGATGCTCAGGTCAGCTTTCCGTGTTTTCGAAATCTTCGAGGCATGCTGCAAGATACCGTGTAAACCGGGCGCCGTTGGCGCCATCGATCACCCGGTGATCATAGGACAGGCACAATGGCAACATGGTGCGCGGCTGGAAATTCTCACCGTCCCACACCGGCTGCACGCTGGATCGCGAAACACCCAGTATCGCCACTTCCGGTGCGTTGATGATCGGCGTAAATGACGTACCGCCGATACCGCCCAGGCTGGATATCGAGAAACATCCACCCTGCATCTCGATGGGTTTGAGCTTTCCGTCCCGCGCACGCTGGCTCATTTCAGTCAACTCGGTTGCCAATTGAAAAATGTCTTTCTTGTCACAATCGCGGATAACCGGCACCACCAGGCCATCGGGTGTATCCACCGCGATGCCAATATGGAAGTAATTTTTCAACACCAGGTTTTCGCGGGTTTCATCCAAAGATGAATTGAACGTCGGAAATTTCTTGAGTGCGGCAACACTT
>JBFFWN010000318.1:0-3110 GCA_041570235.1 Lysobacterales bacterium | reverse complement strand
GGACACCTTTTCAAACATGGGTGGCTGGCTGGCGCTGAACGATGACGACTGGGCCGAGAAGGCCCGTACCCGCCTGATCATGACCGAGGGCTTCCCGACTTATGGCGGCCTGTCAGGCCGGGACATGGAGTGTATTGCGGTGGGCCTGGAGGAAATCGTTCACGAGGACTACCTGCAATACCGAATCCGCTCCATCCAGTATATCAACGAGCGTCTGGATGCGATGGGTATCCCCGTCATCAAGCCAGCAGGTGGACATGCCATCTTTGTTGATGCGAAAAAACTTCTACCACATATCCCGCCCCTGCAATACCCGGGCCAGTCATTGGCGGTTGCCCTGTACATCCAGGGCGGTATACGGTCGGTGGAGATCGGCAGCTTCATGTTTGGCAGGCAGCCTGACGGCAGCGAAAAGCCCGCCGCGATGGAACTGGTCAGGCTGGCCATGCCACGGCGTGTTTACACCCAGGCACAGGCGGATTATATCGTTGAATGTTTCGAAGAACTGAAAGCCGACATTGGCAAGGTAAAAGGCATGGAAGTGACATGGGAACCCTCTTCACTGAGGCATTTCACCGCCCGCTTGCGACCGCTCGATCAGTAATTGGCTCCCTGTTCTCAAAATAGCCTGTAAATAAAGTACAATCCCGAACCATGGCCGGTCTCAAGCCGGAGAACACCGAGGGGGTTTGAATTGAAAAAACGGGCACTTATTACAGGCATTACCGGCCAGGACGGCGCCTACCTGGCGGAATTCCTGCTGGGAAAGGGATACGAGGTTCACGGCATCAAGCGCCGTGCATCTTCGTTCAATACCGACCGCATCGACCACCTATACCAGGATCCGCATGTATCCGACCGGGATTTCATCCTGCACTACGGCGATATGACGGATTCGACCAACCTTATCAGGGTGGTCCAGGAGGTGCAGCCCGACGAGATTTATAACCTGGCGGCGCAGAGCCACGTGGCCGTGTCGTTTGAGACCCCCGAATACACCGCCAATACCGATGCCATGGGCCCATTACGCCTGCTCGAGGCCATCCGTCTGTTGAACCTGACAGAAAAAACACGCTTCTACCAGGCCTCCACCTCCGAACTCTATGGCAAGGTGCAGGAGACCCCGCAGACCGAGACCACACCGTTTTATCCGCGCTCACCCTATGCGGTGGCCAAACTCTATGCTTACTGGATCGCCGTGAACTACCGCGAAGCCTATGGCATGTTTGCCTGTAACGGCATCCTGTTCAATCACGAATCGCCGCTGCGTGGCGAGACTTTTGTCACCCGCAAAATCACCCGTGCGCTGGCGCGCATCGCAACCGGGTTGCAGGATACGGTGCATCTTGGCAACCTCGACGCCCGCCGCGACTGGGGTCATGCAAGGGATTTTGTCGAGGCCCAGTGGCTGATACTTCAACAGGACCAACCGGATGATTACGTCATCGCCACCGGCGAACAGTATTCGGTCAGGGACTTCATAGAAGCGGCATTACAGGTTCTTGGTATCCGTATTGACTGGCAGGGCAACGGTATCGAGGAAACAGGTTGTGTAGCAGAAGCCGGAGACGACACAAAGCTCAACAAGGGAGATGTCATCGTTCGGATTGATTCCCGCTATTTCCGCCCTACCGAGGTGGAAACCCTTCTGGGTGATGCCGGCAAGGCACGCAAAAAACTCGGCTGGAAACCCCGCACCACTTTTACACAGCTGGTCGAGGAAATGATCAAGGAAGACCTCGCCATCGCCCGTCGTGATGCCGTCATCGCTAAAAAGGGATTCAAAGTATTCAACCACCATGAGTAACACGGTTATGAATCAGACCGATCAACCCCGGGTCGAAGACCTGGCTGGTGGCACTATCTATGTCGCCGGACACCGGGGCATGGTGGGTTCGGCACTGGTACGGCGTTTACACCAGGCGGGCTATACAAACCTGTTGCTCAGAAGTCGCGAACAACTGGACCTTGAAAACCAGCAGGCCGTGCGGGATTTCTTCCATACCCAAAAGCCGGCCTATGTCTTCCTGGCGGCGGCAAAGGTTGGTGGCATCCACGCCAATGACAGCTACCCGGCTGATTTCATCTACAGCAACCTGATGATTGCGAGCAATGTCATCCATGCCGCCTTTGAGACCGGTGTCAAACGCCTGCTGTTTTTGGGCAGCTCATGCATATACCCGAAACAGGCGCCACAACCGATGTCGGAACAGTGCCTGCTAAGCGGCGCACTGGAACCCACCAATGAGCCCTATGCCATCGCCAAGATCGCCGGTATCAAGTTGTGTGAGTCGTACAATCGTCAGCATGGCACGGATTTTCGCAGCGTGATGCCAACCAACCTTTATGGGCCCGAAGATAATTTTGACCTGCAAACCAGTCATGTACTGCCGGCTTTATTGCATAAGTTTCACCTCGCCAGGCAACAGAATGCCGCCGAAGTAGAGGTTTGGGGAACCGGCACGCCCAGGCGGGAATTTTTACATGTTGATGACCTGGCCGATGCCTGTCTGTTTGTCACCAGCCTGTCTAAAAAGCTTTACCAGTCGCAAACCCGGGAGCGTCTGTCGCATCTGAATATCGGCACTGGCAAAGATATATCCATCGCCGAGCTTGCAGAAATGATCAGGGCAACGGTCGGCTACCAAGGAAAAATCCGCTTTAACAGCGCATTCCCGGATGGGGCGCCGCGTAAACTGCTTGATGTATCGGCGCTTTCGAATCTTGGTTGGCGCGCCCGTATCGGCCTGGAAGACGGGTTGCAATCAACCTACCAGTGGTACCTTGGCCGGCACCAGCCTGATTGACATCAACCGCGCGAAACCTCAGCCGTTACCGATGCGCTCCAGGCGGTAACTGCCATCCACCACCCTCTGCCACCATTGGCGGTTCTCGAGATACCAGGTCACTGTTTTGCGTATGCCGGATTCAAAGTTTTCCAGCGGCGCCCAACCCAGGTCACGGTTGATCTTGCTGGCGTCAATTGCATAACGCTCGTCATGACCGGGACGGTCTTTCACAAAGGTGATCAGCTCTTCGAAGCGGTTTATGGATGACGGCTTGTCAGTCACCAATTCATCCATGATTGCACAGATGGTTTTGACCACATC
>JBFFWN010000317.1:0-3128 GCA_041570235.1 Lysobacterales bacterium | reverse complement strand
TTGCCTTTGATATCCCGGCCCGGAGTATTCAGCTTGTGGTTGATGATGAGACGCTCGCAAAACGAAAGGCGGCGATGGAAAGCCGTGAACCGGGCAAGGTCTATCAACCACTGGCGCCAAGGCGCCGGCGGGTCAGCAAGGCCCTGCGGGCCTACGCGGCCTTTGCCAGCAGCGCCGATAAGGGTGGCGTAAGAGACCTGGAAAGGGTCAAGGGCGCCTGAACCGCCTGAATAAATACAGAGGATAAAGCCATGTCCCGTCTTGACCGTGTTTTTAATGTGGGTGACCTCAGAAAAATCGCACGCAGAAAGCTGCCGGCACCAATGTTTCATTACATCGACGGCGGCTCCGATGAAGAGACCAATGTGCTGGGCAATATCGATGCCTTTAACAGCGCCAGGCTGGTGCCGGAGTACCTGGTCGATGTGGATAAAATCGACACCAGCATCGAGGTGCTGGGACGAAAAATATCCATGCCGCTGTTCCTGGCCCCGACCGGAATGACGCGTCTGTTTCATCATGATGGCGAAACAGCGGTTTCCAGTGCCGCAGCGGCGGCCGGAACCTATTATTCACTGTCCACCGTCGGTTCCACCAGCATCGAGGACGTGGCTAAAGCCTGTGACGGCCCCAAGTGTTTCCAGATATACGTGATGAAAGACCGCAGCCTGACTCGCGAGTTTATCCAGCGTTGCAAGGACGCGAAGTACGATTCGCTGGCGCTGACCGTAGATTTACCGGTGGCAGGATACCGTGAGCGGGAACTGCGTTATGGCTTTACCATGCCCCCCAAGCTCAACCTCTCCAGTATGCTTGGTTTTGCCGTAAGGCCTGCCTGGGTATACAGGACACTGACCCACCCCAAGGCCATCCTGGCCAACGTGGCTCACAAGATCCCCGAGGGCAGCTCGCAAAGCACCTCTTTGATGGAATACGTTGCCAGCCAGTTTGACGCCTCGGTCACCTGGAAAGACCTTGAGTGGATGATCGCTGAATGGGGCGGGCCCTTTGCCATCAAGGGTGTTTTATCGCCCGCCGATGCACGCAAGGCGGTGGATTGTGGCGTAACCGCGATCATGGTTTCCAACCATGGCGGGCGTCAGCTTGACAGCACCCTGTCAGCCTTTGAAGCGCTCGGCCCCATCGTGGATGAGGTGGGTGGTGAATGCGAGATCATCTGCGATGGTGGTATCCGGCGTGGCACCCATGTCATCAAGGCGCTGGCCCGCGGCGCCACGGCCTGTTCAATGGGCCGCCCCTACCTGTTCGGGCTTGCTGCCGCGGGTGAGGCCGGTGTAAGCAAGGTTCTGGACCTGCTAAGAGCTGAAATTGAAAGGGATATGCGCCTGATTGGTTGCCGGAGCGTCGCCGAGATTGGTGAAAAGCATCTGTTGATGACCGGGTGATAAGTTCGGTGAGAAACGGGAGGCCCCGTGTTCTGCTACGCGCAGCCCGGGGATGACGCCTTTAATCTCATCGCGGAAATGCGCCGCGTTATCCGGGACTGCCCGAGGATCAAGGTGTTATTGAAAAGCGACCTCAGAAATCCTGGCTTTGCAATACATTCCTTATCTCGATCAACTTGGCCTTTACCAGCGCCGCGTTGGCACTACCCATACGCACCAATATTTTCTGCCCCGCTGTCATGGCCTCCAGTTCGGGATCCTCATACAGGTAAAACGCTTCCGGCTTAACCAGGTAAACGGGGCCGGACACATCCGGGGTCTCCACCAGGTGGTCTATCACGTCGATCAGCCTTTGATCAAACGACCCCTGCTGACCGTTTTCCTCCCAGGCCTGCTGAAACAGGGGCGCATAACGATCGTAAGTTGACATCAATAACGGCGTATCCACGCTGTTGAGTAAAGTCACATATGGTTCATAACGGGCAAAGTTTTGAGGGCTTAAAATCACCTCATCTCCTCGCTTCTCAACGATCAGTTTATCCGCCACCGGTTTAGCCGGGTTGATGGGCGGTGGCACCTGGCGGGATGTCAGGCTATCGACTGTTGCAACCAGTCTGCTGATGAGCTGATCTTTGACAATATATTCCTCGAGTAGGTCAGGGCCCACAATTTCACCCAGCGCCGGTTTGATAACATCATCACTCTCATGCAAGGGCGGCAGAGGCTCAAGAACGACTTCAGGTTCAGCCACGGGCTCCGGTTCAGGTAATGCGACAACTTCCTCCGGCTCAGGCTCGGTTTGCTCAGAGGGGGCCGGGATGGTTGGCGGCGCATACGCCTCCGGCAGTTCGTCGACGGGAACGGGTTCCTGGGTGAAAAAAAACCAACCAGCTATGACAAATAACAGGATGATAACCAGGATTGGGGCTGATTTTTTCATGATTTGAACCTTTGATAAGCTGCCGGGTCTGATCGGTTAATTGATAGTTTAAATCTTAATACTTTTCTGGCATTTATGTAGTATCTATGACCCGATAGAAAGGACGCAGTTCAATCACCCCATTAATGGCCCTGGCCTTTTTGTTATCGGTTGCGATTATAGCCTGTTCTGGTATATTGCCTTCGATTTGAAACCCATGTAAGAAATCAGGAATACGCAAAATGTTTACAAGCCAATCAAGCAGCTTCAGTCGTGTATATCGTATGCTGACCTCCCTTTTATTCACTTCTGCCCTACTGGCGCTGCCGGTGATGGCCGCAGCCAAGAACGTGTTAATTGAGACTCCGCTGGGTGACATCGAAATTGAACTGCTTGAGGCAGATGCACCAAAAACCGTGGCTAATTTCCTCCAGTACATCGAAACCAACCGTTATGACAAGTCCTTCATCCATCGCAGTGCGCCAGGGTTTGTCATCCAGGGTGGTGGCTTTACCTATGTTGCAGGAGCTCCCTCTGGTATTCCATTTTTCGACCCGGTCGAGAATGAATTCAAGGTTTCCAATACACGCGGTACATTGGCCATGGCAAAGCTGGGCGGCGATCCCGACAGCGCCACCAGTCAGTGGTTTATCAATCTCGAAGATAACACTGATCTCGATACCCAGAACGGCGGCTTTACGGTGTTTGCCAGGGTGGTTGGTAATGGGATGGAAGTGGCTGATGCCATCGCCGCGCTGCCAAGGGTGGATGCAGGCGGGGTATTCAGCGATCTGCCGGTGATC
>JBFFWN010000316.1:0-3171 GCA_041570235.1 Lysobacterales bacterium | reverse complement strand
TTGATCATCAGGCGCTGCGGGTGGGCCCAGGCATCCGAACTGTCCAGTGCGATGTAGATGGGCATATCGCCAAACAGGCATATGCCTTTTTCAGCGGCATATGTCTTAAATTGCTTCCATTGATAATCGAACAGGAACTGCGTGACCTTTATTTTTTCGATATCCAGGCGATATTCGTTTTTTATTCTTTCCAGCGCTGCTGCCTCCCGTCGAACGAATTCCTTCTCCCATTCCGGCCAGGGGCGTTGAGCGTGCAGCGTTTTCAGTAAACGGAACAGGGCGTAGTCATCAAGCCAGCGTTCGCCGTGTTGATGCTGAAAATCATCATAGTCGGTCCCAAGGCCGTGTTTCGAATGATTGATAAACCTCTCTGCCGCGTGGTCCAGCAGGGCTTGCTTGGCGGGTATCAGCTTGCCGTAGTCAACATGGTCATGAGGAAGCGCCCTCAGTGGCGCGATGTCGGTGGTGTTGAGCAAACCCATCCGGATCAGCGGATTCAGACCGATGAACATCGGGTTGCCTGCAAAAGCCGACAATGGCTGGTAGGGTGAGTCGCCATAAGCGGTTGGGCCGGTGGGCAAGATCTGCCACACGCCAAGGTTCATCTCTCCCAGTTGATCGATAAAGTTCATCGCGCTGTCGGCGATATCGCCAATGCCATGCTCTCCCGGCAGGGAGGTAATATGCATCGCGACACCGGCCTGACGGCCCATTTGCTGGAGGTATGAGTGTGGTTTGTTGTTTATATCTGCTTCCATTCGATGATGTGCCTGTATTAACGGGTCCAGTTGTAAATTTAATCCAAGCGACCGCTTGGCCCTCTGCCTGAGACAAACTCGTTAATGCACTCGGCGAGCGCGATTTCACTCAGCACGTCATTGTGCTGACCTTTCGCGCAGCTTCCGTCGGTTTTAACCAGCACATCGATTTCTGAATAAGTCTTTTGCATCTCACTGCCAAGCTTTTCGGCCTCGGCAATATCCACCCAGTTATCATCTGGCGAGTGTAGCAAAAGCACATCAGCCACCGGTTTGATATCCAGTTCGGCCGCATTTTTCGTCAACCAGAAGGGCGAACCCATATCCCAGCAGCGCTTGTCAGTGCCGGGTTCGAGACAGGCTGCAGGTGACGGCCCCGGCGCGCCAAAGGCCTTGCGCGTGGTGCACTCAAAGCGGCCCTCCCAGAATGACCGGTCATATTCATCCCAGGCCGGAATGTTGTAAATACCTTCGAGGCCGATTGCGCCGAGTGGCGCCGGGCAGGGTTGGCCCTGATCGCATACGGGCGCAAATTCCTGCCAGCGCAGGTTGAGCACCTGCGCGAGGTGTCCCCCGGCGCTGTGACCGCCAATAAACATCCGATGCGGGTCGATTCCGTATTGCCTGGCATTTTGCTGCAACCAGCTGTATGCCAGCGCCATATCGGAAACCTGGCCGAGGTATGTGGCTTTGCCGGTGCCTGTGCACTCGCCTCCCAGCTCCTGGCTCAGCCGATAGTCGATGCTGGCGCAGGCAGTCGTGCCCTTTGATCCTGCGACGATATTCCTGCAAAGCGCGGCCAGTTCGGCTCTGCCGCCGCTGTGCCAAAGGCCGCCATGCGCCAATATGATGGTGGCAATCGAGTTGCCGGTGGTTTCTTCCGGCAGGTACAGGTCGAGAACCTGTGATGCATCCGCGCCATAGGAAAGCGCGATAGGCTCAATGGTTTGACTAAGTGTGTTGGTAGACTGGCTTAACATAAAAGCGCCCAGTAAAATCGGTAACAGTTTTGTCATCTGGTCATCCGTGCCCTGGCTATTTACGCTCAAACAGTTCGACCTCAAAGATAAGCGTGGCGTTTGGTGGTATGACGCCCGAACCACGCTCTCCATAGGCCAGTTCCGGCGGAACCAGGAAAACGTAAACGCTGCCAACCGGCATCAAGGGAATACCTTCCTGCCAGCCCTTGATCACATTCTTCAGACTGAAAGTAACCGGTTCATCACTCGACCAGGAGCTGTCGAACTCAACACCATTGAGCAGCAGGCCACGATAATGCACTTTCACACGCCCCTTTGCCTTGGGCTTGCTGCCGGTGCCCTCTATCAGCTTCTTGTATTGCAAGCCGGACTCCGTGGTGATGGCCTCTTTTTTTATTTTATTCCAGTAATCGAGCCCCGGTTGCTCCGAGGCGCTCAGCGTCAGCGACGGAAAAACCAGAAAGCACCCGACCAGCAGGCTTAGAAGTCTGTTCACTTTGAATCTCCCAAGATCAAGAATGCTAAAGAATGCCCGATGGCCACTTATTCCGCCACAGAAAAATTTGCTATTTTCTCGCATTGCCGTTGCGCTTAAACGCGGTGATGTGCTTTTCAGTATTGATCCGAAACCCTTCCAGAACAAAGTTGACCCGCTTACTTTGCAGGTGGCCCTGGCAAAAGAAGGCGCGCATCGTACTGCCTGGAACCGCACCATCTCAAATCCATTGCACCACTATGGTGCATCATCAGGTTCAGGTGTTGTTTTTGTTTATTGTCAAAATTCCCGCCCGCTGAGCGCTAACAGGTTTTCTGCACACAATTTCACAATGGCGCGATTCCTGCATATAAATAATTCGAAACCTACACACGCAAGGAATAAACATGCAATTAGTAACTGCGATTATCAAACCATTCAAACTCGATGATGTTCGGGATGCGCTGGCTGAAGTGGGCGTCACCGGCATCACCGTTACCGAGGTCAAGGGCTTTGGCCGTCAGAAGGGTCACACCGAACTGTATAGGGGGGCTGAATACATTGTCGACTTTCTGCCAAAGATCAAGCTCGAAACGGCCGTTGCCGACGAACTTGTTGAAAGAGTTGTAGATGCCATTGTGCAATCTGCATCTACAGGAAAGATTGGCGACGGCAAAGTTTTTGTACACAAACTTGAAGAGGTTGTGCGCATCCGTACTGGCGAAACCGGCGTACAGGCTATCTAAGAGGAAAGAAAAATGGAAAACCAAATATTTGAATTACAGTATGCAATTGATACTTTTTACTTCCTCGTCTGTGGCGCCCTCGTCATGTGGATGGCTGCGGGGTTCTCCCTGTTGGAATCCGGCCTGGTTCGCGCCAAGAACACGGTTGAAATTCTGACAAAGAATATCGCGCTGTACGCTGTGGCCTGCATTATGTACCTGGCAACGGGCTA
>JBFFWN010000315.1:0-3177 GCA_041570235.1 Lysobacterales bacterium | reverse complement strand
GAAGTACCGTTCATCCTGAACATAACGGTCCTGGCAGTAACTACCCACCCCGTCTCTGACGCAGTGTCGGCAGCGTCAAGTGAAACCACTGCTGTATCAGTAGCCACATAGCCGAGGGGGTGCAGTACCTTCATTCAGAACCGTGAGCGGCAGGGATGCCGCGCCCGAGCCCACATGGATGTGTTCATGGCGTGTTCTGAAGGAAGGTACTGCACTCCCTTGGCGGTCCCCGCAGATAGCAGGCTGCAGTCCGGCCCTATCCCCATTTTGGAGTTTTTGCCGCTTAATTCGTCATTGAATGATCTGCCTCATCGAAATTCATACTGATTGGCTAAAGAATAGCGCCTTCGGGTAGGCAAGAATTTTAAGGAGACCGGCATGTCATTTAATTTAAAGGGCCGCAGCTTTCTCAAGTTGATCGATTTTTCCAAGCGCGACCTGACCTACATCCTGGACCTGGCATGGGATTTGAAACGGGCCAAATACGCCGGTTATGAAGTTCCGCGTTTGAATGGTAAAAATATCGCGCTGATTTTCGCCAAGGCCTCCACCCGCACGCGTTGCGCGTTTGAGGTGGCGGCCTATGACCAGGGCGCAAATGTCACCTACCTCGACCCGACCGGATCTCACCTCGGCAAGAAGGAATCGGTCAAGGATACCGCCCGCGTGCTTGGCCGCATGTATGATGCGATCGAATACCGCGGTGACGCCCAGGAAATTGTTGAAGAATTGGCAGAGTGGTCCGGTGTGCCGGTTTTCAATGGTCTGACCGATGAATTTCATCCCACGCAGATGTGCGCCGACCTGATGACCATGCGTGAATACATGCCGCAACCCTGGCACGACTTTAAATTCGCCTATGTCGGTGATGGCCGTTCAAATATGGGTAACTCGTTGATGATTGCGGGCGTGCTGATGGGTATGGATGTGCGTATTGGCGCCCCCAGAAGCCTGTGGCCCGATGGTGAACTGCTCGCCCATGCCCGAAAACTTGAAAAACTCAACAAGGGCAAATTGACCCTGACGGAAGACCCGCAAGAAGCCGTGAAAGGTGTCCAGTTTATACATACCGATGTGTGGCTATCGATGGGAGAACCCGAAGATGCCTGGGCTGAGCGTATCAGCTTGTTGAAGCCCTACCAGGTCAATACCGAATTGATGCAGGCCAGTGGCAACCCGCGGGTTCGGTTCATGCATTGTCTGCCTGCATTCCACAACCTCGAAACCGAGGTGGGCAGACAGATATATGAAAAGTTCGGAATGGAATCTCTGGAGGTGACCGAAGAGGTTTTCGAGTCCCCGGCCGGCATCCAGTTTGAACAGGCTGAAAACCGGGTGCACTCCATCAAGGCCCTGCTGGTGGCAACACTGGGAAGCCAGTAATACGCAGCCATGAGGATAAACCGATGAGAGTGGTTGTGGCCTTGGGCGGAAATGCCCTGTTGCAACGGGGTCAGAAAATGAGCGCTGCCAACCAGCGTGAAAATATTCGCGTGGCTGCCGCCCAATTGGCCGAGGTGCATAAGGACCATGAACTGATCATCGCCCATGGCAATGGGCCGCAAGTGGGTCTTGCCGCATTGATGGATGCCGCATATACAGAAATCGAACCCTATCCCCTGGACGTCCTGGGAGCCGAGACCATCGGTATGATCGGATATGTCATTGAACAGGAACTGGGCAATGTCATTCCGTATGAAGACAATATTGTCACCGTGTTGACCCAGGTGCTGGTGGATCCCGATGATCCTGCATTTAAAAACCCAAGCAAGCCGGTGGGACCGGTCTATGAAAAAGCGGAAGCGCGAAGGCTGCAATGGGAAAAGGGCTGGACAATGGCTGCCGATGGGCCGTTTTTCCGCAAGGTTGTGCCATCACCATTGCCGCAACAGATCATTGAAATCAATGCCATCCGCTTGCTGGTCGATCACGGCATCGTGGTCATTTGCGCCGGTGGCGGTGGGATTCCAACGGCATATGATGATCAAAAAAAGCTCTACGGTGTAGAGGCTGTCATCGACAAGGACCTTGCAAGTGGTTTGTTGTCGACGGAATTGCATGCCGATATGTTTGTCATGCTGACCGATGTCGCCAATGTCTACACGGCTTATGGCACCCGACACCAGCGGGCTATACGTGCAGCGCACCCTGATGCCATACGCAAAATGGGTTTTGCAGCGGGCTCAATGGGTCCCAAGGTGATCGGGGCCTGCAAATTCGTGCGTGAGACGGGTAAAAAAAGCGCCATCGGGCAGCTGTCCGAACTGACCAATATCATGAACGGTGAAGCAGGTACGCTGATTTCAAATGATATAGACGGCATAATTTATGCGGATGAATGAGGCTCACAGGCAACAGGGCCAGCGATATAAAGATTTAAAAACTTAATGGCGTAGTCAGTATTTCCCCTCATTTGTGCGGGATAAATGGTTTAAAATACGCCCAATCACAACCAGGTTTCGAGGGAAATATCATGCGGCATGTGATCTCGGTTCACGACTTCTCCACAGAGGATATTCTTAACGTTTTAGACCGGGCCGAGGGCATGGTGGATATTGCCAAGGGCCTGGCGGTCGATGACCGTCTCAAGGGCCGGGTGCTGGCCACCATCTTTTTTGAACCATCCACCCGTACCCGGCTTTCCTTTGAAACCGCCATGAACCGTCTCGGTGGCGGCGTTATCGGCTTCGCCGGGACGGAGGCGACCTCGGTGGTCAAGGGCGAAACCCTGGCGGATACCATCAGGATGGTCAGCGGTTACGCCGATGCCGTCGTGCTCAGGCATCCCCATGAAGGCGCGGCCAAACTGGCGACCGAGTTTTCCGATGTTCCCGTGCTCAATGCCGGTGATGGCGCGGGGCAACATCCCACGCAAACGCTGCTCGATTTATTCACTATCCGCAGTGAGTTGGGCAGGCTGAAAGACCTGAATATCAGCCTGGTGGGCGATCTTCGTTATGGCCGGACGGTACACTCACTGGCCTATGCCTTGTCGATGTTTGGTAACACCATCAACCTGGTTTCACCCGAGGGACTGGAAATGCCGGGTGAGGTGGTGGATCACCTGAAGGGCTCCGGCCAGTTTGGCATTGCCTGCCATTCGCCGGAGGACGTCATTGACGATACCGATATTCTCTATGTCACCCGCATCCAGAAAGAGCGTTTTCCGGATCCGGT
>JBFFWN010000314.1:0-3241 GCA_041570235.1 Lysobacterales bacterium | reverse complement strand
TGATGGGCTTGTCTTTAATAATATCTTTTACCGAGACAGCGCCGGTGGGGTTGGGATTGGCATGCGGAATACCGCCATAGGTGGCGCAAGTGCCAACCGCGATAATCGCAGCAGCCCCCTTGGCGCTTTCTGTCAACATCTCAAGATTGCTGATGCCGGCAATGGTGGAGTAACCCGGGTTACCCAGTGGGATGGAACCATCAACCACCAGCAGATACTCACCATGGTTTTCTTCCATGGCGGCCTCGCGCGCTGCCTCGGCAGCATGGCCTGCAGCGGCCTGCAGGGTGTGATGGTAATCCAGTGAAATTGAGTCAAAAATCAGGCTCTCAATGCTGCTGGTGTGCGCCCGTGTGAGTGACTCGGTACATCCGGTGCACTCCTGGAAAGACAGCCAGATCACGGATGGTCTCCTGGCGTTTTCCAGTGCCTGCGCAATTCGCGGGATCATCGAGGGCGGCAGCGCCATCATCGAAGCCGTGGTCGCACAAAACTTCATAAAACTGCGGCGGGAAACACCATGGGCCTGCAACACTTCACCAAGCGTTGCCTTTTGCGGACTTGGTACATCTCCCTTTTCATTTTTGATGCGTACATCTTTCGTCATGGTTCAGTCTCCGCAATGTTTATGTATTACCAGTCAACAGGTCGGATTCGAGTGCCGCAATCGCACTGATCATGTCCTGCCTCTGCGACTTCAGGACCTCGGGTATTTCAACGACTTCGATAAAACGGCTGACGATGCTCTCACTGTCATTGAAATGCGTCACCATCCAGACACCGGTATATCGGGTCTCGTAGATTTCACTGGGGCCCAAAGCATCCAGGCGGGCAAATACCTCACCCTGGCCCAGCGTGTTGATAATGCTCTGTTCCTCGCCGGGAGCCAGCGGAATACTGCGCAGATCAATTACGCTGGTTTCACCGTCATTTACAAGCCTTTGCAAGGCATGACGTATTTCGTGCAAGATCGGCTGTACGTTTTGGGTAAATTCGCTGCCCGTTTGGATATTGAACTGTGATACCCCAGGGCGATTCATCATGGCTGGCCTGCTGCACCGGAAACCGCCTCTGAAACGACCACGGGGCGCCCCTGGTTGGTCAGCATCGATTTGGGTACCAGGTTCCATTTGAGCAACAGCTCAAAGGCATGGTTAACCGCTGATGGCAAAGCGCGCTCAACCACTTCGGTTGGCGACATCGCCCAGTCCATTTTTGCGGGTTGTATACCGACCAGTGCACGGTTGACCGGCAACGTGCCTGTCAGACGCGCAATGTCGAAAAGGTCAAGCAAACCCACCTCGTGAGGGCTGCGCCTGGCCGCACCGAGGAATCTATCCATATCTTCACCCTCCAACGCTTTAACCGTTCCGGCAGGTAATTTCAGTTCCGCAGCATCAAATACAATCAGATGGTCGCAGTCTTCTATGTACGTGGCCAATGTAAAGCTGAGCGTTCCACCATCGACCAGTGTCAGGTGGGGAATGCCGGGATGGGAGCTCCGGAAAAGATTGAGGGCATGAATACCGGCGCCCTCGTCACAGAGAAGCGTGTTTCCAATGCCAAGAATGAGTGTGTTGGTATTATTCACACCTTGTGCTCTTTGCCGGGATATTAATACTAGATCAGCGACATACGTGGTAAATTGACACAGATCAAATTACATTAGAAAATCTTTTATTACATTTATTTAATATTCCTGGTTTAGACACTATGTGATCGGGCTGACTTGGCTTGCACTACCGAAAACCGGATGACGGGGCTACAATGTTGGCAAGGTACAAAAGAAATTGAGCCAAGGCGACAACCCATATGAGCAAACCTACCCTTATTCAAAACGCTATCCTGGTCAATGAAGGCGAAACATCTGAATCGGATGTCTTGCTGGTAAATGGCCGTATCGAAAAAATCGCGTCTTCCATTATCCCGCCAAACGGTGCCGACATTATTGATGCAAATGGACACCACCTGCTACCCGGGATGATCGATGACCAGGTGCATTTTCGTGAGCCGGGATTGACCCACAAGGGTGATTTCTATTCCGAATCTCGCGCCGCGATTGCCGGTGGTGTGACCAGCTACATGGAAATGCCAAATTCGAAACCGCCGACCACCAATGTCGAGCAGTTGGAATGGAAATACGCACGGGCCGCCCAGACATCCGCAGCCAATTACGGTTTTTACTTTGGCGCGACCAATGACAACATAGAAAACATCAAGGCGCTTGATCCTTCACTGGCCTGCGGCGTAAAAGTTTTCATGGGCGCATCGACCGGCAATATGCTGGTTGACGATGAATCAACGCTGGCGGCCATTTTTCGCGAATCGCCGGTGTTGATTGCCACCCATTGCGAATCTACTCCGATGATCCTGGCCAATACCAAGCGCGCCATGGCCAGGTATGGCAATAAGATTCCTGTTACCGAACACGCCAATATACGCAGCGTGGATGCCTGTTATGCTTCCAGTGAGCTGGCCGTAGCACTGGCCAACAAGTATCAATCACAGTTGCATGTATTGCACATATCCACCGCCCGTGAACTGGATTTGTTCAAGCCGGGACCAATCGAAGGTAAAGACATTACCGCAGAGGCCTGCGTGCACTTCCTGCATTTTGATGATTCGCAATACGCAGAACTGGGTAACCGGATAAAGTGCAATCCAGCCATCAAGAGCAAGGCGGATCAAACCGCATTGATCGCCGCCATTGCCGATGGCCGCCTGGATATCATTGCAACCGATCACGCGCCGCATACCGCCGAGGAGAAGGCCGAGGAAAGCTATCTTTCAGCACCTGCCGGTTTACCACTGGTACAGGACGTCCTGGTTTCAGCGCTTGAACTGGTTCATGAAAACAAACTCGACCTGCATACGGTGGTGCGCGGCATCACCCACAACCCGGCAAAACGCTTCAGCGTGGTTGACCGCGGGTTTATCCGTGAAGGTTATTTTGCCGACCTGGTACTGGTTGATATGAATGGCGGCACCGACGTCACTGCCGAGCGCGTCCTGTCACGTTGTGGCTGGACACCTTTTGAGGGCCGCCGTTTCCAAAGCAGAATCGAAGCGGTTTGGGTCAATGGCGCTCTGGCTTTTGATGGCAAAAGTGTCATAGAACACGGTCAGGCGATGCGCCTGCAGTTTAACCACAAACCCCGATAAGCCTCAAAGCCATGCCGTCAGGGTTGGAATGCCAAAGGCTCAACTTGCCACTTATTTTCCATATCGGTCATAGACTTTT
>JBFFWN010000313.1:0-3297 GCA_041570235.1 Lysobacterales bacterium | reverse complement strand
CCTGCTGAGACATGCCGTGAACCCATCCCTGGGGGCGCGTCCAAAACATCCATGTTTTGTACGGTCTCAGCAGGGACTACCCACATCCCCGCCTCGGTTCAATGGATTCTAATTTAAGCGGTAGCTTCCAGCTTTTGTGCAAATACTGTTTATCGTAATAGTCTCTTCAGCGCTCATGGTTCCATCGATGCAGTTGCAGCGCATCTCACAGCCATCGACTTGTGATGCAGGTACCGTGGAGTTAAACGGAGACCGATAGAGTCTGCGTGATGAGCAACTCACTTTCAGCATGCGGGAAACCCTCTCAACCGGTGGGGTTTAAATGATCCCATAGAATTGATGGCCTGGAGCCGGGATGCAGGTACTGCTCCCAGGGACCGTCACAAACACGACTGCATGGACGCAGGAGGTAGAGCAATGCAGGAGCAATTGCCGAGGAAGTTTGTGGACGAGGCCCCATGGATGGGTTCATGCCGGGTCCCTGGGAGCAGTACCTGTAGCGCGGCTGACGCTCGCACTATTCACCTCGAAGCCACCTGAACAGGACTCTCTTTTGTACGGCAAGTTAGGCTGGTGGAGGTCCCGGCCAAAAAAGTTCACATTTCCGGGATGACCCTATCTGGCGTCAGGTGGATTCTAAAATCCGCTCAGCCAGCTTCTGGTCGTCAACAGAATCCACATCCACCGCTGCCCTGGCATACTCCACTTTGACATGGCCGATGCGGCATCCGGCCGCCTTTGACAGGGCCTGCAGGGCATCTTCGAGGGTGAGCCTTCTGAACAGGTAACGGAAAAGGGCGGCATATCCAAACCGCCTGGCGATTTTCCAGGGTTGTTTACGGTCGGCCTCGGCTTGGCGCCAGAAACTCAGGGCCTTTTTGCCTTCGGGCGTCAGTATGGCAAACAGGTTGCTGCCGCAAAATTGCCCGTCGGAAAACCGGGTAATGGTTCGTCGGGATTCGGGCCAGGCGGCCCGCACCAGGGCGTATGGAACGAAACCGATCACCAGGTCACAGGACGGTGTTTTCCCGTCCACTTTGTCTGTGTCGTCAGCCCCGGCTGCCAATGCCTTCAGGCAGAAATCATCGACGATTTCCGCTGTCAGCAACGCATGGTCACCGGCGGTCAGCAGGGCAGGGTAAAAATCGAGTTTATCCAGTGCAGCCATGGCGCTGGCAGCCGGACCAATGGATTGCTCCAGCCATTCGAAACCCGGGTATTGGATCAGCTTTGCAAGCGCTTTGCTTTCGTTGACGGCTTGAATGGTAGGGCCGCAAATGACACCGCCATCGACTTGTGCGCTTTCATTTATCGTGTCCAGAACACGCGCCAGCGAGGGTTTTCCGGCCACTGGGACCATGACGCTGGCCGTAACACCAAATGCCTGGCTGAGAGGGCTGCCGCCCGGGCGCTCGCCAGCCAGTATCACCGATCGAAATGTTGGTGCTTGATGGTTCACGGTCAACGGGAAATATACCTGGTGTCCGCTTTTTCACTGAACGGCCACATGGTTAAAGTTCTTTTTCGTACATCCGGTAACGTTTTGATATCTCGCCGTTAACACTTTCTATGATGTTCCTGGTTGCACGGTTATGATCCAGCACCCACGACATCTCAGCCTTCTCCAGTCCCCTGGATATACCGGCATCCATGGCGGCCTTGATGACCATGTAGGCCAACCCGGGTCCATAGCGCGTGTTCTGATACTTTTGCCGTACGCCCATAAGCGCCACCCTGGCGGTCTTGGGGGATTTTACCTTCAGACGCCATGCAAGCTTGGCCCAGCCGAATGGCAGCAGGCGGCCGTTGAGATCGCCTATGACCTCGTTCAGGTTCGGTAGAAGTGCCAGGAACGCCGAGGGCTCACCATCAATATCGGCAATCTGGATAAAATCAGACGGCAGCAACATCAGCAGTTCCTTGCCAACCGCTTTGAATTCATCCTTGGTGAAGGGTACAAAATTCCAGTTATTTTTCCATGCGTCGTTGAATATATCACGCATGATTTCGAGGTCCGCAGCCTTATTGCTGCGGTTGAATGGCCTTACTTTTACCCGGTCGGCGCTACGGTCAAGCAGCGCCTGCATGGTTCTGGGTATCTTGATTGCTTCGGCTTTCAGTTCATAGGCCAACAGATCCTGGGCTGGCCGGTAATTACAACGCTGAATAGCCTGATCATAATACCGCGGTGCATGGCCCATCATGATATAGGGCGGCGAATCAAAACCCTCGAACAGGACGCCGATTTCCTGGTTAATGCCGAGGTTGAATGGACCCAGAACGCGTTTCATGCCCTGTTCGCGCAACCAGTTTTCGGCGGTGTTGAACAGGGCTTGAAAAACTGCATCATCATCCGGGGCTTCGATTAAGCCGAAAAACCCGGTTTTGTTGTCATATTTTGATTGGTGCAGATGATCGATCTGGGCACTGATGCGTCCGACAGGTTCACCATTTTGGTAGGCTACCCATGCGCACCAGTCGGCATGTTTGAAAAACGGATTTGCGGGTGACAGCGCCTCTTTCCTCTCCATCAATAAGGGTGGTACCCACTGTGGGTCGTTCCTGTATATTTTCCATGGAACCTTGATGAAGGTTTTGAGCGCCTTTTTACCCGTGACCTTTTTGATTTCAACAGCTGTGCCGGCTTGTGCGTTCATAAAACCCCTTCGATCTTTTGGAAAGACCATTCTATCTCAAGATAAAGATTGCCAGGCATCGACCCGATATTCACTTTGACGCCCGGCGGATAACACTATAGATCGCCAGGTAACGTTTACCCAGGCTCTTCCAATCCATTTCGGATGCAAAGGCGCTTGCGGCCCTTGTCAGCTGGTTTCTGTGTTCTTCCGACTCCGCGAGGTCAATGATTTCATTGGTCATGCTGATCCAGTCATCGCTGATCCAGGCCTCACGTCCGTTGACCACGGGTATCCCCTCGATGCCTTTCGACGTGCTGATCACCGGTATACCCGCGGCAAAACAATCGATGATTTTCATACGTGTGCCACCGCCCTCACGCAAGGGTATAACGGCCATGTCGCAAGCTTTCAGCCATGGTCCCACCTCTTCGACGCTTCCGGTGAAGTGGATGTTCGGGTGTGGGCTTTTCTCCGGCGGGTTGCGTCCAATGGCCACCACGTGAAAATCAAATTTGCTGCGTTTGAGTTGCGGCAGCAGAATTTCTGTAAAAACCCGTAGCGCATCACGGTTTGGCGGGTAGGAAAAGGTACCGTGAAAGGCGATCAACACCGCATCGTTCGGGATTCCAAAATCTGATTTCACTGTTGAAATGGCCGG
>JBFFWN010000312.1:0-3317 GCA_041570235.1 Lysobacterales bacterium | reverse complement strand
TCGGATGCCTGTGCCGTGACACTTGGCGCGGCTGCCCTGGTGAATAACCTTGGAGCGTAATCTTTATCTGGCGCACTCGCATCCAGTGCGGCGCCGTCAATCCCTATCGTCTTGCCATCGTCCGCTATAGACGTTATCTGGGCGCCAATTCGGTTATTGACGGGGATGTCGAAACCGGAGATATCGATAATGTCGTTCAGCTGGAATCCTTCTGACACGAAAAGCTTGGCCTTGTCCTCATACAGACCATTCTTGACTTTTATCTCTACCCCGTTGTAACTAATTGCAGTCTGGGGCGACACGGTATAACTCAAGCCAGAACTGTAAGGATCGATCTCCGCAGTTCCCGCACCAAAATCATAACCATCAAGGATATAGTTATCACCATTGCCAATCCCTGCGCCGGTGTAACCGGTTATGGTCAGGGTGTTGGCGCCCACCACGGTAATTGTGCCCGTTGCAAAACCGTCGTCAACATTGGTCAGTAAATCACCCGGGGATACACCGAGGGTCAGGAAGTTGAGACCCGGGGTGGTATCGGTCAATGTGGTAGTACCACCATCCGCGGTGGTATTACCCTGTACCTTGACCTTGTCGTGTCGAATCGCCCACTTCGTTGCTATACCGCTTTGCAGGAACTTGTTGACAGCACCAGAGGAATACAGGTTGAACTCGCCGCCTGAAATCTGGTGCAGGGTATCCATCGGGATCACCAATGAGCCCGCAGGAATGGTCTCGATATTTTCAAGCGCACCCGGCAAATCCGGGTCGGCATAATGCAATGACGTTACATGTTCGGGCGCGAACAACTCGGGATGACGTGTGATCGTTACCGAATTTCCAGCCGCCTCATCAACAAGAAAGTGGCCATCGAATGTCGAAATTATCAGTTTACCCGCACTGGCAGATGTTACCACTGCTCTGACGAGATTGTTTTCAGAGTTCGCGAACCCGGTTATCTCAATGTATTCACCCGCTGAAAAACCTCCAAAACCGTTACCCGAGTCGTTAAAACTGTTGTCTGACGACTGCGCAGAAATGGTCGATGCCGTAACACTCAAAACAGGCAGGATGGGAGCCTTTGAAAATGCGTAAGCTTTACTGGTCACGCTGGACGTTGTCGCGGGCAGAATTGGCAAATCGCCAGCAGTTATCGCATAGCTTCCCGTACAGGTGGCACTGGCCAGGTTTGGCAGATCAGCCGCGGGGCAGATAACGCCGGGAACCTTCTCATCGACAATGCTCACACCGCCGGTTAGGGTGCTGCCCGAATAGTTGGTGACGATATATTCGAAATTCAGTACATCACCCACATCGTCATAATCATTGTCAGGGCCGACAGCGTTTACGACCACACCCAGATCTGAACGATACAGGGTTACGGTGTCACTGTTTGAAGACAGGCCACCGTCAGAAGTCACCATACCCGTATTTTCTACGTAACCGAGATCAAGGTCAGCCTGAACGACGTGGTGAAGACCGACGCATACCAGGGTTTCGCCCGGATCCAGAAAACCATCGCCGTTACCGACCGAATTGATATTTGGGCAAACAGTAACGGATGCAGAAGCATCGGTAACCGTGAACGGACCGGCCTCCGGCGCGCCGCCGGTATTTTCCACCGAGTAACTGTAAGTGAGGAGTTCATCTAATGCGTCGTAATCAAAACCGGTTTCCGTCGCAGTATGCTCACCTGAACCTGCTTTGCTCATGGTCAAAACCGCTTGTGCATGAACGCTCTGGGCCGCGAACGCACCCATGAACAGTAAAAGGCTTAACCAGCCGAATTTGCCTACACCGCATCGTCTACATGGTGGTTTTTTGTTCTCCTGGAGAGAGACATCTTCGCTGTCGCGGATGTCGAACACACTGGAGTTACGGTTTGGTCTTGAATTACGCATCGGAAATCCCCTAAAGCTGGCTGCCCAGTCGTTATTAAACTTAATAAAATCCCGCCCCCATTAGACGGAATCCGTACCGTGAAAATAAAACACGGTATCTTATGTTTGTTATTAACCGGTCCTTGGTAAGTGCCTTTCTCAGAACATCCAGCTCCAAGACTTCTTTATGTTTTAAGCACTTATAATTTTTATTTGTTTCTTATATATTGAAAGCTTATCGTACACAATTAAGGATACAGCTCATCTATACAACAAGTCAATGTTGCCGAAAAAATTATATACTGATGCAAGGCTAAAACAAGCCTGCACTTTGTATCGCTATTTCCTTACATTCCTCCGCAAAATCATTTTCATCAGCCTCCCCAACAAACCACTGCTAACAAAAATTTTTCGGCCACTTCCACCCATTATATTGGAGTGCTCCGGGTACGGCGGATACTTCCAAGCCATGACTCAATGTGGACAATCTCAGGGACATTCTGACACGATCGCTTATTTAGCACATACACACTAAAAAGAAGCTAAAATCCCGGCTCAAAGCTCTTGATGCTAATTCACAGGAAATCAATCGTGAACGAACCTGGTTGGAAGAATACTATTGCCATCACCGGCGCTGGCAGTGGCTTCGGCGCTGCCCTCGCCCACTTGTACGCTGCACGCGGATGGAACGTGGCGGTCACCGATATCGATGAAAAACGTGCAATGCAAACGCTTTCAGAATTGAGTGTATATGGCGGCGCCAATGTTTCCATGCAACTGGATATCACCGACCACCACCACTGGCAACAACTCGAAGAAACGGTCATGCAAAGTTGGGGCGGGTTGCAGGTATTGGTCAACAATGCCGGTGTCGCTGCAGCCGGTAACATGGAACAAACCAGCATGAAAGACTGGGCGTGGGTATTGGATATTGACCTGATGGGCGTCGTTCGAGGCTGCCACCAGTTTGCCGGTCTGATGAAACGTCAAAAGTCCGGACACATTGTTAACATATCATCGTTTGCAGGCATCGCCGGCCTGCCGTTCGCTTCTGCGTATGGTGTCGCAAAAGCAGGGGTTATTGCCCTTTCAGAAGCTTTACATACCGAGATGCAGCCATATGGCGTGGGTGTCACGGTTGCCTGCCCAGCCTTTGTGAAAACCGGATTGCTGGATTCATTTAGGGCCGCTGATCCGGATACAAAAGCCAGGGTGAATCGCTGGATGGAAACCTCGGGGATCAGCGCAGAGGATGTTGCAAAACACATTGCCAATGCCATCGAAAACAATATATTTATGTTGTTGACCCATCCAAAAACAAGAACCGCCTGGCGATTGAAACGCTGGTTCCCCGGCCTTTACCGCAAAATGATAGCAAAGCGCTCAGCGCCATAATGCACGGCCCATGCAGTTACGTTTGTATAAGGGGTGACCGGC
>JBFFWN010000311.1:0-3436 GCA_041570235.1 Lysobacterales bacterium | reverse complement strand
CCTCGACAGAGTCATCCAGGAATGGTCTGACCGTCCCGAGTACCAGGAAATTCTTGAACGCAACGATGAACAGGTTATGAGGCAACAGGCGCTTTATCTTGCCGGAGTTGCTGCGCGTGACAAATCCAATGCTGAACAGACCACTGGCGGTCACTGATTTTCAGCGAAAACGTCAACACGTTCTGTATGCCACAACCACTCATGGGGTCTGTGGTGTGCTGAGCCGTTTCTGACAATATTTATGCAAGGATCGTTGCGAGTTTATAGTCACTGACCACTTTTGAGCGAGCGCCCAGGGTCAGATGATTATCCAAAATTTTGAGATTCCCCAAGGAACCTAACCATGCGAACCATTACCACCATATTTCTGCTTTTGATCATGACCTGTGCACATGCAGAACCCCTTGGAAGCAGCTTTACGTACCAGGGCGAACTAATGAGTGGCGGCGAGCTCGCCAATGGCGACTTCGACATTCGCTTCGAGCTGTTCGACGTTGATCTTGACGGCGACACCATCGCCAACACGGTGACGTACGAAGACGTTGTCGTTGTCGATGGCATATTCACGGTGGAACTGGACTTCGGCCCGGCGGCCTATAGCGGCGATCAGCTCTGGTTGGAGATCGGCGTGCGGGCTGGCGACAGTGTTGGAGATCACACATTGCTGGCGCCCCGCCAGAAGATCACCGCTGCACCCTATGCTTTGCGTGCAAAGTCCATCGTCATGAACGCCGTAGGCAGCGCCGAGGTGAACGCCAACGAGGTACAACTGCGAGTCAGCGGTGATTGCGCGGTCGGATCATCTATACGCACCATCAGCTCCGATGGCACGGTGACCTGCGAGAATCGCTATACAGACGAGGAAGCCCGAAACGCGGTTGTTCAGCCAACCATCATCCGCACACCCGATACACGACAAGGGTGTCCGGCGCCCGCCACCGCTGGCAAGCCATTATGGTCCCAGTCGTTTGAGCTCACGAAGCCGGGCCACGTCGTCATCCGAGCTGATTCCACCAGGTATTTCAACGGACGTGCGGACCTGGCGCTCTATCTCGACGACGTCAGGGTGAATCAAACACTCACATATACCTCGAGCCGGCAGTGGGAGGAAGCCAACGTCTCCTGGTCAGGCCCTCTGTCAGCCGGCACGCACACTGTTGACCTGAGAAGTCCACAGGCCGACACCTGGGGATGCGGTGAAACATGGGGTGCGATCGAAACGACGATTTATCAATGACCCCTGGATTCCTTATTTATCGGGCGATACCTCCACCCCCTGATCAACCTGCTCTTCACTGAACCGGGTCACCAGGTAACTTAAATTTCCTCTTAAAAGCAGGGTAAATTTGAAGAGCTCTTCCATTACATCAATCAGCCGCTCTTTGTAGGGGGAATCTTTCATCATCCCATTATCTTCAAATTCCTGATGGGCCTTTGGCACAGATGATTGATTTGGTATGGTGAACATCCTCATCCAACGACCCAGTACCCGCATATTATTCACCACATTAAATGATTGTGAGCCACCTGTAATCTGGCATAACGCGAGAATCTTTCCCTGAGTGGGCCGGACGGAGCCGGTCTTGAGTGGAATCCAGTCGATTTGATTTTTAAATACAGAACTCATGTTTCCATGAATTTCAGGACTTATCCAAACCTGCGCGTCTGACCAGGAACTAAGTTGCCTGAGCTCAATGACACTGGCGTATTTTTCCGGATCGGAGCATGGGTCTATATCAGCACTAAATAGAGGAAGTTCTTTCGGGTCAAAAACTTTTACTTCTGCACCAAAGGTTTCCAAAATTCGCCTGGCTTCACCAGCCATGTAATTGCTGTAAGATTTGACTCGAATCGACCCATACAATATGAGTATCTAGGGCGGATCCCTGGAAATGAGCTCCTCACAACAAAACAGCCGGTCTATTACTGAGTCAACGGTGTGACGGGGAAGATTTTTCATTTTATTTGAAGCTGGATCAATAGATTTTGGTTCCATGCGATAAAGGCTTAACTTCAGGCCAGTTCACGCTCGAACAGGGCCATCAACCGGCTCCAGGCACGCTCGGCCTGAACCTTGTTATAAACCCTTGAGTCGGGCGGACACCAGCCATGCAGGGTGTCTTCGTAAACTTCTATTTCCGCATTGACGCCGGCACTGTCGAAGGCTTCGCGTAAAAGTACCTTGGCGTTGGGGTCTTTCTCATCATCGTTTGCAGCAATTGCAATCAGCATGCCGGCCTTGATCTTTGGCGCGAGTAAATGCGGGCTGTCCTCGGCATCGGTTGCCAGCCCACCGCCGTGAAAAGAACCACCAGCGCCAATGCGCGCGGGCAGGTCGGCGGCTAGACGCAGCGTGTACGAACCCGTCATGCAATAACCGGTTGTGCCGATTTTTCGGTTTGTATCAACCGATGCCTGGCTGTCAAGATAGCTCACAAAAGCGCGACCATCGATCAGGCAGGTTTCAGGTGACAATGACCGGGCGTGCGGCATCAAACGCGCTCGCACCTCGGGATCGCCAAATGATTCGCCATCCTCGATCACCGCACCCTTCGCTGTACGATAGTAGGGGTTCACAACCAGTACCGAGTAGCCGGACTCTGCCAGGCGCTTGCCCATCATGCGAAACGAGGTGCGGATACCCATGATGTCGGGCCAGATGATAACGGCAGCATGCGCGCCACTTGCCGGATGCACGAAATAACAATCGGCCATGCCATCCGGAGTTTCGACAAGAACCTCTTCTTCGACAATTTCCAACGCGTTGGCAACGCCTGGCAACATCATGACCAGGGCTGCACCCATGCCAAGCTTACTGAACTCGCGGCGGGACAGACCCTGCTTGCGAAAGTATTCCTCATTGTCCTTTTCAGTTAAATCATCACACATAAATGTTCTCCTGAATTTCAATTACAAAATATTTGACGGCCCTTGTTGTTTGCCAGTCCTTGTGCGGATTTAGCCAGCCTGTCACCTCATGCAGTGAAAGCGGTGGCGATTGGACCTTTGACTGAAGTATAGGTGCAAACAATAGAAAAAATAGGGCCGGATACAGTTTTGAATATAAGCGGCCACGGCATCGACAGGTGTAAAACCCGAAACCTGTATTCTTCCGGGTTTCCCGGGGTTCATGGAAAACCTCGTTCAGATTGCAGGTGCGTTAGCTAACAAAAACCTTTCCGCTTCGGGGGACCAGACTCCATTGTGCTTTGCCACGATCTCCGCCAAACCCTGGTAAAAGTCACCGGCCATCGTGTATAACTCATCCAGGGCAACCAATGGCATGCTTACATGGTTGTACACCAGTTTCTTGCCACCCGGGATATTCGGTAAATTCAGGGTCGTTTCCCTGACCGCATCCAACCCCCCAACATGGGTAATCATCGTAGAGGGATTCAGACTGCCCTGCTCCATCATTTTCAGCGATTCGAGCATG
>JBFFWN010000310.1:0-3452 GCA_041570235.1 Lysobacterales bacterium | reverse complement strand
GCGATATCATCAAACTTATTGGCGAATATGGCATTCACCATGCCCGCCATAGCAAACACCACCGAGGTCATCAACAACACCGAGACCATGATGAAGGGGTGCTGGACTTCAATCCGGGTAAAAAACAGTGAAATGATCATCACCACGGAACCCACCATCATGCCGCGCGCCAGCGCACCCGTCACATAACCCGCCAGGATCACCCAGTTGGGCAAAGGTGAGATCAGCAGTTCCTCGATATGCCGGCCAAACTTTGCGCCGAAAAACGATGAAACCATGTTGCCATATGAACTTGTGATCACCGACATCATCACCAGGCCCGGCACAATGAACTGCATATAGTCAAAGCCACCCATATCTCCGATACGACGGCCGATAAGGTTGCCGAAAATGATGAAATAAAGCGTCATGGTAATGGCCGGGGGAACCACCGTCTGCGCCCAGATACGCAGAATACGGGTCACTTCCTTGCGTACAATGGTCTTGTAACCTATCCAGTTCACATGAATATTCATTCCGCTGCCCCCTTGTCTACCAGGCGTAAAAACAGTTCTTCCAGACGGTTCGACTTGTTGCGCATGCTTTCAACCCGCAAACCGGTGCCATCCAGCGCGGCAAACAAGGCATTGAGTGATTGCTGCTTCGGCAGGGATACCTCAAGCGTGGTTTCATCCCTTAGCTTGAACTCCAGCCCTTCGATTTCGGGAACTTCTGAAATAGGGTCCCTGATGTCCAGCACAAAGGTTTCAATTTCCAGCGTACTCAGCAGCGATTTCATATCGGTATTTCGAACGATCTTACCATGGTCGATGATGGCAATATTGCGGCACAGTTCTTCCGCCTCTTCCAGGTAATGCGTCGTCAGGATGACCGTCGTGCCCTTTTCGTTAATGCCGCGGATGAATTCCCACATCGACCGCCTGATTTCAATATCAACGCCCGCCGTCGGTTCATCAAGGATCAGCAAGCGCGGTTGATTGATCATGGCACGCGCAATCATGAGGCGCCGTTTCATGCCGCCTGAAAGCATCCGTGAAGGTGCATCGTGCTTGTCCCAAAGCTGTAACTGCCTCAGGTACTTCTCTGCCCTTTCCAGGGCTTCCTTGCGATTGATTCCGTAATAGCCCGCCTGGTTGACAATGATTTCCAAGGGTTTCTCGAACTGGTTGAAATTCAGCTCCTGCGGAACCAGCCCGATATAGGACATCGCCAGCGAACGGTTTTTCTGGACACTGGTGCCAAAGATATTAACCTCACCCGAACTGGCGTTTACCAGTGAGGATATAATGCCAATAAGCGTCGATTTCCCGGCGCCATTGGGGCCGAGAAAGGCAAAGAAATCGCCTTCCTGCACATTCAGGGATATTCCCTTCAATGCTTCTACGCCGTTGGCATAGGTTTTCTTCAGATTTTTGACTTCCAGTGCATACATAGTTGGCCGGTCCGGGTTTGGCAAAGACGCTTATTATACGGCCCTGAATGCAGGATGTGCGAAGGAATACATCAGGCTCTGCCGGCGCAGGGAGGCACCGGGTTTCGCCCCTCGCGCGGCCAGGATGACATTCTTTGCAGAAACTTATGACAAATGACCTATGGACTAAAGCAAATACCCTGTTTACCCTCTACCGCTGGTCAGAAGATGTGAATCATATGAACAAATACCTGCTTTGTGGCGTATTCCTGTATACGCTGCCTTCAATAGCATTGGCATTACCGGATTCAAACCAGCTTGAATTCAGTAATTGCGTTTTATCTTTACCCGGAACCACCTTAACGGCTGATGCCCGTTGCAGCTCAATGCAGGTTGCGGAAAACCCGGATGACCCGGATGGGCGCAAAATCACACTGAATATCGCCGTTGCGCCGGCAACCGGCAAAACCTCCGAGCCCGACCCGGTGTTCATTTTCGCAGGTGGGCCTGGCCAGGCGGCCAGCGAGACCTGGGTCATGATGCGCCCGGTACTGAACAAGATCCGCAAAAATCGCGATATCGTCATGATCGATCAACGCGGCACCGGTGGCTCCAACAAGCTGGCCTGCAAATCTGAAATCGAGGAGGAGCTGAACCAGGCGCTCGACCTGGACATGGTGCGCACCGAAACGCAAAAATGCCTGGCTGAGCTCGATGGTGATCCGCGCTTTTACACCACAACCATTGCCATGGGCGATTACAACCTCGTTCGCGAGGCCATGGGTTATGAAAAAATCAACCTGCTGGGTATCTCCTACGGTACGCGTTCTTCCCAGGTCTATTTACGCCTGTTCCCGGAAACGGTCCGCACACTCACCCTGGACAGTGTTGTGCCAATGCAACTGGCACTGGGCCAGGAACATGCCCTTACACTTGATAGCAGCGTGGCGGCTGTTTTTGAGGCATGCGAGCGGGATGAAACCTGCCACGAATTGTTCCCGCACCCCAAGGATGAGCTGAACACGCTTTTTGCGCAGCTGCGGGAAAACCCGCATCAAATTACCATCACCCATCCGGTTAGTGGTGAACAGGAGGAAATATACCTGTCGGCAGACACGCTGGCCGTAGCGGTCCGGTTCCTCAGTTATGCTTCAGAAACACAGGCGCTTATTCCGTTACTGGTGCACGAGGCCATTGAAAGCGGTGATCTTTCCCGCCTGACCAGCCAGGCCATTATCGTCATGTCAGGACTCAGCGAAATGCTCGCCAAGGGCATGGAACTGTCCGTCATGTGTGCCGAGGACTACCCGTTTATGGACTTTTCCCGTGACTACAGCGACAAACTGATGGGCAACCTGCTGCTGGATGTCGTAAAAATTCAGTGCGAGGTATGGCCCCACCGGGCGGTCTCGGCCGATTTTCACGAACCGGTCAGCTCGGATGTGCCGGTTTTATTGATGTCCGGAGAGCGCGACCCCGTGACACCACCACGCTACGCAACACAGGTTGCCGAAACCTATCCGAACAGCCTCAACCTGGTGGCGCGTGGACAGGCGCATTCGGTGATGAAAAATATCTGCCTGCGGGATATCACGACCGAATTTATCGAAAAAGGCTCCGTCATCAACATTGATACCACCTGCGTCGACAAGATTCAGCCTTCACCGTTTTTCACCAGCCTGCTTGGGCCGAAGCCTTGAGGGACCTCTCATGATCATAGTCAGGAATCTGAAAAAGTCATTTGGCGATGTGGAAGCTGTCCGCGGCATCTCATTCGAAGTGCGCGATGGTGAGATCACCGGCTTGCTGGGGCCCAACGGCGCCGGAAAAACCACGACGTTGAGAATGTTGTACTCATTACTGCCACCCGATGAAGGTGAAATCCGCATCGACGGCCTGGACCCCACCAGGGATGCCATGGCCATCAAGAGGACACTGGGCGTTGTACCGGACAGCCGGGGACTTTATACCCGCATGAGTGCACGTGAAAATATCGCCTATTACGGCAAACTTCACGGCATGTCGGCTGCCGATATCGACG
>JBFFWN010000309.1:0-3473 GCA_041570235.1 Lysobacterales bacterium | reverse complement strand
GGCCGGACAACACCAGATCGACCCCGTAGTCCTCCAATATCGGCAGCGCGTTTTGGCGCATCTCCCGCAGACGCAATTCGGTGTCGGAATCATGCGAGCCCTTGGTGTAAGGCGGGTGGTGCCAAAATGCGATCACCCAATCGGCGAGCGTGGTGCTGAGGTCATTGTCCAGCCAGGTCAGCATGGTGCCGTTGACGGCGCGATCGGTGTCGTATGAATCCAAAACGATGAAATGAATATTAGCGTAATCGAACGAATAGTAGGCTTCGGTCCCTGAAGCCAGGCCGCCAACTTCACCGTTGGTCGGCAATGTAAAGATGTCATAATATGGACCGGTATTGCTGGATGAGACCGCTGCGGGCCAACTGAAAAATCGGGATTATTACGAGTGGACCCACCAGCAGAACGAATCGCTCAAAATGCGCTTTGGCACCATTTATGAGACCTGATGACCGGCATGCACAACCGCATCGCGGTTTAATCGTAGAGCAGGTAGCGCGAGCGTCTGTCCAGGAAACCGTTCAGTTCTTTACGATACAAGGTTTTGATGGCGGCAAAGTCGGTACCGGAGCCAATTGCCCGGAAAACCGCCTGGTCAGCCAGCAGGCGGTTGAGGTTTTCGGTCTCCCAGCTATCCGGATGCAGCGCCCGCAGTTGCAGCGCGATTTCGATGCCGGTTTGCACGGAACGGAATCGTTCGCGGTCGGTAATGAAGAATTTAACCCCGTAACACAGTTCGCCTTCAAATTTGCTTGCATCGGGAGTGAAGCGGGTGGATTCAAAATGAATTCCGGGCAAGCCCAGCTCGTTGAGCGCTTCAGCCAGGGCGATACCATTGAGCCAGGGTGCGCCGATCAGTTCAAATGGGCTGTCGGTGCCCCTGCCGACCGACAGGTTGGTTGTTTCGAGCAAGCCGATGCCCGGATACAGTATGGCTTCGGTCAGGTTACGCATATTGGGAGAAGGGTTGACCCATGGCAATCCCGTTTCGTCAAAAAACAGGGAGCGCTGCCAACCCCGCATCTTGATGATATGCAACTCGAGATCAAGATCGAGTTCTGCCCTGAACATCAGGGCCAGTTCGCCGGTGGTCATGCCGTGGCGGACCGGCAGTGTATGAAAGCCGACAAAAGACTGCAGGCCTTCATCCAGGACAGGGCCGCTGACAGTCACACCATTGATCGGATTGGGCCGGTCAAGCACGATAAAAGCCATGTTGTTTTCAGCCGCAGCCTGCATGGCTTCACCCATGGTGGAAATGTAGGTATAAAATCGCGTGCCGATATCCTGGATGTCAAAAACCAGGGTGTCGACGTCTTTGAGCATTTCGGCAGTGGGGCGCCGGGTGCTGCCATACAGGCTGAAAACCTTGAGACCCGTCTCTGCATCCTCGGAGTTTTCGATGCTGGCAATATCCAGTTTTCCCAAAAGACCATGTTCGGGGCTGAAAATCGCCTGAAGATCAACATTCGATGCCTGGTGCAAAAGCTGTATCGTGCTGATGCCGTCGCGGTTGATGCCGGTCTGGTTGGTGATCAGGCCGATTTTTCGGCCTTCAAGCTGTCGGAAGTGATCTTTCTGAAGAACATCGACACCACTCAACACGGTTTGCTCGCCGGCCAGTACCCACGACGAAAAGAAAACGGATGTCAGCGAGACCCATACATACAACGCCAGGGAAAAACCTTTTGCACTACGGATCAATGTCATGACAGATTCCACTAAATTATCCCTTGGTTCGTTAACAACGGAGGCGCGAAACCCGCGCACCACCGACCTCGATCATCTTAACGCACTTGAGTTGGTAAAATTGATCAATTCTGAGGATGAAAAAGTGGCCGGGGCCGTGGCTGAGGAGGCTGAGGCCATTGCTGCGGCCATCGATGTGATTGCTGACCGCCTTTCCAGGGGTGGGCGCCTGATCTATGCCGGAGCCGGCACGTCGGGGCGCCTCGGGGTGCTGGATGCGGTTGAGTGTCCGCCCACGTTCAACACTCACCCTGATCAGGTGGTCGGCTTGATTGCAGGAGGGCCGGAGGGTTTGCTGCGCGCGGTTGAAGGCGCCGAGGATTCACGTGATATGGGCCGGGCTGACCTGCAGGCAATTTCTCTGTGTGAGCGGGATGTCGTCGTTGGTATCGCTGCCAGCGGCAGGACCCCCTACGTGATAGGGGCACTGGATTATGCCCGCGACGTGGGCGCATACTCCATCGGCTTTAGCTGCAATGCCGAAGCCGAGCTGATTTCCCATGCCGATCTGAATATTATCCCGCTGGTTGGCCCGGAGGTCCTGTCCGGCTCAACCCGTTTGAAGGCCGGCACCGCGACCAAGATGGTTCTGAACATGCTGAGTACCGGTGCGATGGTCCGAACCGGAAAAACCTTCAGCAACCTGATGGTGGATGTGCGTGCCACCAATGAAAAATTGAAGGAACGGGCAGGGCGCATCATCGAAGCGATTACCGGGTGCCCGAAACCTGAAGCGCTGGAACTGCTGAAGCGCTGCCGGGGAGAGTTGAAAACAGCCATCGTAGTTGGCAAGCTCGGCATGGAACCGGAGCAGGCGCGACAGCGACTGGATGCTGTGAAGGGTCATTTGCGCAGTGCGCTCGAGCTCGAAGGCGGTTCAAAAGAGGGGGAATTTGAATGAAGAATCTTAAACCCGCAGAGGCGGAAGTCGATGTGGGAACAGGCCTATGCCAATTGGTCATTGGCGTGGATGGTGGTGGTTCAAAAACCGCCGCATTGCTGGCCAGTGTTGATGCGAAGGGTGAAACCGTCATTTTGGGCCGTGGCCGGGGCGGCCCGTCCAATCTGTTCCTGGCAGGAAAGGAACAATCGCTGGCAAGTCTGAACCAGGCCATAGACGAGGCGATGGACGCGGCTGGTGTGCCCGGTCAAAAGCTGGCTTACGCAGTCCTGGCGCTGGCCGGCAGTACCTCGCCGGATGTGCAGCGTGATGTTGCCGAGTGGGCGGAACATCGAGGGCTTTCAGAACGTGTCGAAATTGTGCATGACGTTGCACCGGTATTGGCCATGGGCGCTGGTCAGGGCAAGGGTGTTGCACTGATTGTCGGTACGGGTTCTGTCGCTGTCGGTGTCGACGCCGATGGTCAATCCGTGCTCAAAGGCGGTTGGGGCCACTGGTTTGGTGACAAGGGCAGCGGTTTTTACCTGGGTTATAAAGCACTGGCAGCGGTGGCGGAGGCCAGTGATGAAATTGGCCCTGAAACGGTATTGTCGGAACTCGTGATGGAATCACTGGGTACCGTTGACCCACGAAGCATACTTGAAAAAGTGTTATCCGGAGGAGATGCGCGCCGTGAAGTGGCTGCCCTTGCACCGGTGGTGCTTGACGCAGCGGTCAATCATGACGAGGTGGCTTTGAGAATCGTCAACCATGCCGTGACCGAGGCGGCCAAACTGGTGACGGCAGTTGTAAAATCACTCGGCCTGGATCAGGAATACCCGTT
>JBFFWN010000308.1:0-3501 GCA_041570235.1 Lysobacterales bacterium | reverse complement strand
TGCAGAAGATGTTCCCAAACCCATTGCTACCCGGCAATACAGCGGAAAGTTCATGGTTCGGGTCCCACCTGAAGTGCATCGACATTTGGCCACCGAAGCTGCCGAATCCGGTGTAAGCCTGAATCGCATTGCCAGCGCAAAACTTGCGCGCTGAATTGTGCAGCCACAAAAGAGCCAACTACCAATACGAGCAAACTAAGCCATGAAAATTGAATCAGCGTTTACTCACTACCAGAAAGTATTTTTCTGATCAGCTTGGCAGCGAGGTTTACCTGCTCGCGTTTTTCCCGGTTGACCTCACCTTTGAAACTGATACGAAGCTGGTCATCGGCATACAGCTTCTTCCACGCAGGTGGCGTATCCGCTTCCCTGTGTTCCGCTTCCCTGTGTAATGAATAGCTTAGGGGTTTCAACATTGACGTTTTGGCGAGTTCTTCAGGTGGCGCCCTAAACTCCCTGTTTTTAATATCTGACATGGTTTGTTCAGATACATTGAAGAACTCTCGCTGCAGGCGCTGACGTCTGGAAGCCGACAGGCTTGGCGATGTCACAATTCGCATCTCTTCCCTGCCTTCTGCCACGCGGTCTATCTGCGCCTGGTCCAGGGTGGCCAGCACGTCGGATATCTGCGCGGCGGTAAAGCCGGATTCACGGCGCGCCTTTTGGATAAATGCAAAACAGTTCCAGGTGTCCTGCCCATAACGGGCCAGCTTTCCACGGCCGGTTTTGTGGTGCGGCGGCAATACATTTTCAATGTAGTGACGGGCGGTTCGGGGGGTTAAGCCAAAAGCCTCGGCCAGTTCTTCAAGTGTGTAGGTGTTGGTTTTATCCATAATCACATTCTATGTTTGACAAATATAATTGTCGTAACTATACTTCGACAACAATATTTGTCAAATAGCTGCGAAGTACGATAACCATTGGTTTTGTGGGATACAGCATACGCGAATCACAACGGGTTGACTAATATCTTTGTCAAACTTCTCAACTATGAATCCGGGTGGTTTACAACTGAATCACGGGTTCTCATCTATTGATAACAGCAACTGCTACCTTAACCCTGTCCATTTGATGCGGAGGGATATTCAATGAACGCATTACAGCAAGCTCTATCCGGCCTCCAGCTTGGAGAACCCCTGTCCCACGAAGGGCTCACAGTACACCCCCTGATCCGCGCCAGCCTGGTCGACAAGGATTACCTGACGCTCGACGAGGCCCTGCAGCAGAACGCCGCACGGGTCACCGAGGTATCAGAAGGCGGCTCGGTGCCGCAACTGTTGTTTCGTAACCTGGGCGGGCAGGCCGTGTTTTTGCTCGACGGCGAAGAGTTGGTGGGCGCCAAGCAAAACCGCGTGCTCAATATCACCGTCCTTGCCCCGGCCGGCAAAGATACCGTGATACCGGTTTCCTGTGTCGAGGCCGGCCGCTGGAATCATGCCGGCTCCGATTTCACCTCGGCGCCCCGGGCCCAGTATTCTGCCAGCCGTGCCAAGAAGGCCGCGCGGGTGAGTGAAAACCTGGCCACCGTGCATATGGCCCGTTCTGACCAAAGCGAGGTTTGGGCCGATATCGATGTAAAGATGTGCCGGATGGGAAGCCAGTCGGAAACAGCGGCTGTTGAAAAGGTTTTTGAGGATAACGAGCATAAGCTTGGTCAATATGTTGAGCATCTTCAGTGCGTGGAAAGCCAGGTGGGGGCGGTGTTTTCGGTGAAGGGCCAGCTGACGGGAATGGAGTTTTTTGATCGCGCAGATACCTGCCGCTTGTTAATGCCCAAGGTCATTCGCAGTTATGCAATGGACGCCATCGACCCGGTTTACCAGCCCAATCACAATTCGGGCATCAACTCACCGCAGGAAATGCTCAAGCTGCTTGCCGGTGCAGGCTTTTCAACACATAAATCCGTAGGCGAGGGCGAAGATTTGCGCTTTGATTCCACACCCGGCATCGCCGGTGGCGCCCTGTTTGCCCGCGATCGCGTGGTTCACCTGTGTGTGTTCGTTTCTGCCGAGGACCAGCGGGTTAATGATGGCGGCGGTTACCGCACATCGGCATCGTTGCGGCGTTTTAGGCCGAACGGCCGGTAGTCATTCACCAGGAGAAGGGAGGGGGTGGACGGGGACAACGGCGTTGGTCGTTGCCCTTTTCCTGGCCCCTTTTTTTGAGCCCCTTTTTTGTTCAATTGGCGGGTGTAATCTGCCGCAGTAAATCCGTGATAGCGGTCTGGCTGATCGTAAGCATGCCCTCCTGGGGGCGGTCGAGATCGACCATGATCATAAAAACCGCGGTGTAATTCACCCGTCCATCGGGGCCCCGGAGATCGACTGACCCCTAAGGCTCAGTCGCCAATAAAAGCCGCCAGGTCTTTGCTGAACTTGGCTCGTGATGGCGGGTGCAGGTACATCATGTGGCCCGCCTCGTAGTACTCCACCTTTATGTTCTCAAGCAATTCGGGTGACATGTCCATGTGGTCAATAAAATAATCGGTGGCGCCATAGGGCGTGGCCAGGTCGTAGTAACCCTGTTGCACCAGCACGCGCATATTGGGGTTTTGAATCATGGTATGCGCGAGATCCACCGCTGTATTGGCGAATGGCACCTTGGATGGATACGGGCGGCCCGGTTGGGCGTGGCTGTCATCCCAGATTTGCCACAGGCCGGCCGATGTCACGTATTTGCGATCGGTTTTTACACCCAGTTCTTCCCGGTAGTAATCGTTAAACGTCGCCACGAATGCCGGGCCCACCGCCGGGAAAAAGGGGTCGTAAACGAATTTCTCGGCAATGTGGTTGATGGCCTCGCCGGCAAAACGGGAGTCGATTCGACCGACATTCATTTTCCGGTCGCGCAGCAACTCCTTGCTGAAGCGATCCTCGTTTATGCGCAGGTTGGCCTTGTCCCAGTAATCCTGGCTGATACCGGTGAACCGCTCCATTCCTTCCAGCACCCTGGCCCTTTCCTCACTGCTGGCGCGGTGGCCTTTGAGCAGCACCGGCGCGTAAACGTCGAAGGCAAATGCTTCCGCCTCGCGCAGAAAAGCCTGCAACTCGTCGGGCCGGTCCTCGATGGCATTGTGGTACCAGGCGGTGGCGGCATAGGTGGAAAAGTAGTTGATGTAGGGCAGGTCAATTTTAAGCCCGGCATTGCCTGCGATGAAATCCATAGAGGGGGATACCAGGATCACGCCGTTCAATGCGATGCTGTGTTTCGTCAACAGGTAATGGGCCACCCCGCCGCTGCGGATACCGCCATAGCTCTCGCCCAGCAGGTATTTGGGTGAGCTCCAGCGGCCGTTGTCGCTTACATAACGTGCAATGAAGTTGGATACCGATTCGATGTCCTGGTCCACACCCCAGAAGTCTTCTCCCTTGGCTTCACCCACCGCTTGCGAAAAACCCGTGCCGACCGGGTCGATCATCACCAGGTCGGCTTTATCGAGGATGCTGTATTCGTTGTCGATGTGCTCGAACGGGCCGGCGCTGGTGAATTCGGTGTCCTTCA
>JBFFWN010000307.1:0-3503 GCA_041570235.1 Lysobacterales bacterium | reverse complement strand
GCTCATGTTGTCGCTGCAAACCCTTTTTAAGAAACCGATATCCCGGTCACTTAAAACTTCACCTGTTTTGACTTTATCCAACAACTGTCGCGCACGGGGCAGCCTGGATTCATCCATCCTGAGGATCAGGGCAATGATCGTGCCTTCGTCCACTGCCGCTTGGTCCATCATTGTGCAAGCTCCTCTTGAAACCCACTTAACGGAAATTTACCCTAGCCCCAAACCCTGGCATGGTCAAATTTATATTTCGCCACTATGCGTTGGCAAAACAACATCAGGGAAAAGCGGCCCGGGCACCCGCTTTTACGTGTGTTGACCTGATTCGTTGACAAGCATGTTGTGGTGAACCAGCATTTGACCCTGGGTTTCAAGGCAGGTGGACAGGCATGACCAATACAAATGAATTAATCGGTAGCCCTAACTTCCTGGCCTACAAGTTCAGCTTTGAAACTGAAAGCGTCGAGTTTCTGCCCGTTGAGAGCAATGAAATCAGCCGCGTCAGCGCGCTCAAGCTGGAATATATCGATCCTGGGCGCCGGCTCATTTCCGTGCCACTGGCCGATATGACCGGCTTGTTGGACTCATCCAACCGGACCTTGCAGGACAACCCGCCCAGGTTTATTTTTCACACGGCATTCTGCGCCTCCACATTCCTGTCCCGCTGCCTGGATGTTGAAGGCTATGTCACAGCGCTCAGGGAACCGCAATTGCTGCTGGATGCCGCCAATGCAAAACGCCTGCAATGGCGCTCAAGAACCACCGGGCTTGATTACCGTCAGCTTGCCAGGCTCGCCCTGCTGCTGCTGCAGAAACACGCCAGGCCGTCTGAAAAACTGCTGATCAAGCCGATCAATTCAGTCAACAATATTGCCTCTGAGTTGCTACAAATTACCGCCCGGGCAAAATCGCTGATGCTGTATACCGATGCGAGGAATTTTTTACTGTCAACTCTAAGGAAAGGCGAAGCCGGCAAGCATGTAGCCCGGGCAATGTTTGATTTGCTGCGCTGTGATTTTCCACACCTTTCAAAACTCAGCCTGTCTGCCGTGATCAATATGACGGATTGGAATGTCATCATGACACTGTGGCGCCTGCAGATAGAGCAGGCGGAATTTTTACTTCGCACACATGCCGGCAATGGTCTGATGGCATCTGTCTATGGTGAAAAGCTGGCACGCGATACCGCCGGCGCACTACAGGCTGCAAACCGTTTTCTGGATCTCGGCATCCCGGAATCACGCATTGATGACATTGCACAAAGTGACAGGCGATTTGAGGATGCAAAAGTCAGCGGACAGGCATTCAGCCTGGAGAAACGGGCTCAGCGGTATCAGAAAATTGAACAGTTTTACGGTGAAGAACTGGAGCAGATATTCAAGTGGATGTGCAGAAACAACCCGGCTGTACAAATCTACCCGAACCTCAGTGGCGCCTTATATTAACAGGCTTTATTCGGCGCATTATTCGGCTTGGTCAGGCCTTTCGAGTTCATCCAGCAAGGGTTGTAAAAATGGCTGGTATTTTTCCCATAATGCAACCGAACTGGTATACATGGGCTGTCTTGCCTGGAAGGCACTGGCGGTTTTGACCACGGCTTCGCTTTGACTGAAATTCAGACAATTATCCTGCCAGTCAAGCTCACAGGCGGCGACAAGCTTGCGGATTTCATCCTCGGGATTTTGCGTCAGCTCTTCGTAGCTGATGTCGTAAATGTCACCCGGCATAACCTCATGCCAATGCCGCATCAGTTTTTCGTATTCACGATAAAATTGACCGATTGTTTTCAGATCATAGGCAAATCGATAATTGCCGGTTGTGAAGTTCTGCTTGTAGATGGATAAACACGTATCACGGGCATCCCTGACGCAATGGATAATCTTCGCATTGGGCAGCATCATCCTGATCAGGCCAATCATCATCATATTGAACGGCATCTTGTCGGTAATATGCGCTTTCGTGCTGTTCAATAGCGCAATTTTTTCAAGGTATGTTTTGCCAAACAACGCGAACGAAGTGTCCGGATAGGATGAAAGTGTCGCAAATTGAAAATGCGACCGCTTCAGAAACAACTGGGTGCCGAGGGCGAAAATATAATCCAGCTCACCGGCACCATGCACATCCGCGTGGCTGGAGAGGATTTTTTCGACCAGGGTTGTACCCGAACGTGGCATACCCAGTATGAATATTGGCCTGTTTGACGCCTCTGGCGTCACCGGCACACTCGATATCGCTCGCCGGGTAAAACTGTTGATAATGCTCTGCAGCAACCCCCTGTCACTTTGAATATCATAGGCAAACTGTTTTTTGCGAAGATCATTACCGGTTTGCAAATACTGGAATGCCTGCGCATATTCCCCAATATTTTCATAGGCTTTAGCCAAAGCAAACGAAAGGTGGATTCTGTTCTCTTCCTTCAATTTGCCATTTTGAAATAATTCGAGCATCTGCGAAATGTGCGGGTCGTTTTCATCCCTGTACCGGTGAATACCGGAATAGGAGAAATGCGCCTGGGTATATTCGGGCTGTTCGGCCATGACATCGCGATAATAATCTGAGGCCTCAGAAAACTGTCCTTTTGATTTCAAAACATTGGCCAGCAGATACCTGGCCACGAACAATTCTTTGTTTTCGGCAATCACGCGGCGGTACAATTTGATTGACCGGTCGACATCACCTGCCTGCTGGTAACTCTCGGCCAGGTTCATCCTGGCTTCAACCGACCTTGGATCGATACCAAGTGCCTGCTTCCACAGGCTTATGGCCTCGCTGCGACGACCGGTCCGGGCGCAAACCGATGCCAGTTTGCAGTACAAATCCGGCGTTCTTATCCTCTCGGCAATCAACGCCCGGTATTCGGCCTCTGCCAGCGCCAGGTTGCCGGCCGAGTGCGCACGAACCGCCTGTTGCAGGCGCATATTTTGCTGACTCGATATGACGCGCCTGTGCTTGGTGGGCCGTTGCTGATTGCCTTTAATCTTTCGCTTTTTGTTACTCATCGACGATCAATACGCTTTAAATATTATTCAGGCCCTGATGACCTGTTTGAGCGGTGTCAAAAAGGCCTCGTAGTTTTTCCAATGCTCCAATGCGTCGGTAAAAATGGGTTGCCGTACCTGTTCGGAACTCGGTGTTGCCACGGCGCGCTTGTTCAGATGGAAATCAACACAGGCCTGCTCGAACGGTAAACCGCAATACTGCAATATCTTCTCCACGTGGGAAGGCAAATCCCTGACCAGGTCTTCATATTCCAGCGTCAGAACCTGGCCGGGTAAAACAGAATGCCAGTGATCCATCAACTCAATGTAGTCGTTGTAATATTTACCGATGGTTTTGAGATCATAGGAAAAAAGAAAACTTTCAGCAAAAAAGTGCCGATACAAACTCCAGCCACTGGCCATCGGGTTACGTCGGATGTCAATAATTTTTGCTTTTGGAAACAGGGTCTTGATCAGGCCGATGTGTTGAAAGTTTCCCGGCGCCTTGTCCACAAAAAAGGGGGCATC
>JBFFWN010000306.1:0-3518 GCA_041570235.1 Lysobacterales bacterium | reverse complement strand
CAAGGATAACCACCAAGGTAATGTGCCGTGTGAACTCAGAGGTTGAACCGCTGACCAACAGCCAGGGCAGGAAGGCCATGATGGTTGTGATCACACCGAATACAACCGGCTTGGCGACCAGTTGGGCGCCGGCGATCGATGCGTTGACACCACCGCCAATACGGTTGGCTTCGGAGTGGATGCCTTCGCCGACGACGATGGCGTCATCAACCACGATACCGAGCACTAGCAGGAATGCAAAGGTGGACAGCATATTCAGGGACACGCCAACCGGGCCGAGCAATACGAACGCACCTGCGTAAGCGGTGGCGATACCTATCGCCACCCAGAAAGCCACGATCGGCCTTAAGGTTAACAGCAGAACAACCATGACCAGCACCAGGCCCATTGCGGCGGAACTGCCGATGGTTTTCATGCGGCTCTTGAAGTCAACCGCCTGGTCGGTCCACAGTGTCAGTGTGACACCTTCGGGTAATGAATCTTTTCTTTTCTCAATCCAGTCGCGAACCGACTGTGAGGCGGTCACGATATCCATGATTTCTGTCGACATCACCTGGATCAGGACCGCGGGTTCACCGTTGAGGGTGGCCAGGATCGGGTTGTCTTCAAAACCGTCGATGACAGCGGCAACGTCGCCGACCCGGATCATGCCGCCATCTGCAGATTCGCGGATAATGATGTTGCTGAATTCTGTTTCCGTATCCGCCTGGCTGCGCACCTTGAGCTGGTAGGTGCCGACTTCCGTGCGGACCTGTCCGGCGGACTGGTTGATCGAGGTGTTACGAATGGCGTTGGCAACCTCGGAGAAGCTCAGGTTGTAACGTCTCAAGGCGTCTTCACTGACCTCTATGGAGACTTCCTCCTGGCGGGTGCCAAAAAGCTGCACCAGGCTGACGGCCGGTAGCTGGGCGACTTCGCGCCTGAGGGTTTCCGCCAGGCGTTTGAGTTCGCGCTCACCCAACTCACCATGCACGGCAACACGCATGAATTCATTACGGTTGACCCATTGTTGTACCTGCGGTGGTTCGATATCGCGGGGGAAGGATGAAATCGAATCGACGCGGATTTTCACGTCATTCATGAACTGGGTAAAGTCCACCTGGTTTTCGGCCAGGATGTAAACACCGCCATAGCCTTCGGCGGAGGTCGACCTGACCCATTCAACCGCATCCAGGTCCCGGACGGCTTCCTCAATCCGCGCCACGATCTGCTCTTCGACTTCCTGCGGGGCAGCGCCCGGCCAGGAAACTTCAATTTGCAGACCAGGGAAGCGGACCTGCGGATCCATCTCCCGTTCCATCTGTGAAAACCCTATGGTGCCGGCGACAAAAATGCCGACCATGACAAGATTTGCGGCTACAGAGTTACGTGCCCACCAGGCAATAAGACCGTTCATGTTTTCTGCTCCCTCTCAGTTGGCTGATTTTTCAGCTCTGTTGCTCACGTGTAATGGCGCGTACTTCCATGCCATCGACTGCGGCCGGGATGGTTGATGTCACCACCTTGTCACCCACCTTTACACCGGTGCTCACCAGCACCACGTCATCGGATGTTGACAGAATATCCACTGTGCGGATTTCCAGGCGGTTTTCATCATTGATCACGTAAACCTTGTTGGCGCTGCGCAGGGCAAGGCGTGGCAATACCATGGCTTGCTGGCTGGAGACGCCTTCTATCTCAGCTTTAACAAACATACCAACCGCCAGTGGAGTGCCATTGTCAGAACCAAGACCATAAGGATCTTCAACTTCTGCTATGGCATATATCAGGCGGGTCTGCTGGTCGACCGATGCATGCGTGCGCACGATGCGGCCGTTCCAGGAATGTTCGCGGTTACCGACACGGGCGGTAAACTTGACTGCGGGTGCGTTGAAGGCGTCAGCCATATAACCCATGGGCAGGTTCAGCTCTTCCAGTTGAACATCGGTCAGTGGCAGGCGGATTTCAACGGTATCGGTAGAAAATACCCGTCCAAGGGGTGTGCCCGCTGTCACGTACTGGCCGATGCCGACATTTTTCTTCACAACGCGACCGAGGAAAGGTACGTTGATTTCAGTGCGCGCCACGTTCAGTTTGGCCTCTTTCAGGTCGGCTTCCGCAGCAAGCAGTTTTGCTTCTGCATCCATGACCTGGGGTTTGTTCAGTGCAAACGCCGTGGGTTCGCCCTCGGTGCGTTTGTCCAGCCAGTGTTCCCGCTTGATCTTGGCGTTGGCCAGTTCTCTCTCGACGTTGACCTTTGCTTCAGAAACGCGCGCCTCGGCCCGAATGACGGCCAGCTTGTAATTGGTGTCATCAATCTTGATCAATGTATCGCCCGGGCTGAACTCAGCGCCTTCTGCGAATGATTCAGAGATACCCACGATGCGGCCGGAAACCTGTGGAATAAGGTCGATTTCTGTCTTGGGACGGACATCACCCTGTGCTTGCACAGAAATGGTCACCGTGTCTGATGTCACTTCGTCAACATAGAGCGAAACCAGTCGTTGTGATTCCTCTTTCTTTTCAGGTGCTGGCTTTGCTGCACTCAGGGCCTGCACGACGCCGATGCTAACAACCAGTACGAGAATCGGGGAAATGATTTTGAGCAGCTTTTTCACGGTAAGTCCTCTTTAAAAAATTCAAATGTAATAACTTTGTATTTCTATTACCCATACAAAAATGGGCGGATGATTTTCAATGGCGAAATACTTGCCTTTAAAAACACCAGCCCTCTGTATCTGTTCCTGTTAGATCTTTAGACGATCTTTTGTAACAAAAGGTTACTTTATTTTTGTTACAACCCTTGATGAATGACCAGTTCGCCAGGGGCAGATATATGAGACCACGATTGCAGCATGAATGCATGGGCCAAAAGTAAGTAGGTCAAAAGTCAGGGCTTTAAATGCCCGCAGGAGGGCTTGGGCTAAAGAAAGAGGGGCCATGACAGCCCCTCAATGTGGAGAAGGTAAGGTTTGGGTTAAGGCCTAGAACCGGAAACCGACATGTGCGCCATAAACCCACGGGTCGATCTTGACTTTGCCCAGGCTCAGGCCATCCAGCTCGGCCTTGGTCTCAATGGCGATATAGCGTGCGTCCAGGTTAAAGAACCAGCTGTCGTTGAACATCACGTCAAAACCAATCTGGCCGCCAAGGCCCCAGCTATCGCCCAGTTTCAGGTCTGAACCTGTCAGCGGCCCGGTGGTTTCTTCGCTGAAAAATGCCGTGTAGTTGATGCCCACGCCGACATAGGGTTGCAGCTTCTCGGTTGGCCTGAAGTGATATTGCACATTCAACGTGGGTGGCAGGTGTTTTGTACTGCCCACCTTGGTGCCGTCCAGCAATTCGATATCGTGTTTAAACGGATAGGCCGCCAGTAATTCCAGGGCCCAGACGTCGGTCATCATGTAGGTAAAGTTGATGGTGGCGCTGGTGGCCGGTTCAACCGAAACCACAGCGTGGTTATCGGATTGTGGCCTGACGTTGGAGGCGCCGACTCGAACCAGCCAGTCACCCGGCCCAAATGCTGCGGCCGTGTTGAT
>JBFFWN010000305.1:0-3521 GCA_041570235.1 Lysobacterales bacterium | reverse complement strand
CCATGTATGTGGTTCGAGGCAGTTTGGGCTTGGTGGCAAGCAGATTTGATTAATGGTGGGCGTAGCTCAGTTGGTTGAGCTCCGGATTGTGATTCCGGCGGTCGTGGGTTCGAGCCCCATCGTCCACCCCATTTTAGAGCAGATTTGATATCTGCATTGGCGAGCGGGCCATTAGCTCAATTGGCAGAGCAGTAGACTCTTAATCTATTGGTTCTAGGTTCGAGTCCTAGATGGCCCACCAAAATTCCTGACGGGATATCAGTTCGGAAAACATTAGCGAAAGTGGCGGAATTGGTAGACGCGCTGGATTTAGGTTCCAGTGGGGTAACCCGTGGGAGTTCGAGTCTCCCCTTTCGCACCAATAAATCCTGCCACAGTCGGTAAGACAAAACACCACCAAGAGGTTTACAGCATCCATGCAAGTTTCAGTTGAAAATATCAGCGCTATAGAAAAGCGACTGAACATTCAGGTTCCAGGGGAAGAAGTTAAAAAGCAGGTGGATGCTCGCTTGCGTGAACTTGGCAAACAGGTCACGTTAAAAGGCTTCCGCCCGGGTCGTATACCTTTCAGCGTATTAAAACAACGCTATGGAGCGCAGGTTAGAGAAGAGATCATCCAGCAAACTACACAGAGGTCATTGCAGCAGGCCCTTGAGCAGGAATCTTTGCGCATTGCATCCAACCCGCGCCTGGACGAAGCACCGGTACTAAGTGAAGAGACCGGTCTCGAATTCAATGCGATCGTTGAGATTTACCCGGAACTCGGCCCGATAGATGTGGCCGAAATTGAAATTAATAAGCCCGACGTCAGTGTCACCGATGATGATGTGGCCGAAATGATGGAAACCTTGAGGAAGCAGCGTATCAAATGGTCAGACGTTGAGCGTACGCCTGCCGACGGCGACCAGTCCCTGGTTGAATATACCGCTGAGACAGAAGAAGGCACCGTGCCCAAGGCCGGCCACCATCGCCTTGCGGTGATTTTGGGGCAGTCCGGTTTTGAAAGCATGGAAAATGCCATCAGGGATATGTCTGCAGGTGATGAGAAGACAGTCACACTGGATTTTCCAGCCGATTACGGCGAAGCCGTGTTGGCAGGAAAGTCGCTGGAATGCCAGCTCAAGGTCAGCAAGGTTCAGGAAGGCATACTGCCCGAAGTTGACGAAGACTTTATCAAGTCATTCGGTGTTGAAAGCGGTGATGTCGATGATCTGAAGACAGAGATTCGCAATAATCTTGAGCGTGAATTGGGGCAGGCAGTCAGTACACAACTGAAGACACAGCTGGCCGAACGTTTGCTCGAAATGCACGAAGATCTTGAAGTTCCGGAAAGCATCGTCGCCAATGAGGCGCGTCGGCTTTTACAGCAGATGCTGCGTGGTGCGGAAATCCAGGTAACCAATGAAATGCTTGACCACTTCCGCGAGCCGGCCAGAAAGCGCGTGCGCAGCGGTCTGTTGCTGGGCCACCTGGCCGAGTTGAATGACATTCGTATCGATGGTGCAAAGGTTCGGGAAGCGGTTGAGGAAATCGCCCAGACTTACGAAGAGCCTCGCGAGGTCGTGCAGATGTATTACAAAGACGAGCGCATGTTGCAGGCTGTAGAAAATGCGGTTTTGGAGAACCAGGTGGTTGACTGGGTTGTCAATAACGCTAAAGTGACAGAAAAACCGATGAGCTTCCAGGAAGCCATCAATGCAGCAACAGAGGCAGCGGGTAGATAATTATGAACATGGAAACACGTGCTTTGAACCTTGTACCGATGGTGGTCGAGCAGACCTCCAGGGGCGAACGTGCGTATGACATATATTCCCGTTTGCTAAAAGAACGTGTGATTTTCCTGGTTGGCCCGGTCGATGATCACACCGCCAATGTAATTGTTGCACAGATGCTTTACCTCGAGTCTGAAAACCCCGATAAAGATATCAACCTGTATATCAACAGCCCCGGCGGTTCCGTCAGCGCAGGCCTCGCCATTTATGACACCATGCAGTTTATCAAGCCGGACGTCAGCACCATGTGTATCGGTCAGGCCGCCAGCATGGGTGCAATGCTGCTGGCAGCAGGCGCCAGTGGAAAACGCTATTGTTTGCCGCACTCACGGGTGATGATCCATCAACCGCTGGGCGGTTACCAGGGTCAGGCCACCGATATCGAAATTCACACCAGGGAAATTCTGAAGATTCGCTCGCAACTGAACGATCTTCTCGCCTATCACACCGGTCAATCGGTCGAAACCATTGCCACGGATACGGAGCGTGATAACTTCATGAGTCCGGAGCAAGCAAAAGAGTATGGTCTTATCGATCAACTCATCGATAGACGAAAGGATGACTCTGACAGTAATAAATAGTAGAATTTTCCGCAGGATACTGGATAAATTGATATGAGTGATCGAGAAACTACGGGAACTGACGGCAAAATTCTGTACTGTTCCTTCTGCGGAAAAAGCCAACACGAGGTTCGCAAACTGATTGCGGGGCCAAGCGTATACATCTGTGATGAATGCGTTGAACTGTGTAACGACATCATTCGCGAGGAACTGGAAGAGACCGGTTCCGGCGAGCGTGAGAAATTGCCGACCCCCAAGGATATCCATGCGTTCCTGGATGACTTTGTTATTGGCCAGCAGCACGCCAAGAAGGTTCTTTCCGTTGCGGTTTACAACCATTACAAGCGTCTTGAACCACAACGCAACAAGGATGAAGTGGAGCTTGCCAAGAGCAATATCCTGCTGATCGGACCTACCGGTTCGGGTAAGACGCTTTTGGCCGAAACCCTTGCCAGGATGCTCAACGTACCGTTCACGATCGCCGATGCCACCACCCTGACCGAAGCCGGTTACGTGGGTGAGGATGTTGAAAATATCATCCAGAAACTGCTGCAAAAGTGTGACTATGATGTCGAAAAGGCCCAGACAGGCATTGTCTATATCGACGAAATAGACAAGGTTTCACGCAAGGCCGAAAACCCGTCCATTACCCGTGATGTTTCCGGCGAGGGCGTCCAGCAGGCCTTGTTGAAGTTGATCGAAGGCACCATCGCCTCGGTCCCACCGCAGGGAGGCCGTAAACACCCGCAGCAGGAATTTCTGCAGGTTAACACCGGTCAGATCCTGTTTATCTGTGGCGGTGCATTTTCAGGCCTTGAAAAGGTCATTCAGGCACGCTCTTCCTCCGCAGGTATCGGGTTTTCTGCAAAGGTTCGAAGCCATGATGATGAAAAGGATATTGGCAAATTATTGCTTGATGTCGAACCTGAAGACCTGGTCAAGTATGGTCTGATTCCAGAGTTTGTGGGCCGTTTGCCGGTGGTTGCAACGCTGCAGGAACTCGATGAAGAAGCCCTGGTCCGCATCCTCGTGGAACCCAAAAATGCATTGGTCAAACAGTACCAGCAGTTATTTGCAATGGAAGGCTCTGAACTGGATATCAGGGAGGAAGCCCTGAGGGCCATTGCAAGGCGGGCCATGAAACGTAAAACCGGCGCCCGCGGTTTACGCACGATCCTGGAAAGCACAT
>JBFFWN010000304.1:0-3536 GCA_041570235.1 Lysobacterales bacterium | reverse complement strand
TGCACAAAAGCTGGAAGCTACCGCTTAAATTAGAATCCATTGAACCGAGGCGGGGATGTGGGTAGTCCCTGCTGAGACCGTACAAAACATGGATGTTTTGGACGCGCCCCCAGGGATGGGTTCACGGCATGTCTCAGCAGGGACTACCCATAGCGCCGCCAACGCTGCCGGGTGTCCAAACGAGGCCGTTTTGTTTGAATCTACGTAATACTGATGAGCTCCCGTACAACGCTTCGCATTTCCGGGATGACAGATTTTAGCGCTCTTCCTTGCCAGAGGTTGTCCCGGGTTCCGCTACTCGCAACCCCGGGATGATTATGCTACTAGCGTTTCGTTTTCGCCCAACGCGGTTCGATAATCTGTCTCAGCGGCGTCATCAGTTTGTACGGTGCAGCAAGAATCGTATTGGATGCTTCAACGTTATCATTGCCGTCAAAATCGGTCACCACACCACCGGCCTCGCGCACGATCAATGCACCAGCAGCGACATCCCAGGGTTTGAGCCCGATTTCAAAATAGGCATCCATGCGACCGGCCCCGACCCACGCCAGGTCAAGGGCTGCAGAGCCATTGCGGCGAATGTCTTCGATTTTTTTGAATACATCACTGAAGATACCGGTGTAAGTGGCCATCTGTCCGCGTTGTCTGAACGGAAATGCCGTGGCCAGGATGGCGGTATCCAGCGAGTTACGCTTGGAAACCCGGATTCGGGTATTGTTCAGATGGGCGCCACTGCCGCGGCTCGCACTGAACATCTCATCCCGCATCGGGTCGTAAACCACTGCATGCTCGGTACGGCCTTTAACCTGCAACGCAATAGATATACCAAAATGGGGTATGCCGTGCAGGTAGTTGCTGGTGCCGTCAAGAGGATCGATGATCCACTTGAACTCACTGTCACCGTCAGCGCCTCCTTCTTCACCGAGAATCGAATGATCGGGGTGATATCGTTTGATTTCACGTACAATCTGCTTCTCACTGGATCTGTCGATCTCGGTGACATAGTCATGCCGTGCTTTTTGCGTTACAGGAATACTGGCAACATTGTGAAATTCCTGGCGCATCAAGTCACCGGCGATGTGGGCTGCATTAATAGCAATATTTAATATTGGATGGGCCATGGCAATAAAACCTTGAAAAGAGTATGACTTCTATGAACTCGAAGGCGGCACAGGATACCAGAAGCGACGCCCAGGTGGCACTACGTTTATCACAAATCCGTATAGTTTTGATCAATACGTCACATCCAGGCAACATCGGCGCCACGGCCAGGGCCATGAAAGTGATGGGATTGACACAGCTTCACCTGGTTTCACCAAAGATTTTCCCCTCGGCTGAAGCCACTGCAATGGCTTCCGGTGCGGATGACCTGTTGGAACACGCGGTGATCCATGATTCGCTGGAATCCGCGCTGGAGGGCTGTTCACTGGTCCTCGGCACCAGCGCCCGTATACGCAGCCTGCCGATGCCGCAGATGGACATGAGAAGCGCAGCGCAAAGCGCTCTGGCCGAGCACGAAGGGCAGGAGATCGCGGTGCTGTTTGGCCAGGAGCGTGCCGGTTTAACCAATGATGAAATAATGCGCTGTCACCAGTTGGTGCATATTGATACCAACCCCAACTACGGTTCCTTAAACCTCTCGCAGGCGGTGCAGGTGATGGCCTATGAGTTACGCATGGCGGTGAAGGGTGGGGCGGGTGCTGTCAGTGCGCCGTCTGACTGGGTGCCGGTGGATGCCGGGCAAATGGAAATGTTCTTTGTGCACCTGGAAAAGACTTTGCTCGATATTAAATTCATGAATCCCGAACAACCGAAAAAACTGATGGCCAGGATGCGGCGTTTATTCAACCGTGCAAGACCCGATCAAAACGAGATCAATATCCTGCGCGGTATCCTGACAGCCACCCAGTATGCAGCCGGAACAAGCGGGCAAACGGATACGAAGGAAGAGTAGGTTTATCCCAGGTAACCGGGTCGCGTTATGCCGGGTAATAAATCCGGCGCGTCAATGGGCTCCCCAGCTTCCAATGAAAGTGGAACAACGCCAGCCCAGACCGGCGTTTCGAGATCGGATTTTGTGTCGGATGGCGGCCCCGTCCGAACTTTTGTACTGAATGTTTTAATCGGTAAGGCCAACAGGCTGGTGGCATTGAGTTCCTTGATTGACGACTTTCTCAAATCCGCCCTGCGGCCCGGCATCAGGTGGTCTACCAATGCCTGGATACCGGTTCTCTTTTGATCAGGATCATCTATGACATGGGCCTGGCCGAACACCATGACCGAGCGGTAATTCATCGAAGAGTTGAATGTTGAGCGGGCGTATACCAGGCCATCGAAATGAGTGACGGTTACGCAACATTTCAAACCCCCGGCCAGGTTTTTTACCAGGCGACTGGCAACCGAGCCGTGTATCAGTAACTGATCATTCATTCGGGCGTAGGCCATTGGCACTACATAGGGTTGTCCATCCAGCGTAAATCCGACGTGGCAGACCTTGCCTGCATCAAGAATGTCACAGGCCAATTTGAAATCATGACTGCCGCGTTTGGGTTCGCGTTTATGTATTGTGTCAGCTTTTTGTGTCATCCCGGTCTCAATATGTGAAAATTGCCAAAACCAACATGCTAACCTGCCATGTAAAACAGTGCCATGTTTGCCGGGAAAGTTTCTGACAGGGATAAAAATGAGTTCAAACACCAACATCAACAAGCCCGATGACACGAGCTTCCACCAGAATGTCTGGAAGGTCGTTTCAGAGATACCGCCGGGGCACGTGTTGACCTATGGAGAGGTAGCAAAGCTCTCCGGTATGCCCAGGCAGGCGCGCCGGGTTAGCCAGGCCATGCGTCGGGCGCCCCGTAAGATGCAACTGCCCTGGCACCGGGTTATCAACTCACAGGGAAAAATCTCCTTCCCGGAAGAGTCTCCAGGCTGGCTGGAGCAGAAAGACCGGCTGGAGGGAGAGGGTGTGGTGTTTCTGGACGGTAAAATCGACCTTGAACGGTTTGGTTATCGCGGTGCGGTTGACCGCCTGTTGTGGGGTGAAGGACCGTTATGATAGGCAAATTAAAGGCCGGTTGGAAAAAACTGCGCAGTCATTTTTGGGCATCCCTGCTGATTGATGTTGTATTGATCATTGGCGTTTTTGCACTGGTAAGCATGTGGCAGACCAGGAACCTGCCGGATGAGGACCATACGCCGCGGTTGGAAGCGGTGTGGCTTGATGACAGCGGTGCAGACTCGGTGATGGTGGAAGGGCAGGTGGGTGTGATTTATTTTTTCGCCCCCTGGTGTTTTTACTGTCGGACCAGCATCGATAACCTGGATGAACTGGTTGCCAGTGGAAAGCTGGCCTGGGCACGGGTGGTGGCATTGGAATATGAAAACCTTGATGAGGTGCGCGAGTTTATCAGTGAGACCGGTGTCGATCTTCCTGTTTTGCTGGGTAGCCGGCAAACCACAACGGACTGGAATATCCGCGGCTTTCCCACCTATTTTGTCGTTGATGAAAAGGGCGGGATTGTCAGTCGTTCAGT
>JBFFWN010000303.1:0-3544 GCA_041570235.1 Lysobacterales bacterium | reverse complement strand
TCACTGTTTGTCATCACGTTTATCATCAACCTGGTTGCAGACCTGGTTGTGCGCGGTGTACGGGAGCAATAAGGCCATGTTTAAAGCAACTGAAATCAATCGCAAAAATATCAACCGGCAAAAAGCCTTTCGATTCCTGTTCGGCAGTATGACCGCCTTGTTGATATTACCGGTCGTGCTGATAATGGGTACCCTGATTTACAAAGGCGCGCCTGTCGTCTCTTTTGAATTTTTGTTTTCCAGTCCTACCAAGGGCATGACCGCAGGCGGTATTTTCCCGGCATTGCTGGGCACGATACTGCTGGTGCTGGTGGCCTTGCTGGCATCGGTGCCTCTCGGGGTGGCTGCGGCCATCTACCTTAGCGAGTACGCACCGGATAACTGGTTTACCCGTGCGATCAACCTCGCCATTATCAACCTGGCAGGTGTGCCTTCCATCGTGCATGCACTTTTTGGATTGGGTGCATTTGTACTCTTTTTCCGCTTTGGCACCAGTATACTGGCAGCGAGTTTAACCCTGGCCGTGATGACATTGCCGGTGGTCATTGTCGCTACCAGGGAGTCGTTGCAATCGGTGCCGATGGCATTTCGCGAAGCCTGCTGGAATATGGGCGCAACACGCTGGCAGACCATCCGGCGTATCGTACTACCCAACGCAATCACCGGTATTTTGACCGGTGTGATACTCGAAGTGTCCAGAACATCAGGTGAAACCGCACCGATCATGTTTACCGGTGCAGTGTTCTTTTTGCCATTTCTTCCCCAGGGAGTATTTGACCAGACAATGGCGCTGTCACTTCACCTGTTTGTTGTCTCAACCCAGGTCCCCAACATGCCTGAAGGCGTGCCATATGGCGTGGCCCTGGTGCTCATCGCCATGGTCCTGGTGATGAACAGCGCATCCATCGCACTTCGAATGTATTTGCGGGGTAAGAAAAAATGGTAAACGAGAGCGTCGTGAGCGAAGAACTGCAACACAATAGCGCGACTTCAGTGCCGGTCAAACTGGATGTAAAAAATTTATCCATTCATTATGGTGATCATGCCGCCCTGAGTGATGTCTCGCTGGATGTCAGGCAGAATGAAATATTCGGTATCATCGGCCCGGCCAACGCGGGCAAGACATCGTTTTTAAAAGCGATCAACCGCATGGATATGTTCAACCCGGACATGAAAGTCAGCGGGCAAATCAGCTTCAACGGCATCAACGTTCAAAAGGTTCGAAATGTCTATGGCTTGCGCAGCCGGATCGGCGTTGTTTTTCCACTGCCTGTCGGGCTACCGCTCTCCATCTATGACAACGTTGCATTGTCCCCTCGTCTGCGTGGTTTGAAAGACAAGGCTGAATTGAATGTCATCGTTGAGCGCTGCCTGACCAGGGCCGCACTGTGGGACGAGGTCAAAGACCGCCTGGATTCACTGGGCAGTTTATTATCCGGTGGTCAGCAGCAACGGCTGACGATTGCAAGGGCGCTGTCCCAGGATCCTGAATTGTTGATGCTGGATGAGTTTTCCATCGCTGTCGATCCCGTCACCACGATGAGAATTGAAGACGTCCTCAAGGAACTGAAGAAAGAGATCAGCATTATCCTGGTCACCAACCTGGTACAGCAGGCCAGGCGACTGGCGGACCGCACTGCTTTTTTCCTGGAGGGCAAATGTCTCGATGTGGGCATTACCGAGGACCTGTTTACTGGCGAAGTCAGCGATCAGCGCACCCGTGACTACGTCGAAGGGAGGTTTGGCTAATGGCATCAACAGGGCAATATGCAGCTGTAGATAACGGTCTGGCGATCAGTGCCAGGAAGCTGAACCTTTGGTATGGAACCTTCCAGGCATTGTTTAACGTCGACCTGGACATCAAGCAGGGCATGATTACCTCGATGATAGGTCCATCCGGTTGTGGAAAAAGCACCTTTTTACGCACCGTCAACCGTATCAACGAACGCCTGGACTATGTCAGGATCAGCGGTGAGATCGATGTCATGGGTGACAATGTTTTTGGCCCCGAGGTCGAGCTTTTACAAGTGCGTAAACAGGTTGGCATGGTGTTTCAGCGACCCAACCCATTACCGCTTTCCATTCGGGATAACGTGCTTTTCGGTTATAACATTCACCAGGAGGGTGGAAAGGGTAACCGTGCCGCCCAGGATGAGATTGTCGAAAGCGCACTTCAGCAGGTGCTTTTGTGGGACAAGGTCAAAGACAAGCTGGACTCCAGGGCAACCTCCTTATCTCTCGAGGAACAACAGAAACTGTGTATTGCCCGTTTGCTACCGGTCAAGCCCACTGTATTGCTGATGGATGAACCCTGTTCTGCACTTGACCCCAAAGGCACCGAAGCCGTCGAGGAATTGCTATGGGATCTGCGTGGTAAGTACACTATCCTGATCGTTACCCATAACATGGCACAGGCGCGCCGGGCCAGTGAAGAGTGTATCTTCATGTTGATGGGCAAGGTGATCGAGCATACCGAAACCGGCCAGATGTTTTTGACGCCCCAACATAAGGAGACCACCGATTATATCGAGGGACGTTACGGCTGACCGGTCGATTTGGCGGTTGATGCTTCCGCCCTTGCGCGAGCCCTTTAGATTCTAAACCTGTTAGGTTGTAAACCTGACCCTACAGATAGGGGGCATCATCCGGGTCATTCTCGGTCTCGACGCTGGCGCTGGCGGGTAGTTTGGCCATTGCCTCTTTAAGCATCTCGACGTGTTCGGTCTCTTCATCCCGAAGCTCTGTGAACAGTGCCTTAACCTCGGGATCGGTGATTCCGGGCAATGCCATGTCGTAAAAATCGTAGGCCTTCTTCTCAGCAGCGAGTCCCAGCTCAAATGCCTGGACCGTGGACATGCCGCGGCGCGGCGCTCCCGTTTCAGGGGCTTCGACGTCGTAGAGGTCGACCAGCTTCACGTTCATGGGGACCTTGCCAAACAGGGCCATGCGTCGGTTCAGCAGCTCAGTTCCGTGCTTGGCCTCGTTCTCAGCCATCGAGGCGAAGAAGGTGCCGGCGCCAAAACCGCTTAGCTGTGAGGCAAACATTTCATAGCGCTGGCGCGCTTCCTCCTCGATCAGTGTAGCGAGGTCGAGGGCGTCCATTAAGCTGAGCTTGGACAGGTCTAGACTGGTGGACATTGAATTGAACTCCTGTTTTGTTTGACGTTCCGAAGCAGCCTGGCGGCGACGCCTCAAGTGATTTGCACCAGCCGAAACCCGTCAGCGGGCCCAGCGGCTCTTGAAGGGTAATTATAACACCGCGGAGCGGATTCGCGCGACATGCCCACCCTGCTGAAATAGGCGATTTCACAGGGTGGACATTTCTATTCAGTATTCAACTCAGCTTTCAACTTGCCCTTTATGATGTCTTTCGGCACGTTTGGCCCGGCGTTCGGCCGCATTTGCTTCCAATTGTGCGCGCTGCTCGTCGCTCAACAGACCAAAGGCAGTTGATATCGCCCTGCTGGTAATCATCAGGCGTGTGCTGGTCAGTTCACCCTCTTTCTGCGCGATAGCCTCGATTGCAGCTTCATCGAAGGCGCCG
>JBFFWN010000302.1:0-3566 GCA_041570235.1 Lysobacterales bacterium | reverse complement strand
GCTCATACAGCACATCCTTGTGCTGGATGAGCTCGATTGGCAATCCCGGCCAATCGTCCACTAACCGTCTGGCTACTCGGCGCTTCAAAATCGTCGAACGCGGTGCCATCGGCTGCGAGTCATACGGAGTGTCGCTGTTTCAGCATGGAAGGTCAATGGAGCGGGTGGGCTGTGTTGCCCATTTAGTCGCCGAGGAAAGGGTTCCGCCCGGGGCGATTTTCAGGAAGAAAATCGAGGGCCGATGGTACAGGATGTACCTTCGAACCGGTCCCGATCAGGCGGGTTCCTGACCGAGGGTAGCGCGCAGCGCCGAATTGGCATGGGCAACACAGCCCACCCGATTCATTGGCCCCGCGTTTACAAGAGCGACTGTTTGTAAACAACGGTTACCAGAATTAATACGCTTCCCGTATACTTCACCAGTACGCTTTAACCTCTGGGCATCGCCCTCAATGCTTCAACCACCTTGTCACCAAAGGCATCGGTGCTGATCATTTTTACACCGCTGCCGGGCTTGGATAAATCGGGAGTAGAAAACCCTTCGGCAAACACGCTCTGCATGGCGGCCCATACGTTTTTTGATTCTTCGGGCATGTTGAAACTGTCTTCGAGCATCATCGCCACCGAACCGATCATCGAGTAGGGGTTGGCAATGTTCTTGCCGGCGATATCGGGGGCTGAACCGTGGGAGGGTTCGTAGTAGCTTTTCTCGGGGCCCTTGCAGGCGGATGGCATCAGTCCAAGTGAGCCGAGGATACCGCCGCCCTGGTCACTGAGGATGTCGCCAAACATGTTCTCCATGACCATCACGTCAAACTGGCAGGGGTTGAGGCATAAAAGTGTGGCTGCCGCATCGACCAGCAAGTGACGAATTTCCACCTCGGGGTATTCCGTCGCGACCTCCGCCAGCACTTCGTTCCAAAGCACACTGGATTTCAACACATTGCTCTTGTGAATATTGTGCAGGACTTTTTTGCGCCGCATGGCGAGGCGCAGGGCCTCGTGCATGATCCTGCTTATTTGCTCTTCGTCATACTCAAGGGTTTCCTTGACGTAACGTAATCCCCGTTCGTTAATTCCGACTTCCTTTTCCCCGAAATACAGACCGCCCACCAACTCACGAACCATGATCATATCGATTCCCTCACCGATGATTTCCGGTTTCAGTGGCGAGAAATGGCCCAGCGCCTTTGGTAAAAAGACCGGCCGGAAATTGGCAAATGTGTTGTAGCGGGCGCGCAAAGGCAACAGGGCGCCGCGTTCGGGCAGCAGATCCAATGGTATCTTCTGTGACTCTTCATGACTGAGGCCGATAGGGCCTTTCATGATGGCATCGGCACGGTCGCATATTGCCTTGGTTTCATCGGGAAATGGATGGCCGCACTTGAAATAGGCGCTGGCGCCAAAGTCGGCATGGATCAGATCAAAGCTGATATCGTTCCTTTCCTCGACAAGTTTGAGAACCTTGACGGCTTCGCGCATGATTTCAGGACCGATACCATCACCATCCAGCAGGGCAATTATGTATTTTTTCATTCAGATTGTCTCAGTGTTCTTTTCAGGAGTCTTTATCCATAAATGGATATTCAAAGGTCTCGGGTGCATCGAAGGTTTCCTTGATGGTGCGTGGTGAAACCCAGCGTAACAGGTTCAGATATGAACCCGCCTTGTCATTGGTGCCGGAGGCCCGGGCGCCGCCAAACGGTTGTTGTCCGACCACGGCGCCGGTGGGTTTGTCATTGATATAAAAATTGCCGGCCGAGTTTTCCAGCTTGCCCATTGCAAGGCTGATCGCGGTCCGCTCGGTTGCAAACACCGCGCCGGTCAGGGCATAAATTGAGGTCTTGTCACACAACTCAAGGGTTTCCTCATATTTGTCATCGTCATAGACATACAGGGTCATCACAGGGCCGAAAATCTCCTCTTCCATGGTGCGGAAATGCGGGCTGTCTGCGAGTATGACCGTCGGTTCTATGAAGTAACCCAGGCTGTCGTCATAGTCGCCGCCGATAATCACCTTGGCGTCATCTGACTTCCTGGCATAATCAATAAACCCGGTGATCGACTTGAAGGCGGCTTTGTCGATGACTGCATTACAGAAATTGCCAAAATCGTTAACTTTCCCCATCTTGATCCTGGCGATTTCGGTTTCCAGTTGTTTGTGCACTGCCGGCCACAATGATGCCGGTATGTAACCGCGTGAGGCGGCCGAGCATTTCTGGCCCTGGAACTCAAAAGCGCCACGGATAATCGCCGTGACAACCTTTTTGACATTGGCGCTGCCATGCACCATGACAAAGTCCTTGCCGCCGGTCTCACCCACGATTCTCGGATAGGACTTGTAACCGGCAATATTGTTGCCAACGGTTTTCCACATCTGGTGGAAAACACCGGTCGAGCCCGTAAAATGGATACCGCCCAGATCAGCATGATCAAGGCAGACTTTGCCGACTTCCGATCCGCGCCCTGGGATATAATTGATCACGCCATCCGGTAAACCTGCTTCCTTCAGAATCTGCATGAATATATAAGGTGTGTAGACACAGGAGGATGCCGGTTTAAGCACCACGGTATTACCCATGATGGCTGGTGCTGCGGCCAGGTTGCCGGCAATGGCGGTAAAATTAAAGGGAGCTACGGCAAATACAAAACCCTCCAACGGACGCTGCTGCACCGAGTTCCAGATACCCCGGGGTGAATAAAGCGGTTGATCGCTGTAAACCTGCTGAGCGAAATAGACATTAAAACGCAGGAAGTCAATCAGCTCACAGGTGGCATCAATTTCTGCCTGGTAGGCGCTCTTGCTGGTGGAGAGCATGCTGACTGCATTCATGACAAAACGGTATTTGCCTGCCAGCAGGTCGGCCGCTTTCAAAAATATGGCTGCACGTTCCTCCCAGCGCAGCGAAGCCCATGCCGGTTTTGCGGCCATGGCCGCGTCGATGGCAAGACGTATTTCCTTCTCGCCAGCCTGGTGAAATTCACCCAACACATGCTGATGATCATGTGGCATGACAATCTTGCCAAGCTTGCCGGTACGCACCTCTTCACCGGCGATGATCAGTGGAATATCGACCTTCTTGCCGGCAATCTCTTCCAGGGCGGCCTCGAGCTTTGCGCGCTCACCCGAACCTGGCTGGTATTCGTACACCGGCTCGTTAAAGGGCGTCGGAACTTTAAAAATTGCATTGTTGAGCAGATTCATCAGAATCACCTGTGTTGTTGATGCCGGTTCATACCGGCTTGTGCGTTTAACGGTCTATTCTATCGTGGCGGCACGCCGGGCTGTCAAAAATTGCCATCCTGGATTTTCAATTTCCATATCTGCGGGCCGCTTTGGTGCACAGAGTCACCGTTGGCATCCACCGCCACGGTCACGGGCATATCCTGCACTTCAAATTCATAGATGGCTTCCATACCCATTTCGGCAAAGCCCAGCACCTTTGATGACTTGATGGCCTGCGCCACCAGGTAGGCAGCGCCACCCACGGCCATCAGGTAAACGGCCTTGTTGTCGCGGATGGCGTCAATCGCCGCCGGTCCGCGTTCGGCTTTACCGATCATGC
>JBFFWN010000301.1:0-3587 GCA_041570235.1 Lysobacterales bacterium | reverse complement strand
TTCGCCTTCCTCGTCGTGCTGGGTATCGTTGTCGACGATGCGATTGTGGTGGGTGAAAATGTTTACGAGTTCCGGCAAAAAGGGCTGGACCATATGTCGGCGGCCATCAAGGGCGCAAAGGAAATCTCCACGCCGGTCACCTTCAGCATTATCACGACCATCGTGGCCTTTGTGCCGCTGCTGTTCATGCCGGGTACAACGGGCAAATTCTGGGCGCCGTTACCCGCCGTGGTGATCATCGTGCTGGCCATTTCCCTGTTGGAAGCTCTGTATATACTGCCCGCTCACCTGGCACACAGCTCCAGCCAGCCTCACACGGGGTTTGGACGGCGCATCCACGGCTGGCAGCAATCCTTTTCACATGGCTTCAGCCACTTCGTCGATACCCACTACCGTCACCTGCTCGATAGGTGTCTACGTCATCGTTATATTACGCTGAGTTCGGCGATCGCCATCTTTATCGTTGTCGCCGGATATGGTACGAGCGGCCATATGGGCATGATCATGATGCCCGAGGTGGCAGCCGATGAGATCGAGGCAGGCATCCGCCTGCCGGTCGGCACCACGCCAGACCAGGCCGCCAGGGTGGCAGGCCTGGTGACGGCTTCCACCCGCAGGATGTTCGATGAGCATAATCTTTACGAGGTGGCCGAGGGCATCAAGACCAACGTTCGCGGCGGCAGTTTTATCGACGTGGAAATCGTCATGAAACCACCGGATGAGCACGATATGTCGGCCGAGGAGATCATCGCGCTGTGGCGCGATCAGATCGGCGATATCGAAGGCGTGAGCCAGATAACCTTCGAGGCGGAGAGCGGTCCGGGCGGATGGCGGCAGGATATCAGTGTTGATCTTAGCCATTCGGATATCGAAGTCCTGGAAGCCGCCAGCCAGGCGCTTTTACTGCGGGTGCAGGAGTTTGAAGGGGCGACCAACGTCAATGACAATTATGACAAGGGTAAAACCCAGTTTGACTTCACCCTGTTGCCGGAGGGCAAAAACCTCGGCTTGACACCGGCAGACGTCGGCCAGCAGGTGCGGGATGCATTCTATGGCGCCCTCGCCCTGCGCCAGATTCGCGGAACCGATGAGATAGAGGTTCGTGTCAAGCTACCCAAACAGGACCGCAAGGATATCCAGTCTTTCGCAGACCTGGTCATCATGACGCCAGATGGCGTCGAGGTTCCACTGCTCGAGGTTGTTGAGGTCAAGCGCGGGGCAGCTTTCAGTTCAATCAACCGGCGTGATGGCCGCCGCGTTGTCAATGTCAGCCTGGATGTCGAACCCAAGCGGGAAATTTCGCGGGTACTTGAAGCGATCCGGACGGAAATACTGCCGGACTTACGGGCTGATTTTCCCGGGCTTACCTGGAAATTTGAAGGCAGCCAGGCGGAGATGCGCGAATCTACTGCGGCCTTGTGGGGCAGTTTTGGGCTTGCCATAGCAGTCGTCTATGCCCTGCTGGCGATCGCCTTTGGCAGTTATTTACAGCCACTTATCGTCATGACCGCTATCCCGTTTGGCGTCATCGGGGCCATTATCGGGCATATTATCCTTGGCTTCGACCTGTCCCTGATCAGCTTTATGGGTGTTATCGCGCTTTCCGGCGTGGTCGTGAACGATGCCCTGATCATGATCGATTTTGCCAATCGAAAACGTGACCAACATTCCGCTTTTGATGCCATTCACATGGCGGGCCTGCGACGCTTCAGGCCGATCGTTCTGACCACTTTGACAACATTCGGCGGCCTGACACCCATCATCATGGAAACCTCCCGCCAGTCGGCCTACCTTGTGCCGATGGCTATTTCACTCGGTTTTGGCATCGTTTTCGCGACCGCCATTATCCTGGTGCTGGTGCCCTGCCTGTACATGATTCTCGAGGACCTGAAACCCGGCCCGCTCGATTCACCCGTCAGTGCACAACCGTCTGGATAGCGCGGGCGGGAATACTCCACTCGGCTTCCTGATCACCCAGGTAGTAATTAAAATCGATGGCTTTATCGGTTGGATTCAAAATAACGGTGGCAAGGGTGCCGTCCGGGTTAGCAAACGAGGCGGCCAATAAAAAGCTCTGGCTGACCGTGGTGCTGACCCGTCGCGCTCCCGGTTGAATGAACCTGGAAAAGTGTCCCAGGTAATAATAGGTCGGTGTGTAGATCAGTTCACCCGTGTCCGTATCGGCATGGATCGGCGCAAAGCAGAAATTGCCCACGTGATTGGGTCCGCCATTCTGATCAAGCAGTATATTCCAATCGGTCCAGCCAACCACACCGGCATTAAAATCGTTGATCATATCCCTGGCGTAACGCTCGGCGTTGGGCCAGTACTGGTAACGTTGCGGGTCGAATTTTTCAATCGTGCCTTCGGTGAACAGAATTTTTTTGTCCGGATAGGATTGATAAACATTTTGCAGGTTATTGTGCTTTGGCTCGCTGCCTGTCCACACTTCGTACCAGTGATAGCCGATGCCCCAGGCATATTTTGCCGCCTCCGGGTCGCCAAAGATGGTATTGGCCCTGTGACTTACAAGATCGCGGTTATGATCCCAAACGATGATCTTTTTATCGCCCAGGCCGGCTTTTTCCATGGTTGGGCCGAGAAAATGTTTCAGAAAGTCACGTTCTTCCTCTGCGCTGTAAATGGATGATTCCCAGATCTGGGTTGCCATGGGTTCATTCTGGATGGTAATTCCCCATATCGGGATGCCCTCGGTTTCGTAGGCCTTGATAAAACGGGTGTAATAATTGGCCCATGACTGGTAGAACTCGGGCAATAACTTCCCGCCCTTCAGCATATTGTTGCTGTCTTTCATAAACGCCGGCGGGCTCCATGGACTGGCATACATCAATAGCTCGCCGCCCGCCGCCTGAATGGCACGCTTGATCATCGGGATACGATAGGCCCTGTCATGCTCGATGGAAAACGTATCCAGGGCGCTGTCGCCCTCTTCAATATAGGTATAGCTTCCGGAGCTGAAGTCTGAACTGTGTATGGTGGTTCGCGCCAGGGTGTATTTCAATCCCGTGCTGCCGTAGTAGGCCTCCAGGAATTCTTCCTGCTTCTCTGCCGGCAGCTTGGCGAACACCTCTGCACTTGCATCTGTGATCGCACCACCAAAACCCAGCATGGTCTGAAATTGAATGGTCGGATTGACGAATATGGATATTTCATTTTCTGTCGGTTGGGCGCCCTTGACAAGCCCTTTACGATCACCAACAGAAAGCCGCAGGGCAGTATCCATGGCCGTGGTGAAGACCTTCAGCCCTTCTGAGTTTTTTTGCACGCTAACACCGGAGTGTGTTTCTTCAACTGCGGGGCCAGCGGCAGCCAAGCCGTTTGCAAAGAACATTGAGGTGATGATGGCGAGTAACACGCGTTTTTCTATTTTCAATTTTATATCCTTGATATTTTTACAGTCTTAATAGCGTTTGAGGCCTTATCTATTTGCTGCCATCAGCTTGAATAAAACCTGACCAGCATATAAGCGGCATACGCAAGCAGAAAAAGCACACCGATGCTGCGGTTCATCATTTTTCTTCCGACAATAAAAACAGGTATCAAGGCAAAGCTGAACACCAGCGTGG
>JBFFWN010000300.1:0-3646 GCA_041570235.1 Lysobacterales bacterium | reverse complement strand
TGTTGCTGAAGTACTGCCCCCATACAGACCATTTCTTCTGAGCGCCGAACTTCCAGCGTAATTGCGCATTGAGAAATGTGCTCGAATCGCTGACACCAAGGTTATCGTCAAAATCAATATCCTTGCCCTGATCGGCATCAGGGAGAATGCCTACCGCGCTGAGGTCCAAAGAGTTGGATGACCTCATCGCTCCTAAACTTGCGGTAAAATTATCTGAAAGTGCCGGGTGGTAGTCATAATCTTGCGCCATTGAACCCACTGGTAAGGCTGCAGCCAATAATGCGGCGAAAGAAAAGATGGAGCGGATGTTCATTGTGATTCCTTAAAAATGGACATTCTCACGAGTCAATAAAACTCTCTAAACTCAAAGCTAAATGCTAAACGAATTATATCTCAATAACTTTTCCGGTATGGTGTTGATTACCACGCCAACCCGTAGTCTTCGCCGTAATCGCTCGCTCCGCCCCACATCGTATTATTTTCCCTGTCGAAATAAATCGCGGTGATGGGACTGTAGGTGCGCTTGACGGTTTCCACCGAATATCCCATGCCCTTGAGTTCGCCGCTGACCCATTCAGGAATTTTAATGGTTAAAGCCAGACGGCCGGGTTCGGCCTTGTGTGCGCCAAATGAACTTTGCATCTGGTAACTGGTAAAGTTGTTGGCCTCGACCGCCTGTTGCACATTCATACCAAACTCAACCACATTGAGGAAAAACTGCAACAGGTTCTGGTCCTGCGTATCACCACCCTGAACAGAAAACGCCATGAAAGGCTTGCCGTCTTTCAGGGCAATGCTGGGCGTCAGTGTTGCGCGCGGGCGCTGCCCGGGGTGTACCACGTTGTAGGGGTTCAGCGCCTTGTCCAAAACGAAACTCTGCATACGCTGGCTGAGGCCAACACCCGTTTTACCGGCAATAAAGGCTGGAATCCAGCCGCCGCTGGGGGTGATGGATACCACCCAGCCTTCGGCATCCGCCGCCTGGATGGATGTCGTGCCGGCAATGAAACCTTCATCTTCGCTCATCAGCCTGGCCTGCTGAAAACCTTCCTCGCCTTCAGCCTCCGCACTGGGGGGAACAGGCGTCCATTTTTCAAGCAAATCCAGGTAGGGGTTCTTTGCGCCCTGGAAAGGATAGGGGTCGCCCGGTTTGGTATTCGCGTCATTGCGCTCCCAATTGATCTGTGCACGCCGGTGGTCGGCATAGTCATCGGATAACAACCCCTCGATGGGTTCAACCGGGGGCATGTAGGGGTCGCCGTAATAAAAATCCCGGTCTGCAAATGACAGGTTCATGGCCTGGTAAAGCGCGTGAATATAGCGCGCACTGTTGTAACCCATGCTCTTGATATCAATTTTTTCAAGAATATTCAGCGCCTGCAACATGACCGGTCCCTGCACCCAGTGGGTCAGCTTGAATACGTCGATGCCCTTGTAATTGGTGCTGACCGGATCTTCGATATACACCTGCCACTTATCCAGGTCTTCCATGGTGATCAAACCACCGTATTCTTTTGAGCTACGCACCAGTTCCTCGGCGATATCGCCACGGTAAAAGCGATCGTAAGCGGCGTAAATTGCCTGTTTTCGGGTTTTACCCTCCGCCAGTGCCTTTGCTTCTGCCTCCACCAGTTTTTGCAGCGTTGCATGTAAATCCGACTGTACAAAGTTTTCACCGGCTTGTGGTGCTGCGCGTTTTTCCGGGTTTGATTCATCCCGGTGAGGAAGGAAAACCTCCGTCGAGTAAGACCAGCGCTCGATCACCTCGCGGCGTCTTTCCATGTTGTCGGCCTGAGATTTCTCAATCGGGTAGCCCTCGGCCATCTGCATCGCTGGCGCCAGCACCTCGGCCAGGCTCAGTTTGCCGTATTCGGCCAGCATCACCATCAGGCCACCGGGCGTGCCGGGTGTGACGGCAGCTAGTGGACCGTATTCAGGCGGATACAACATGCCCTGTTCTTTGAAAAATTCAGCGGTGGCGCCAGTGGGAGCCACGCCCAGCGCGTTGATACCTTTAACCTCACCCGTATGCGGGTTATAAATCAGGGCTTGTGTTTCACCGCCCCAGCCCAGCGTATCCCACATGGTGGAAGTCGCCGCCAGCATCGCGCAGGCTGCATCCACTGCATTGCCGCCCCGGGTGAATGTCATGCCACCGGCGGTGGCGGCCAGGGGTTTTCCGGTGATCGCCACCCAGTGTTTGCCATGCAGCACAGGTTTCGCTGTCGTTTGAGCCTCGGCGGATATGGCGCTGAATAAAACAGCCAGAACGATCGCAATTAATCCGGTTTTACATGACATAACAAAGTCCTTTTGGGCAATTATCAAAGCATATCAAAATTGCCCCGCTGATATACATTCTTAGCAGCGTCAGGGCGTAAATCCCACGTTATTAATAGCCACTTGAATGTCCTCCACCGAGACTTTTGCATAGGCCTCAGGCGTTTTGAAAAGGTCGGCATAGCTGTCAAAAAACAGGCCACTGCTCCCCCCTGGCGGTCCCGACAGACAGCAAGTTCAAGCCCAGATTAAGCAACCCCGCAATTTGCCTGTATTTTGGCATACGAGTTTTGAGCAAGTCTGCTAATCGTGGTCCGGGCGGCAGCTTATGCTGTGGCTCACCAGGTTATGATTTAAGCCTCCATTTTTGCCAGATCAGAAAAACGGCCGGAATAACGGCCAATGTCAGGATGGTTGCGCTGACCATGCCACCCACCATCGGCGCGGCAATCCGGCGCATGATTTCAGAACCGGTGCCAGAGCCGAGCATGATGGGCAAGAGGCCGGCGATGATGGTGGCGACCGTCATCATGATGGGTCTAACCCGCATCAGGGCGCCTTCATGGACCGCTTCTGCTATATCGGCTGCCTGCAGTGGGCTGCCCCGCTTTTCAGCCTTTGAAAGTTGCCTGCCAAGGGCCTGTTTCAGGTACACCAGCATCACCACACCAAGTTCGACGGCCACACCCGCCAGCGCGATAAAGCCGACTCCGACGGCGACCGATACGTTGTAATCCAGCAGGTAAAGCAGCCACAGACCACCGGTCAGCGCCATCGGAAGAGTGCCCAGGATAATCAGCACTTCGACCAGGTTCCTGAAATTCAGGAACAGCAGCAGCATGATGGTGATCAACGTGATCGGGATCACCAACGCCAGGTGTTCCTTGGCGCGTTCCATGTACTCATACTGCCCGGACCAGGTCAGTGAATAACCCGGTGGCAGATCGATCTGCTCGGAAACTGCCTCGCGTGCCGCAGTCACGTAAGAGCCGAGATCAACACCGGCGATATCGACATAGATCCATCCGTTCAAGCGGGCATTTTCGCTCTTGATCATCGGTGGCCCATCCTCGACGCGCAGGTCGGCCACTGCCTGTAATGTAATGTGCTGGCCGACAGGGGTAACGATCGGCAACAATTTGAGTTGCTCCAGCGAGTCACGCATGTATCTCGGGTAGCGCAGATTGACCGGGAAACGTTCCAGGCCTTCAACGGTCTCTGTTACATTCATGCCGCCAATGGCGGTACGCACTACATCCTGTACATCGTCAATATTCAAACCATAGCGTGAGGCGGCTTCGCGATCGATATCCACGGTGATATAGCGGCCGCCGGCAACGCGCTCGGCATAGGCGGAAGTGGTGCC
>JBFFWN010000299.1:0-3676 GCA_041570235.1 Lysobacterales bacterium | reverse complement strand
GGGCACCTTGATCAACACCAGCGAAGGCGGTGTGCGGGGGGTATCGGTGGCCGGCAGTGTGCTGACGACAGCCGGGTCGTAATGGTTTCGCGCCAGGTTCAGGCTCAGGGCATGAAACCCCAGCCAGGAATCGGACCAGCTCACCGGTTTCAGATGCTGTAAACAGACTCCCAACGCCCCAAACGCGTCATTGACGAGCAGGATATCCTGATCGTCAACCCCGGCAAGACTTTGCAGCAGGTACTCGTCGGCGGCATCCCATGCGCGCAGAAGTTCCCTTTTGCGCGAGGGAAACCGGTGTAATTCAAAATGACCAAAGCTCGTGGAAAGGTGGATATCAGACATAGGTGAAGAATACCATCCACGGCATCAGTAAATAAGTGATACGGCTGGATTGAATCCATGAATCGCGGGCTGAATGCTGGTTAATTCAGGGGCCGGGTTCCGGGGCCGGCTTCATGGGGTGCAACAGCACCCGTCGTGTTCAGCCGTATTTGCGTTTCACAGACAACAGGTCGTTGGTGATGATGTCATATCGCCAACCCTGGAACCGTTCCGGTGGCGGATCATCGGGGGGTGTCAGGATAAGGCTTTCCAGTTCGCGTTTCGAAGCCAGTACAGCCGGGTCGATGTTGAGTTGCGAGGCCTTGGCGTTAACCAGCTTGCGCATTTCGTTCATCACTGGCCGATGGCCGGGTAACAGTATGTCCAGCGGCTCTGCGGTGATTCCCTGCTCGAGCATTTCGTTAATGATGCTGATGAGTTTCTCGCCGTGACGTTGAATGGCATTGGGATGCCATATATCCAACCCTGATAAAGAGGCGAGGTTGCGTGGTTGTTTATTGGCGATGGTCAGCAGTTCCATGTCCTTGATGACAAATCCCCGCGCCAGGTTACGCTTCTCCGCAACCTGGTCACGCCACGTTGCCAGCGCCTGCAATATCGCCAGGGCGGTGCTGTCCAGGCGGCCATGGCCGCTGATGCGTTTCCATGCATCCCCTGGGTCTGCGGGGGTCAAGGCTTTGCCCAGCATCCGGTTACAGTCTTCCTGTAACCAGTCAAGCCGGTCGAGTTCGACCAATTTGGCGGTCAATTGTCTGAACATCATCGGTAACAGGCATACGTCCAGTGCGGCGTAGTGCAACTGGGCCGGGCGCAACGGCCGCTTGATCCAGTTTGAACGGGTTTCCCCCTTGTCAACGGTGACACCCAATAGCCACTCGACCGTGGTGTGGTATCCCATCTGCAGCGATTGACCCAGCATCGCACAGGCAGTTTGGGTGTCGTATAACGGCGTCGGTACAGCACCGGTGTTGTACAGAAGCACATCGAGGTCTTCGGAGGGTGCGTGCAGGATCTTAAGTGTGCCCGGGTCTTCCAGCAGCCTTCTGACAGCGTCAAGCGACCCGGTCTTCAAGGGGTCTACCAGCCAGACGGTCACGCCATCAGAAATTTGCAAGAGTCCGAGTTCGGCGCGCCAGGTCCGTTCCCGAAAAAATTCCGTGTCGATGCCCACCACTTCACAGTTCAGCCACTGTTCCTGGGCGCTTTCCAACTGTTCATCCGACTCCACCATGATGGGGTTATTTGCGGCGGCTAGTGCTATATCAATGTCACTTTGACTGGTCATTCTGGCTTATTTGGTCCGGTTAAAAACCGATGATTATCGGTTGGTTTTTGATAGGGTTGTCGTCTATTTCTTTAGCTTGTTGTCAAAGCGCATCTGGGTTATGGTTGAAAACTGTACACGGGCACGCTGATTCCGTTGCAGAAACCTTAACATGACCGGGGCTTCAGGCAAGAGAAATCGCATGTTTGCCACAAAAAACACACCCAAAATGCATTGTTGGCTGATCTTGTTCAGCCTGTTGCTTTGCCTGTCGCCCTTGCAGGCTCAGCAACCATCGGATAAAGACTCCACTGAAGAGCGCCGGGTTGAACGACTGGGTGATGTGCAGGCCGATGAATGGCAGATGGACCTGTCATTGCCCGCGAATCAACCCCGACATACCGCAAAACCGCAAAGCCTGGAATTGCCGGACGAGGCCCAGAACCGGCAATTGAAATCGCTGATATCCCGCCTCGCGAGCAACCCGGATAACAGCGAGACCATCTCGGAGTTAAATACACTATTAACGGATGTTCTCGGACAGGCCAATGATCTGATTGCCAAAGGATTAATGAACCAGGCTGATCAACTCCTGGATATCATCCAGTCGGTAAACCCCGGTTTTGATGGCCTGGCCGAGGCCAGAAACCAACTGCTTGTTGCCGATGAAGTGACCAATTTGCTGATCGCGGGCAATGCAGCCCTGGAATCGGGTCGTTTGCTGGAGCCGGAAAGCAACAATGCCCGGTATTATTTCAACCGGGCGCTGACCAAATCTCCCGGTAACACGGTGGCGCAACAGGGCATAATCCGGCTGCAGAGAAAACTGCTTGACCTGGCCCTGGAAAGTGCCCGCGAACTCGACTTTGAAACCGCAGAGCTGTGGTTATCAGATGCTTCCTCGGTGCTGGATGATCAGGCCGCCGTGGAGCAGGTGCGAAACGAGGTTGCACTGTTTAAAAGCGAACGCGCTGATGAACTGGAACAACGGGCTGTAAAAGCCATGAACAGTGGCAATTTCGGCATGGCCGAGTTCAATATTATTGACCTGATCGCGCTGGGTGGAAATGAAGAGCGGGTTGTAGCGCTGCGCGAAAAGCTGAAGGAAGCCAGGTATTACGGCGGTTACGTTCCGGGCCAGATCATTCAGGACCAACTGCAAAATTCCACGGAAACAGCACCCCAGGTGGTGGTCATTTCCGAGGGCAGTTTTCTGATGGGCTCCCGGCGCCGCTCAGGTATTGAAAACGATCATGAGTTGCCACAGCACCGGGTAAAACTGGAGCAGGGGTTCGGGCTGGGTGTCAAAGAGGTGACGGTTGAAGAGTTTCGGCTTTTTGTGCAGCAAACCGAATACCAGACCACTGCGGAACAACGTGGTACATCATTCGTTTATGACGAGTCAGCAGGCAGGTTGGCCCGCCGCAGCGGTGTCAACTGGCGACACGACTACAATGGCAACGTGGCCGAACCCGATTTGCCGGTGTTGCACATCAGTTTTTACGATGCCCATGCCTATCTTCAATGGTTATCGGTGCAAACCGGCCAGACCTACCGTTTGCCCTCGGAAGCCGAGTATGAATACGTGGCGAGAGGTGGTGGCAAATCTGTGTATTGGTGGGGTGATGGATCACCATCCGAAGTGGTGGAAAACCTGACGGGTGAACGCGATTTTTCACCCGGTAAACGCCAGTGGACCACGTTCTTCAAAAAATATGGTGATGGTTACTGGGGCCCGGGTCCGGCAGGATCGATCAACCAGGGTAAGTTGTTACATCCGATGGGTGTGCATGATATTGCCGGTAACGTGAGTGAGTGGGTTGAGGATTGCTGGCATCAGAATTACATCAAGGCGCCCGTTGATGGCTCGGCCTGGGTAAACCCGGGTTGTAAGCAACGTGTTGTGCGCGGTGGCTACTGGTCCAGCGCCCCGGAAAAAACCAGGGCCGCGTTCCGGTTTCCGGTCAAGGCAGACAGTTATGGTCCCGTGATCGGTTTTCGCGTCGCCAGGGATCTTTAAGCCTTTTTGGCTTCAGACCGTTACTTTTGACAAGCGGATTGGGTGTT
>JBFFWN010000298.1:0-3714 GCA_041570235.1 Lysobacterales bacterium | reverse complement strand
GCGGCAAGACCGGGGATACCCAAAAGATCTTTAAATGGCGACATATCTTCACCGGATATATTGAGTTTTACATGACTGGCGTTAAGGGCAGGAAAGCGGGTTAGCAGGGCGTCCATTTGCAAATGGGTATCACCAATACTCAAGAGCAGGTCGGATACATCAAGGGTGCGACCGGTTTTCTGAACAGCGGCTTTGAGGTTGAACGGTTGGTCCGGCCAACGCTCTATTCCAAACGCACGCATGACCGCACCCAGGCTCGGTCCATTGCTTGATGCAGCCAGATCCAGTTTGTGCCATTTTGAAACATCGCTTGCCACCGCAGATACATGCAGTGAAACATCACCGATACTGCCATTGATTCCGGCTTCATAGTGATCCTTGACCTGTCCGCCTTTTGCGCTCAGCGAAAAACCACCACCGCCCAGGTCATCGATACCCAGCATCGCGGTAATCTCATCAATATTCGGACCTTCCAGGTTCAACATGAACGTCGGGTTTTTTGGCTCGCGAATACTGTCGATCAAGCCTTTTCCACTGATCTTGAGCTCACCGAAATAGCCATCTGATTCGAACTGGATATCCCGGTCGCCCAGGATATTTTCATAGGGCCCTATTTTGCCGGAGTATTCAACGCGCCGGTTGTTAAACATCCCCTTCAGTTCGGATTGCAGTAGGCCGTCCTGTAATTGCTGCTGGTTGAATGATTCGACCAGCAGCACATGACTGGCTTTGGTCTTTTGGTTGTTGAAACGTATGTCGGCATTGCTGAGGGTCAGCGCCTTGAAGATAAAACGCCTGTCTTTACCCGTTTCCTGGCTTTTTTCCACTTCATGTCGAGGAATTTCCCAGTTATCTTTGCCCTCGGCATCGCTCTCCAGCCTCAGTTGCAAATTATCCAAATGCAACGACTCGATAACGACCTTCTCTTCAAAAATCGAAGACAACAACAGGGATAATTTCAGCTCATCCAACTCGACCAGGTTGGGGTGCCTGGCCCATGCGGGTGAGGCGACCCTGATTTTGCCGGCGGTTATTTCGATGGTTCGACCTAAGTTGATATCAATGTCACCACCAAGAAAAACCGAATGACCGGTCAAGCCTCCCAGGTAACGCTCGAGGGGCTGCTTAAACAGCGCCGGATTGAAGATGAATACAGTTATCAGCAGCGCCAGAGCGGCTATCAGCAAAGACAACCATTTCAGGAATCTCTTCATAAATCCTCAGCATCACGGTTATTTGCTCAACACGTACACCGATTATACAAGACCGGGCTTAATGCACGTCAGTATTGAGGAACCTCTTGAATCACAACCTACTTCGTTCAGAATAAACCAGAAGTTCGTTAAAAAAGATCAAAGTTTGCGGTTCCATGAGATGGCGTCTGAACGTATCATGCAGGGTCGGACTTGACTATATGTTTCCAGGAAATTTTTATGTGCTCTATTTTTGCAATATTGGATATCAAGGGTGATTTGAAAGGCCTGCGGCAATTGGCCCTGCAGCAATCTCGCCTGATGCGTCATCGTGGACCCGACTGGAGCGGCATACACGCTTGCGGCGGGGCGATACTGGCCCATGAGCGACTGGCCATTGTCGACGTTAACACCGGAGCGCAGCCCCTGCTTTCTCCGGATGGAAAACAGTCCCTGGCCGTGAATGGTGAAATTTATAATCACAGGGCACTGCGCCAAACCCTGGCCCGGCCCTTTGATTTTGCGACAGAATCTGATTGCGAGATCATCTTGCCCTTATACCTCGAAAAAGGCAGGGAGTTTTTGAACGATCTGCATGGCATGTTTGCGTTTGTCCTCTATGACGAGACAAATGAACGTTACCTGGTGGCCCGTGACCCGATTGGTATCATTCCGCTCTATTACGGGTTTGATGATGAACACCAGCTGTTTGTTGCTTCAGAAATGAAGGCATTGGTGGATGTATGCAATGTCGTTTTCGAGTTTCCTCCCGGCCACTGCTGGATGAGTGGTGATGATCAGCCACAGCCATATTATCAACGCCCGTGGCAGGATTTTTCATCAGTTGAAAACGCTGAGACCAGTGTAAAAGCACTGGGTGAGGCCCTGGAACGTTCGGTGACCAGCCATCTTATGACCGATGTGCCCTATGGCGTCTTGCTTTCAGGCGGACTGGACTCATCCATCATTGCTGCGGTCACCCAGAAACACGCCGGTATGCGGGTGGAAGACCAGGAACAAAGCCCCGCATGGTGGCCACGTCTGCATTCTTTTGCCGTGGGACTGAAAGGTTCACCCGATTTGCTCGCTGCCGAAAAAGTCGCCGCTCACATCGGTACGGTCCATCATGGCTTTGAGTTCACCCTGCAGGAGGCACTGGATGCCCTGGATGAGGTGATTTATCACCTTGAAACCTACGATGTAACCACCATCCGTGCGGGTACACCGATGTACCTGTTGGCCCGTAAGATCCATGCCATGGGTATCAAGATGGTGCTCTCGGGCGAGGGTGCGGACGAAGTGTTCGGGGGATACCTGTATTTCCACAAGGCGCCTGATGCACGTTCGTTTCATGAAGAAACGGTACGAAAACTGTCAAGATTGCACAGCTATGATTGCCTGCGTGCCAACAAGGCCATGTCTGCCTGGGGAGTCGAGGCGCGGGTACCGTTCCTGGATCGTGAATTTCTCGATGTGGCCATGTCCATCAATCCACAGGACAAGCTGATCACCAAGGGTAAGATGGAAAAGCAGATTCTGCGTGAAGCGTTCAGTGACATGTTGCCCGAGGAGATTGCCTGGCGTCAGAAAGAGCAGTTTTCCGATGGCGTGGGCTACAGCTGGATTGATGGCATCCGTGAATATGCCAAAGCCCAGGTCAGCCAGGAGCAACTGAAGCATGCCTCCAGCCGCTTTCCTTTCAATACACCTGCAACAGAGGAAGCCTATTTGTTCAGGACCTTATTTGAAAAACACTTTCCGTTGGCCAGCGCCGCCGAGTGTATTCCTGGAGGACCTTCGGTTGCATGCAGCACGCCCGAAGCGATTTTGTGGGACAAGAGCCTGCAACAGATGAATGACCCTTCCGGAAGAGCGGTTCGCTCGGTGCACCGTGAGGCTTATTAGGTCACCGGCGCCGGTCCGGCGAAAATGATACTGAAGACAGATAAAGTCATTAAGGATTAGGACGTATGATAGTTCAAAAATTTGGTGGTTCTTCACTTGCGGACATCGAAGGATTTACCGCCGCTGCCGAAATTATCAGTAGAGCAGCAGAAAAAGAAAAAGTGGTGGTTGTATTGTCGGCCATGTACGGCGTCACAGACTTGCTGGAAAACGCCATAAAAGCCGCCATTGCAGGTGAGGACTTCAATGTTGTCATTGCTGCAATCAAGCAAAAACAACATGGCATATTGCAAAAAATGCAATCCAACGGCTGGCAGTGTCCGCTGGCCGAAGGGTTCTTGCAGCACCAGTTGCATCAACTGGAATCGCGTTTGTCAGGGGTGTCGCTGCTCGAGCAATGCCCGCCCGAAGTCCAGGCTGAGCTTTTGTCCACCGGCGAAGGCTTCAGCAGCCGTTTGATGACGGATGTATTGCGAGCCCGGGGCCATGCAGCAATTTGGTCGGATAATACCGTTTTGCCACCCGCCAATGACAGTTACACCGATAGCCTGGTGGATGTGGATGCGGCGGCGCCCCTGTTAAAGTCTGCGATGGAAGGCGATCACCAGGTGCTGGT
>JBFFWN010000297.1:0-3766 GCA_041570235.1 Lysobacterales bacterium | reverse complement strand
GAGGGCATTGAGGCAGTGGTTGGCGCTCTCGGGCTCGAATATTCCCAAAAGAGCGATACCAAGGGCAGTGTTTTCGGCTCAAATAATAGCTCCCTGCTCGAGGTGGTCGTGCCCGAAAACGCCCGCATCGACGGCCGCTCTGCACACTCCCTGAGGTTGATGTACAGGCATGGCGTGACCCTGCTCGGAGTGTCCCGCCAGGGGCAGCGCTTTACCAAGCGTGTCCAGGAACTCGAAATCCATGCAGGCGACATTCTGCTGTTGCTGGGCGAAACCGAAAAGCTGGATGACATTGCCAACTGGCTCGGTTGTTTGCCGCTGGCGGAGCGCGGGCTGCAACTCGCTCAACGAAAGAAAGCAAAGCTGGCAGTCGCGATATTTGCCACAGCAGTGTTACTGGCGAGTTTCGGCGTGCTGTACCTGACCGTGGCACTCGGCATGGCAGTGGTTGCGATGGTGCTGACCGGTATCATGCCTTTGCGCGAGCTATACAAATCAGTCGAGTGGTCGGTCATCGTATTGCTGGGCTCGATGATACCCATCGGGGTCGCGCTGGAGTCTAGCGGCGGAACCGGTCTGATTGCCTCTTCAATTGTATCCGCAGCTTCAAACCTGTCTCCGGCAATGGTTATGGTGATCCTGATGGTTGTGACGATGACCTTGTCGGACGTCATGAATAACGTTGCCACTGCCGTGATAGCAGCACCCATCGGCGTCAGTATTGCCAATTCACTGGGCGTCAGTGCTGATCCCTTTTTGATGTGCGTGGCGGTGGCGGCGAGTTGTGCATTTTTGACCCCCATTGGTCACAAAAACAACACCCTGATACTGGGCCCGGGTGGATACCGCTTTGGCGATTACTGGCGCATGGGTCTGCCGTTGGAAATCCTGGTGATCGCAATCGGAGCACCCGTTATTCTTTGGGTCTGGCCGTTATGACCTCCCAATTCAGGGCGTTAACCCGGCTAACGCCTTAGCAAAGCCCACCACCGGGCGATATTCAGCAGGCTGGCAAGCGAGGCTGAAAGATAGGTCAGTGCTGCCGCTTTCAGCAAGCGGCGTGCATGCGGAAGATCGACCGGTTTGAGAATTTTGCCCTTTTCCAACAATGGCATGGCGCGTTTAAAGCTCGCATCCAGCTCGGTTGGCAGGGTCACCATGTGCACCAGCGAAGCCGCTCCAAGGCTCATCAAGCCACCGACAATCATCAAAATACTGATCGACGGGGCGCGTGTGAGAGCCCCGATAAAGGGTGACGCCATCAATATACCCGCCCCCAGTTTTTGCACCGGCTGGGTCAACATGACCAGTTGCGTGCGAACCTTAAGAGGCGCGAAGCCCGTTGCATCCTGGATGGCATGGCCTACTTCATGCGCAGCCACGGTTACCGCGGTCAAAGACCTGCCATTAAAATTACCGGGACCAAGCCGCACGGCCTTATCGACAGGGTCGTAGTGGTCACCCTCTTCGGTTTCTTCCACCTTCACATGCTGCAATTCGTTGCCATCAAGCAAAAGTCTTGCCACTTGCGCACCGCTCTCGTCATAACGGTCATGAGGTTCGCTGTAACGCGACATGACTTTTCGAACCCACCAACCAGGCCCGAAAACCAGTGCGACAATCAATATGACGGGAAGCAGTAGATGCATGAATACAATGGCCTCTATAAATTTGAATCAGGCGGAAACTCAGGCTGATGCCTTTATTCGGGAAACTTGCTGACGATATGACTGTAGCGGGGATAATGGCGGATATTGTCCATGTCCGAATCGTGCTCCAACCATTCGCGGTTGATGTTGCCAACTTTGATCAGGCAGTTTTCCAGGCAATCGAGGGCCTTTTCCGGATCCCCTGCCAGTGAATAAAAGCAGGCGCCATTGTATTGAATAATGGAGTCCATCGGTGCATTTTTCATCGACTTGGACATCCACGCTGTTGCCTCTTCCAGCTGCCCCAGTCGCAACAGGGCAAAAGCACCCATATTCAGTGCACGGTTGTTCTCCGGGTTCAACTCGAGTACGGTGCGCACCCGCTCTATACCCAGGTGTGTCACCGCCATGGCCTTTTTGTCATCGCCAATACTGGTATACAGCTGGGCCTGTAACAAAACGCTCTGAAAATCTTCCGGGCGAACCCTGGATGCGCGCTCAAACAGCTTTAGCGCCCGTTCGAGATCACCTTCCTGAACCTTGGCGCGTCCAAAGAAATACCAGGCCCTGAAATTTCGCGGATCGCATTCGATAGCCCTTTCGAACTCACCCTCAGCCTTTTTATAACTTTGACTCATACAGCAGGCGATACCCGATGAAACATGTGATTCGGCAAGGTGCGGAGCAAGCCTCAAAGCCTGCTCGCTGGTGCGCCTGGCCTCCGTCAGGTTTACATCGGTAGCGTTAAAATACATGTACGAATACCCGTAGGTATAAGCCAGCGCCGCCCAGGCACGGCCAAAATCCGGCGCCAGGTCAATACACTGTTTGAACAACTGTCTCGCGAAGACGTTGTCCTGGGTCGTGTGCTGTGCAAAACAGCTCAAACCATGCAGGAACAGGTCATAGGCCTTTGGGATGACCTGCTGACGTTTCAAAACATCTTCATTTTTTATGGAAACACCCATGGTCTTCAATACAGACCTGATCACTTTCTCCTGAACCTCAAAAGTGTCCTCGAGTGGCCGGTCAAACTGTTTTGACCATTTTGTCGAGCCGTCGTTGGCATCAATAAGCTCAACTTTCAGGTGCATCCTGTCACCTCTTTTAAGGACCGCACCTTTTAGTACTGCCTGTACTTTCAGCTTTTTGCCAACTTCACCAACATCAGCCCTTGGGTTTTTTATTTGAAAGGCCGTCGATCGTGAGGCAACGCGGAAATCGGGCACCTTGCGCAGGGTATCCAGAATCTCCTCTGCCAGGCCCTCACAAAAATACCCCTGGCCGCCATCATCACTGAGATCCTCGAAAGGCAGTACCGCTACAGAAGGCGTTGTTTCCGCCTCAACTTCAAACTGGTTGATAATCTCAATATCACCGGTCGTATCCCTGCGGATACCATGGGGTGTAATTTCATATGCCCATGCCAAAAGCAGGACAACGGGAAAACCAAGCAGAAAGACCGCCATCAGTGCGGAAAGCACCCACGGTGGAAAACCAAAACCTTCAAAAAAGAAAACGCCGAACAGAATGCTTAACCAGGCAAGCACAAGATAAGCCAGTGCTATGCGTACAACCTTACGCTTTTTGAGCTGACTCCAGATATCTTTTGTTTGCAGTTTACCCATTAATTTCCATCCCATGACTACGATACACCTTATTGATTTCCAATGTAATATATCAGGCATTAAATATTATCAAAGCCATCATCATGTGCAAAACCCCATAGCAGCGCTGCCGGAGTTTTGCGATATCTCAAGTGGGCCGTGCTTATGGGCCATAAATTTCGTAAAATCGTTATCTCTCTTGCACATTGGGAACCCATTATGCTGCGCTCAAAACTGCTCTACGCACTTCTCGCCATGACCGCTTTTTCCTCACCCGGTTTTGCACTTGCAGATGAACATCCATTGGCGGGTATTCCTCTCCGCAATATCGGCCCCGCCCTGACCTCAGGACGCGTTTCTGACTTTGCCTTCCAGCCGGGGCAACCTGAGAGGTTTTATGTCTCCATGGCCAGTGGCAACCTATGGAAAACCGAAAACAACGGTATTACCTGGACCGCATTGTTCGAGAACGAAAATTCATTTGCCATCGGTGTTGTCGAGTTGGACCCG
>JBFFWN010000296.1:0-3795 GCA_041570235.1 Lysobacterales bacterium | reverse complement strand
TGATCATCACGAATGCCAAGGTCATTCCAGAGCTGCAAGCCCGATGGAGTTCTGTGTTTGCTGATAAATAAGTAACCTGGGTGAATGATCCACTCACTCGGGCCAATCGGCGCACACCAACCTGGCGCCGCCTTCGTCATCAATGCGTTCGCAGCCCATCGGGTAACCATGCTTTTTCCAGAAAGGGATTAGCCCGAAGCGCTCTGCGACTAAGAGAAACCGGGGGTGTTCCACGATGACTCGACCACCGGCAGAGAGTCAGGACATCCATGTTTCTGACGCCCCCTGATGCCGGCCACATTTCGTTCGGGTTTATGACAACTTAGCTTTGATGCTTCCTTGTATCCTCTTAGGAAATGGATTAGATATGGCTACCCCGCTATCTGTTATCCAGTTTCGAGACCGACTTGATCTGCACCGATCCTTGCAGAAGTGACGGCCGTGACAAGCCCGTCGAACAACACGTAGCAATGATCCGTGCATAGCGGTTTAGCGGGAAGCCCGTTATGGATGACTGGTCAGTATTTTGTATTTTTGAAAATATGGTATTTAGCTTATCCATACTCGTCTTTCCGTAGTGGAAAGATATGTGTTGCCATCATGGAAAGTTAGGGTTATAGTTCTTTCCAACATGGAAACACAAGGAATATAACATTATGGCTAAGCAGCAAATACCCAATGCTGAAGATGCCCGCCAGGCATTGGAATCGATTCAGGAAATGGCGCAATCAGCGCGTAAGCGGGCCCAGCCGCCGAAATGGTTTGGCATCGTTGTAGCGCTGCTTGCCGGTAGCATGGTCGCGCTGGCAGTGGCTGACCTGCGCAAATGGCAGGTGCTGTCAATTCTCATCATAGGAATAGTTACAGCTTATCAGGGCCAGAAAACTCGCGTTGCCTGGACAGCCTATCCTCTCAAGGCCTTGCTACTCGCTCCGCTTTTGTTGGTGCCGTTGTATATTTTACTGGTATATGTCGGTCAGCAGATTACTGGTGCAATGGGCCAATGGCCAGCCGCCCTGGTTGCAGGTGGCGCCCTGGCCGCAGCTGTCTACAGCTTGAGTGTTTATGAGCGCTCCTTGTTTTCAAAACCTGATCAGGGAGCATCCACGCGATGACCGAGGCGTGCTTCGATGCCACCATTCATGCGCCAAATCGTCTCAGGATCTGCGCGTTCCTGATGCCGCTGGAAGAGGCGGAGTTTCAGGTATTGCGTGATGAACTGGCCGTCAGTGACTCTGTTTTGTCCAAGCACATCAAACTGCTTGAAGCCGCGGGCTATGTCACACAGCGAAAAATGACGCTAAATGGCCGACAGCGCATGTGGCTGCATCTGACCAAAGCCGGCCGCGAAGCGTTTGCACAACATGTGAAAGAGCTGCAGCGCCTGGCCAGTCTGGTTGATTCATCTGCAATATAACGTTTACTTCTCTATTATCGCCAGACGACCCGAAGGTTTGGACATATCTCAGGGTGCCCTCTGTTTCTCTATTTCGCCTTCCGGGATTGGAAAAGGGGTTTTGCCAGTTGATATTGATGCGATGTGGGTGTCGTCGTTCTTTGTCGTTCTTTTTGATCGTTCTTTTATAAAGCCTGCTTAAGCCGATACGTCGGAACGTCCCTCGAAGTTTCTTAATCTGTGCGCCAGCAGGGGGATATCCACGCCATTTTCGAGGTTGACCGGTACGGTGATCCTGCGTTCATCCGAAACCAGGCTTTCGTGATTTGCGAGTTGGTAATCCAGCACGTCCTCGCCGGCTTCGGACACGCGGCCCGGGTCTTCCAGGCGCCGGCGGATGCGTTGACGCACAGTGGCAATGGACGCCGAGCAGTCCAGGATGATCGGAATGGCTTGCGCTTGCCGGGCCCGTTCAACCAGCAATGCCCGTTGCCGTTGGTGAAGAAAAGTCGCATCTGCAATCACGTCAAAGCTCGCCCGCAGGGCGGCCTCACAGCAACCGGCAAGATGCTCGTAGGTCCGGTCCGTGGCCTCACTGGCATAAATACCGGTTGCCAGCCCCGAGTCGCTTCTTGCCCGGGCCGGCAACCCATGCAGGCGCTTGCGCTCCAGGTCGCTGCGGACACGGATCGCCGGCATCGCGGAGATCAGCCGATCTCCCAGCCAGGTTTTTCCAACCCCAGAAAAACCATGCATGATCAGGAGCCGGGGCGGCCGGGAATGATTCGCCAGTTTGCTTGCCAGTTGCAGGTAGCGTAGCGTGTGCTTCCTGGCGCCATTTCTTGCTTCGGGCTGCAGCGCCGCCACCTTGGCCCGCACCATGCAGCGATAAACCAGGTAGAAACGGATCATCGCCAGGCCGGCATAGTCGCCGGTGTGTTCGAGATAGTCGTTAAGAAAGACCAGCGCCAGGTCGTCGCGTCCATGCGCCATCAGGTCCATGACGAGGAAACCGGCGTCATTCATCAGGTCGATGCAGCGCAGGTCGTTATCGAATTCAAGGCAGTCGAAGAGGATGATTCTCTCCCCCAGGCGGGCCGTGTTGGCCAGGTGCAGGTCACCGTGACATTCCCGTATGAAACCCTGCAGCGCGCGATTTGCAAAGACCGGCGGTATGCTCCTGATCTGCATGCGAGTCCACGCCTCGATCTGCGACAGGAGCGCCGGCACCGTACTGCTGCCGAAGGCTGCCCTGATTGCGGTAAAGTTATCCAGTGCAAATTGAGCCAGGCGCTTGATCATCGGCGCCGGATCATCCACCGGCAGGGGTGGCAGAGAAAGATGGAAATCCGCCACGGTTTTCGCCAGCGTGCGTATGTGTTGGGGCGTAAGACTCCCCGCCTCCAACTGACGGTCGAGCCGGGCACCGGCCGAAAACTGCCGCATACGAACGGCATACTCTACCGCTGGTTCACGCCCCACCCTGGGTCCATCCGGCGTGTCGGCAATGGGTACGACGTCCAGGTACAGTTCAGGAGTGGTGCGCCGGTTCAGCCTGAGTTCCTCTTCGCAGAAGTGCTTGCGGCGCGCCAGGCTGGTGAAATCGAGAAATCCAAGGTTCACCGGCTTCTTGATCTTGTAAGCGTATTCGCCGGTGAGTATCACCCAAGAAATATGGGTTTCAACGATCTGCAGCGTCTCCACGGGATGGGGGAACACCGATGGGTCGAGCAACTTATCAATCAACGGCGGTTTCATGTCTCCCTTTCTTCCGCATCGGGCAAATCCAATGCCGTACAACCCTGCAAACCATAAACGCAGGCGCCCAGGTACAGACTCTGAAACGAGTATAGGTAAAAAAACGCTATATTCACAGAAATAGTGGGGTCAGGAAATAGTGGGGTCAGAGTGAGCTGACTCCACTAATTATTTTCTGCTCATTCGCACTTAAAATCATCACTGCCGACAGCCTTACAATAATCCCCCCAACCGTTCTTTTGCCAGTAATCAATGAGCTTAAGTTCTTTCACGTGGGTTTTGAACTCAGGCATCTTTCGGTACGGTTCAGTTTCGGGATAAAAGGTAAAGAAATCGCCCCACCAGCCGAGCTTGACCTTTCTTGACAGAAGTGTAAATAAATCATCCGGTTGATTCAAAAAGGACAGGATAAACGGATCGGCCATGGCAATCTGAACCTGTTCGGGTGTAAGCCCTTCCCGACCTTTTTCAGTGATGTGGAACCACGTCTCGATGTTCGCCCGTAATTTGACAGGGATTATGTCGCTTTCTGCCAGTATGTCTCGCGCCTTTTGCTTTTGTCCATTGAGCCACAGAACCTGCGCGTATTCAGACACAATAAAGATAAGGTCCGAGTCAAGGGCGTACTCCTTTTCCGCAAC
>JBFFWN010000295.1:0-3856 GCA_041570235.1 Lysobacterales bacterium | reverse complement strand
GGGCTGGGGTCGAGTGAATCGCTCAACCAGCCAAAGTAGTACTCCGGATTACGGAACGGCCAGCGGGCCTTCTCAACCCAGAACAGGTCCTGGTCAATGGTCGCAACCAGGTACTCGCGCTGATAGAGCTGCTCAGCTGTCATCTGTTCATCCGCAAACGCAAGGGCCTCATCGCGCGCCTTGTGCAAGCGGCTGACCTCCCGCTCTATTGCTGCTTTGCTCCAGTCAGGAAGCTGTCCATCGAATTCATGCCGGCCCTTCATCACTGCCAGTTGCGGGTGGGCATTCATATGCGCTTCGATCTGGCGTGTCACAAATTTATCCCAACTTTCAGCAGCCGGCACTTCAACCGGTGCGATGGATACCGGCGCCACGCTTTTTTCAGTTGAGTCGCAGCCCATAAGAAGTAAAAAGAATGTGGAAACGAGCAACAGAAAGGGCGAAGGCATACGGGTCATTTTTGGTCGTCCAAATAAAGGGAACGTCATTCTAGCAGGTGTCCCGAATAATGACAGAAATCAGAACCCTGTTATGGGTAACAGGTTTCAAAAACAAAAAGCCCCGGGGATACCGGGGCTGATTGAAACAGGATCCTTTGGAAGGTGGCTTACTTCACACCATGCATCAGCTTGTTGATGGCTGGAGCGAGCACCAGGTAGATAATACCGAATGTCAGGCCAATCCAGAACAATTGCATGTAGACACCGGAATATTGCGTGATCACGGCTGCTTCCATCGGTGCGCCATGTGCGCCGGCGGTGCCGCCGGAAGCCAGCGCAGCTATCAGGCCGGCAAGGTACTGGGCCATCGCAATGGACAGGAACCAGCCACCCATGGCCAGACCGACCTCGCGCTCATCCGCCAGCTTTGTCACCATGGACAAACCGATCGGGGACAGGCACAACTCGCCGGAGGTATGCAGCAAATAACACAGGGCCAGGAAAATCCACGGCACCAGGCCGGCTGCATTTTGCATATTTTCAATCGCAAAGACCAGGATGTAAAAGCCTATGGCAACCTGGATGAGACCCAGTGCAAATTTGCGCGGGATGGATGGGTTCATTCCCATCTTTTCCAGCTTGGGCCAGAGCGTGGCGAATACCGGCGCCAACAGCAGGATGTACAACGGGTTCAGTGACTGGAAGATACCAAAACCACCGGCCAGCCAGGTTTCCGTGCTGCCAACCATCGGTGTTGAAAATTCGCGGGCGAAAAAGTTAAGTGAGCTGCCCGCCTGTTCAAACAGGGCCCAGAAGCAGGCATTCGCCACAAATAAAATGATCATGGCGATATAACGATGCAGCTGTACCTTGTTGCCTGAGCGGATACCCGAAATGATGAAATACAGGATCAAACCGGTCATGATCACACCGAGCAGATAGCCGAGAATGGTGCTTTCCGACAGCAGGAAATAAACCACGCCAGCCAAAGCAATGGCGCCTAAACCGACCACAAAAAAGCGGCCCCAACCGTCCTTGCCCTCTTCCGGCATACCAACATGCCCAAGTGCTTTCTTGGCCACTTCAAGAAACAGCGTGGACAGGATCATACCGATGCCGGCAGCGAAAAAGCCCCACTTCAGGCCCCAGGTAGCACCGATCCAGGTGGATGTAACCAACGGTGCAACCATCGCGCCCAGGTTGATACCCATGTAGAAAATAGTGAAACCGGAATCACGGCGCACGTCATTGGGCGCATACAGTTTTCCAATCATGGTGGAAATATTGGGCTTGAAAAGACCATTGCCTGAAACGATCAGGGCCAGGCCCACCAGGAACCAGTTCAGGTCCTCGATCAACAGTACAAACAAACCGGCAGCCATGATGATAGCCCCCAGTAAAATCGATCGCTGGTACCCCAGGATCTTGTCTGCAATATAACCGCCGGCGATACCCGTTGCATAAACCAGGGCGGTGTATCCACCATAGACAAGGCTGGCTTCTGCGTTTGCGCCGGCCCCGAGGTGGGAGAAAAACGTGGTGGCGACATAAACCGCCAAAACCGCACGCATGCCGTAATAGGCGAAGCGTTCCCACATCTCGATATTGAATAATTGCCAAAGGGCCTTTGGGTGCCCTAAGAAATCGCCCGCCGGTAGTGGCGGTTGCTGGCTGCTAGTCTGGTTGGTCACGTTTGAAGCTCCAAATCTGTTTTGAATGATTATTTTTTGTTACCACGATATCCCCCGTGGCTTAAAGCACGGCAAGCATACCACCGACGGCGTGCCATCGCATATAAGGCAATCCACAATTGATCGATTGAAGGATACATTTCACCGTTGAACGCAGGCGTGCGATAATCATGTAAATCATTCAATGAACACAAAGGCGTACCAATGGATCAAAAAATTGCACAGGATTTTATCGACGAAATATGGACCGACTCTATCGTTCCCGAACTTGTTGAATACATCAAAATACCCAATAAATCTCCACACTTTGATGCCAACTGGTTTGAAAACGGCTACATGGAAGAGGCCGTTCAGCAAATCTCCAACTGGTGCAAGTCACAGGACGTGAGCGGTATGACGATGGAAATCGTACGCCTTGAGGGCCGGACACCACTGATATTCATGGAAATACCTGCCCGGGGCGACGTTGATCCGGATGACACCATCCTGATGTACGGCCACCTCGACAAACAACCCGAGATGACCGGTTGGGCCGATGACCTCGGCCCGTGGAAACCCGTTATCAAGGACGGCAAACTATATGGACGCGGTGGCGCAGATGACGGATACGCGGCCTACAGTTCACTGACAGCGGTGATGGCAGTGCAGAGGCAGGGCCTTGCGCACGCCCGTATTGTTGTCATCATCGAAGCCTGCGAAGAGTCCGGCAGTTATGACCTGCCGTTTTATATCGATCACCTGAGGGAAAAAATAGGCACCCCTTCGCTGGTGATCTGCCTGGATTCAGGGGCGGGTAACTATGAACAATTGTGGCTGACGGTCTCCCTGCGTGGCATGGCTGCCGGCACCCTGCGGGCAGATGTATTGAAAGAGGGCGTGCACTCCGGTTACGCCTCGGGCGTTGTACCCTCGAGTTTCCGCGTGTTGAGACAATTGATGAGCAGGTTGGAAGATGAATCAACCGGCAAGGTGGTCCCCGACTACCTGTACGCCAAAATACCTGAGCAGCGTTTGCAACAGACCCAGGCAATGGCGGACGCGCTCGGTGATGAAATCTGGCAGGCCTATCCGTTTGTCGAAGGCGTTGAGCCGATGGCGGAAAACAATGTTGAACGCATACTGAACCGCACCTGGCGTCCGGCGCTTTCCTACACCGGTATCGGTGGTATGCCGGAACTTGATTCTGCGGGCAATGTCCTGCGGCCGTATACGGCGTTGAAAGTTTCCATGCGTCTGCCGGCAACCGTCGATGGTGAAGAAGCCAGTCAAAAGATGAAGGCAACCCTGGAGGCCAATCCACCCTCCAATGCAAAGGTCAGTTTTGAACTGGACCATGCCGCCTCCGGCTGGAATGCGCCTGAAATCGCGCCGTGGTTGCACGAATCTCTCGAAAAAGCCTCGCAGGCCAGTTACGGCCGCGGTGTCATGTATATGGGTGAGGGCGGCACCATTCCGTTTATGGCCATGCTGGGTGATTTCTTTCCAGAGGCGCAATTCATGATCACCGGTGTACTCGGACCGCAATCGAACGCCCATGGCCCGAATGAGTTTTTGCATATTCCATTTGCACAGAAACTCACCACCTGCGTCGCCCAGGTGATCGTGGATCATTGCAAGCGGGGTGACTGAGTTAAGCCTGGTCTATATCCGGAGTGTAAAACTGGAATATTGATACCCACATCGAAGTTCACAGCCTCCAACTCTCGCACCATTCGCCGGGGGCAG
>JBFFWN010000294.1:0-3880 GCA_041570235.1 Lysobacterales bacterium | reverse complement strand
TTACTTATGCTTTGGCAATATTCAATTGCCTGAAGGGAATCCCTGCGAGGGAGGTGCTGGTGAACCTGAAAAAAACATTGCGGCCTTTTTATAAAAAAGCCGCGAAGGAAGTCATGCGCAAAACAGAAGAGCTTGATCGAGTCAGGGGTAACCAGTATAGGGGCCGGATACATTTAGGCGCATGTTCACTAAAATGTATCCGGCCCCTTTTCCGTTCTTCCGTCAGATAATGATGCGGCTGCCAGTGAGCCCGTCGAACAGTTTTTGAGGCGTTAACTGCGGTAGCAAAAGCCGGTGCGTGGCCTTCAGTGCCCGGCCCACCACATCTACCGAGTATCGCAACCGTTCTTCCGGCGATGCAAGACATGCCATGGTGTATTGGTAGACCCCTTCTTTTGCAGTGGCAATAAGCGGGCTCGCGATGATGCTTTCGCCAGCGAGCAGCCAGGTGGTTATATCGCCGAAGGAAATCAACATTGGCATGGGTGCAGGGCGGAATCGCTTCAATCCCCGATTGCTGAGAAGGCGTGCGATGTTATCGCCGGCAATCTCACCCATGTCCATCGCATAATAGGCCTGCTTGCGGACCGGCTCAGGCAGGCCTGCACAATCACCGGCAACGAAAATATTGTCGGCGTGGCGACTCTTTAGGGTGTCATCCACAGGCAGCCACTTGTCACCGGCGGCGCTGAGCCCTGCGTCGTGCAAAAAATCGGGTAATGTCGTGCCGGCAGACCATATACACAGATCCGCAGACAGTTTTTTACCATCCACAAGGGTCACGCTGCGGGCCTCCACTTTGGCAACGGCAGCGTCGGTGTGCAGTGTTACCGGGTACGGCGCGAAGCGCTGTATGGCATCGTCGGCCAGGCCTCCGGTTTGTTGTGGAAGAATACGTGAATGGCGCTCAACCACATGAATATCAAATTCATCGCCTTGTTCCCGCCGCCGCAGAATCTCTCCCAGGGCTTCGATGCCGGACACGCCACCACCGACAATCACCACCGAGGCCCGGCGCTGGCGTCGGGCGAGTCTGTCGAGCCTTTCTGCGATCCGCACGGCATCGTCTACATAACGTAGCCCCATGGCATGTTTTTCCACACCCTCGATACCGGAAGATGCCCTTTGGCTGCCAGCAGCGATCAGGCAGGCATCATATGGCAGCACCAAGCCACCCTCGGTACACACCACGTTACTGTCCCGATCGATATGGGTTACGCAATCGTGTACGAATGTATGACCGTAGCGGCTAACGCACTCCGCGCGCGGCAGCACAACGTTGTCGCGATTTTTCACGCCTGACAGTATTTCGTGGATATTGGGCGTCCACTCAAACTCCGCGCGCGTATCGATGACTGTCACATCGTGATCAGTGGACAGGCGGGATGCCGCAACAAGCCCGGCAAAGTTACCGCCGATAATGACGACGCGTGGTTTGGATGAAGTCATGACTGGTTAACCTGACAACCGCGGTTGCGTGAATAAGGCAGGCGATTATAGCCCCTTTTTTACGATTACCAGCTTTTCAATGGCCAATCAGTCGGCGAACGTGGTGGCCACGGAAGCTCGGCGTCTCTAATGCGTTTTGCGAAATTGGGTGTGGCCTCAAGGTCGAATGGTGCGCCGCAATTGCAAGAATGAATCGCCCGCAGTAGCGAGAAATAACCGAAGGGCATTGTGTCGAATTCTGCGGCAGATTCATTTGCGCGCTCTCGCTCACCAGACACGGCATACATTTGCATGACGGAGCTCGGGCTGTTTGAGATGGGTAAGTATTCATCGAGTAGCGCTTTAGTGGCCGGTTTGTCCCCCCTGGCTGCTGCAATTTTCAGCAGTCTCATCAGCCGGCCTCCCTCATCGCGAAACTCCCTTTCAGTGAGTTCTGTTGCTTTTTCAAACTGGCCGGAACCGATCAACGCTTCGACGGTTTCAACGGTCATGATGCGATGTCCGGTCGCCTCGAACCCACGTCTGGTCGTTTCCAGGGCCGATTCAAAATCGCCAAGCCAGATACTGGCCGATGCCGAAACCATCCAGCCAGTAAACGACAGGGGGTCACACTCGGTCGCCTTTTCACCCAATCTTCGAACATCGGCCGCTCTGCCAAATGGGTCCGAGAGCATTTCCGGCCAGTTGGGCTGATAGCAGCTGGTCAGCTCAACGATCTGGTCAAATCGTGACTCAAGCCCGCGCCATCGTCCCGTAACCAGGTCCAGGTCGTAGGCATTTGCAGTACGGCGAGCCTCATCGGGCGCATACTCGATGGCTTTGGCCAGGTCTGCCTCCAGGCTTGCCATCGCGGCGTTCATTTCGTCTTCGGTGGTAAACTCGTCGGTAAAATCGCCCGACAAAGCATGCGTGAAATAGTCGGCATGATAGCTGTAACTATCAGAAAAGGTGGGCGCCAGCGCCATGGTTTTCTCGAACCATTGGTTGGCGAGGAGCATTTTCTCACCGGAAGTTTGTGAACCATGTGCACCCAGGTAAAGCGCAACGCCTTTCTGAAACGCAACGTAAGCCTCGGGATTCTGCAGGCCCACCGAGCGCATTTTTTCACGCTGCTCATCGTCGAGCACCACATCGAGTGCACTGGCTATCTTCTCTGCGATATCGGTCTGTACGCCAAATACGTCACTGGTGTCGCGATCGTAGGTTTCAGACCACAGGTGAAAGCCGTCGTCCGCACGGATCAGCTGCGCCGTAATACGCAGACGTTCCCCCGATCGTCTCACAGATCCTTCGACGATATGCGCCACACCCAGGGTGGAGGCAATCTCGGGTATCGGCCGATCCTGGCCCTTGAAATGGAATGCCGATGTTCTTGCCGTCACCAGCAGCTCGGGCAGCCGTGCCAGCGAGTTCAGAATTTCCTCCGTCAGGCCATCAGCAAAGTACTCATCATCGGGACCGCTGCTCATCGCCACGAATGGCAGCACCGCGACGGATTTGTCGGTTTCCGCTACCGCAGTCACAGGGGCAGCGGGCGGATTAAGCGCAGGTGTAGGAGCAGCGTCATCCTTGAGATAAAACTTGTCAACCAGCAGAAACGCGACTGCGGCCACCAGCACGATCATAATCGTATGGTTCAGCTTACGGCCCGTCTGCGGGGCGATCGATTCTTCGCGAGAAACATCACGTTCCAGCTTGATGCCCTCGGGTGTGAGCTCAAATGCCCAGGCGAGCAACATGGCAATGGGGAAACCAACGGCGACGGCCAGCAGAAATATCTGCATGACCCAGTCGGGTGCGGTAGTACTATCGAGTACCAGCTCCACGACCTGCAAGATAAGCCAGCCCACCGCCATGTAGGCGACACCCACCCTGAAAACGTTACGACGCTTGAGTTCGTTAAAAAATGACAATGACTGGCTTCTTTAGTGTCCGTTATTGTGGCTAAGCATAGTTGTTTGGCGGACAAAAGGCCAAAACTAAGCGTGTTTTGGAGTGATCCTGATTTTGGCGACTCCGAGGAGCCGTTAAACAAGCCGGATACAGTTTACTCATTTTAATTGATTTGCCCTGGTTCCATGTTCATGGGTTTCGAAAAAGGCGGCCGGGTACATTTAAGCGAAAAGTATCCGGCCCCTTTTTACCTTTTTATCAGCGGGGCATTCCCGTAAAGCCTGCCGCGGCGCGCAGCTGATTGCCATCCATCACGTAGCCGTCGCTGACGACGGTGTGCACCCGTCTCAGGGCGCCCAGATCGGTGCTGACATCGCCATTCACCAACAACAGATCGGCCTCTTTGCCCTCGACAATGGAACCGGTTCGCTCAGCAATACCCACCAGCCGGGCCGGGTTGATGGTGGCCGTCTGCAGTGCCTGGGCCTTGCTCATGCCCGCCTGTTCGTAGATTTCGATTTCGCGCACCAGCTCCAGG
>JBFFWN010000293.1:0-3883 GCA_041570235.1 Lysobacterales bacterium | reverse complement strand
TCTGTTTATTTCCAAAATATTTTTCAAGTCAATCAAATATGCCTGTATCTTTTTGCTGGGCCTTTTGTCGCTCAATCTCACGCGGACTCTGGCGCATATAGGTTTTTGAATCATCATAGCCACCATAGTTCAATTCCCACAATATCAAAAAGGTGTAATTAAATATCGCCGTCATCACGGCCGCGACCAGTAACATACCGATTCCACATGAGAGACCCACGCCCACCGCCAAAAAGATAAACAGTGAATCCGCCGTGCTTTTAAGTGCGTATCTATAGCGCACGCCAGCAACCACGCCCGCCAGGCTGAATGCCATGGCCAGGCTGTTGTGCACGATCAATACGATACCGGTTACCGCGATGGGCAGTATCAATATGGTCTCCAGCAGCGACTGGTCCATCTTGGCCTTGCTGCGTACCGCCATGTAGGTCCATGAAACCGGCACCATCAGGGCCACTGCCCCGATGATGGCTATTGCCAGCCACAATAGCCCGCCGACTTCATCGGTCACATTCGAAGCATGGATGACTATGCCGCCGATATCGCTTCTATCGTCCTGGTTAAGCAGTGTTTCAACAACACCGAGCGGCAGATAACGGTGCAGGTCAGGTACCAGTTGATAACCACCGATTACCAGGGCAGCCAGTGTTCCGTAAAAAACATTCAGTCTTAAAAACAGTCTCATTATTTTTCCTTTACAGCGGGGTACTTAACCAACGCCGATTATCGTTCCATCCGGCAGCAACTCTACCTGCTCGGCCATCGGGTGTTTTGGCAAACCAGGCATACGCAGGATATTACCCGTGAGGATTATCAGAAAACCCGCACCAGCGCTGACCTGGATATTCCTGACCGTAACCTCGAAATCACGCGGCCTGCCGTGCAGCAGCGGGTTGTCCGTGAGTGAACTGGGCGCCTTGGCGATGCATATGGGCAGTTTTTCCAGGCCGAGGGCAGTGATTATCTCCAGGTCCTTTTCCGCTTCCTTGGTGAATGCAACGTCATCCGCACCGTACATGGACGCACAGACGCGCTGCACCTTTTCGTAGATTGTATCTTCCAGGTTGTAGATGGGCGACCAGGGTTTATTGTGCGACACCGAACTCATCACTTCTCTTGCCAAATCCTGCGCACCTTTGCCACCTTCGGTAAAATGACGGCTTTCTGCAAAATGCACACCATGTGCTTCGGCCCGTTCCCGGATCAGCCGTATCTCTTCATCGGTATCGGCTTCAAACCGGTTCAATGCAACCACCGGGTGTTTATTGAAATGCGAAACACTTTCAATATGCTTGTCGAGGTTTTCAAGACCTGCCCTGACCGCTTCCACATCGGGTTGGTCCAACTGGTCTTTGGCCTTGCCGCCATGCATTTTCAAGGCCCTCACCGTGGTCACAACGACAACGGCATCCGGATCCAGCCCCGCGGTCCGGCACTTGATATGGAAAAACTTTTCAGCGCCAAGGTCAAAACCAAAACCTGCCTCGGTGACCGTCCAGTCGGCGAAATGCATCGCCATCTTGGTGGCAAAAATACTGTTGCAACCATGGGCGATATTGGCAAACGGGCCGCCATGCATAAACGCCGGCGTGCCTTCAAGCGTCTGCACCAGGTTGGGGTGGACCGCGTCCCTCAACAGGGCCATCATGGCGCCGGTGACCTTCATATCCCTCAGGTAAACCGGCTTGCCCTTCCAGGTGGTGCCCACCAGGATATTATCGAGCCGCCTGCGCAGATCATCCATATCGGTTGCCAGGCACAATATCGCCATGACTTCCGATGCAGCCGTGATATCAAAACCGCCTTCGCGCGGAATACCCTGCATTCTTCCACCGAGACCCAGAACGATATTGCGCAAAGAACGGTCGTTCATGTCCACAACTCGCCGCCAGACAATCTGGCGATGGTCGAGACCAAGATCATTACCGTGGAACAGGTGATTATCGATAATGGCTGAAATCAGGTTATTGACGGCGGTGATGGCGTGGAAATCACCGGTAAAATGCAGGTTGATACGTCCGGTGGGGATAATCTGGCTGTAACCACCGCCGGTTGCGCCCCCCTTGACACCCAGGCAGGGTCCCAGCGAAGGTTCACGCAAGGCCAGGCAAACAGATTCTCCGAGGCTGTCGAGCGCCTGCGCCAGGCCGATGGAAGTGGTGGTTTTTCCCTCGCCGGCCGAGGTCGGGGTGATGGCGGAGACCAGTACCAGCCTGGCTTTTGCGGATCTCTTCCTGGGCCTTGTCAGGGCACGCAGATCGACCTTGCCAATCTCACCGCCAAAAGGCATCAGGTCTTCATCGTCAACACCGAGTTTCGATGCGATTTCCTGTATGGGTCGAATTCCGTTTTGCCTGGCAATTTCGTAGTCGTTTAGCATTCTGTCATCCACCTGGCGTTATTATTTCTGACCTTCTTTGACGAATCCACCTGCTATTGGAACGGGTAAAACCAAGCGTACCAGTTACTCCGGCGACAACAACCTTGCCCGGATAACGTGCTCCGTCCGCTGGATCGCACTCATGACACCAGGATCGGGCTTTTTCTCAACATCGATAATACTGTAAGCGAAGTCACCACGACTGAGGTTGACCATATCATGGACATTGATATTGTGATCAGCCAGTACCGTCAATACACGACCCAGAACTTTTGGCACGTTTTCATTGCAGAAGGTAATCCGGTAACCCCCGTTTCTTGCCATTTGCGTATCAGGATAATTCACCGAATTTCGCACATTGCCATTGGACAAAAAGTCCATCAATTGATCCGCCGCCATCACCGCACAATTTTCCTCGGCCTCCCGGGTGCTGGCGCCGATATGCGGCATCAACAGGGCATTTTTCCGGCCGAGAAGCTCTGGATGCGGAAAATCGCTGATGTACGCTCCCAGTTGTCCGTTGTCCAGTGCTGCCACCACGGCAGGAAGATCGACGATCTGGTCACGGGCAAAATTCAGCAAACGGGCGCCCGGTTTCATCCGCGCAAGGACCTCGGCGTTGATGAGACCGATGGTGGGTGGTATTGCGGGTACATGCAGCGTAACAAAATCTGAAATCCCGACCAGTGCCTGCAGGCTGTCAACTTTTTTAACCCGGCTTGAGAGCCGCCAGGCAGATTCGACCGATATGGCCGGATCAAAACCGGCCACCTTCATACCCAGTTCCAGCGCCATATTGGCGACCATGGCGCCAATCGCACCAAGCCCCACAACGCCCAGTGTCAAACCGGCGATTTCAGAACCTGCAAAGCGCTTTTTATTGGCTTCCAACAACTTGTGCATTTCGGCGTTGTCACCGACCTCGCCCAGCGACTGTACGTAATTCATACCACCGAAAATATCGCGGGACGACAAGAACAGGGCCCCCGCCACCAGTTCCTTGACGGCATTGGCATTGGCGCCCGGTGTGTTGAATACCACGATTCCGCGTCTTGCATAATCCTCGACGGGAATATTGTTGACACCGGCGCCAGCCCGCGCCACCGCTATGACGCTCTCAGCAATGGTTTCATCATGAAGCTTCTGGCTGCGCAACATGATGGCGTCTGCACCGGGCATATCAGGCCCGACCATGTAAGAGTCTGGGGGAAAGCGATCAAGGCCCTTTGCGGCCAGGTTATTGAACGTCTGGATTTTATACATAGTTTAATCTGCTCAAAGCCGTCCCGGGAAACCGGGACAATGGCCGAATTGTACGATAATCCGTAATGAAGTTTCGGTTCAATTTGGCTATTTGCTTTCGGGCACCCCGAGTTTTTTCAGGATGATATCCATCAGACACCATTTTGTCAGGCCGCTTTGGAACAGGTTGGCGCCGACAAATACGGTAAACCAGAGCCAGTAGCTGGACACATACAGGGGACTGGCAGGCGCTCCCAGCGC
>JBFFWN010000292.1:0-3905 GCA_041570235.1 Lysobacterales bacterium | reverse complement strand
TACCGAAGCGACCCGCGTTACGGTGGTCGACAACGCTTCGAGTGACCACAGTGCTCAGGACCTCAATACCCTCTATGGAAACCGGCAGACAATTGAGTTCCTGTATAACCATAAAAATATCGGCTTTGCGCCGGCTGTTAATGCGGTTGCACAAAGCTCCGATGCTGATTTCATTCTGATTCTTAATCCGGATTGCATTCTCGAACCCAAAGCCCTGCACCACTTGAAAACAGCCCTGGAGCAGAATCCGGCAGCCGGCCTTGCCGGTCCCGCGGTACTCGATGCCGGTGGGCATATGCAAAAAGCCACGCGCAGGCATTTTCCCGACCCGTGGAAATCGCTGATGGCAAGTTCCGGTTTGTGGCGGCTGGGTAAATGGTTTCCCTTACTACAGGGGGTTGAGATGACCTCCGGGCCTCCGACTCAAGAGCCCGAAATATGTGAGGCAGTCAGCGGTGCATGCATGCTGATAAGGCGCTCGGCGCTGGAGGCAGTCGACTACCTTGATGAAGAATATGCCATGCACTGCGAGGATCTCGATCTGATGTACCGCCTCAGGCAACAGGGTTGGCAGTGCCTGTTCGTTCCACAAGCCCGTTGTGAGCACCTGCAGGGTCTGTCCAGCAGCAGCCGCCCAAGCTGGGTGCATTTTCACAAGCATCGCGGCATGGCGAGGTTTTTCAAAAAGTTCCAGGCCGGGTCCTATTCACTTCCGATACGTTGGCTGGTTTACACCGGCATCTGGCTCAGGTTTTTGGTTTTATGGCCGTTGGTTCTGATCAGGCGTTGAGCGCCAGGGTGGTGCTTACCGGCGCCAGCAGCCAGATTGGGGTGTTTGCCATACCCCGGTTGGTTGGGGCTGGCTTTCATGTGCTGGCGCTCAGCCGCAATGGCAAACCCGGTTCGTGGCCTGATCACCCGAACGTGAGCTGGTTTCAACCGGATGAATTACACGAGCATTGCGAAGGCAGCAACTTCCTGTTATCCGCCGGCCCGATGGATGTGGCGCTGCAAATTCTGAAAAATCATAGGTGCATTAAAACCGCCGTGGTTTTTAGCAGCAGCAGCGTACACATCAAGACGGATTCGAATAACCGGGCCGAAAAAGACCAGATAAGGGACATGCTTGCCATTCAATCGCAGTTGCGCCTGCTTGCGGATGAACGAAACATCAGGCTGCTGATTTTAAAACCGACACTGATTTACGGTTGCGGTCTCGACACGAATATCAGCCAATTGGCCGGCTGGATTCGGCGCTTTGGTTTTATGCCGGTCAATGGCAATGCCGAAGGTTTGCGGCAACCCGTGCATGCTGAAGACCTTGCAACGGTTGCCGTCGCCGCGCTGAACAGCCAGGCAGAATTACCCGCCGAGTTATTTCTGGCTGGTGGAGAGACCCTCAGTTACAGGGAAATGGTGGGCAGGATATTTGCGGCATTGGGTAAGCCTGAGCGCGTTGTACGCCTGCCACAGTGGTTGTTCGTATTAATGGCGCGCCTCATTGGCATATTAAGACCCCGCATGAAAATTAATACCGAGATGGTCAAGCGCCAAAAACTGGACCTGGTTTTTGATGACGGTCCGGCCAAAACCCTTCTGGATTACAAGCCAAGGCCTTTCGCGCCTGCCGAGAGCGATTTCAGCTTGCCAGGGGGTGTTTAAAACCTGAGACGGCAGGCCGGTTTAAGACCCGCCGTCACTTGCGACTAGATTTTTTTGTACTTAACCCGCTTGGGGTTCAGTGCATCGTCACCGATGCGGCGTTTCAGATCACCCTCGTACTCGGAATACTTACCCTCATACCAGACAACCTTGCTATCGCCTTCAAAGGCCAGCATATGAGTGGCGATGCGGTCGAGGAACCAGCGGTCATGGGAGATCACCACGGCGCAGCCCGGAAACTCGAGCAGGGCCTCTTCGAGTGCACGCAGGGTTTCCACATCGAGGTCGTTGGTGGGTTCATCGAGCAACAATACATTGCCACCGGCACGCAACAGCTTTGCCAGGTGGACGCGGTTTCTTTCGCCACCGGAAAGGTCCTTGACCCTTTTCTGCTGGTCGGAACCACGGAAATTGAAGCGACTGACGTAAGCACGCGAAGGCATGCTGAACTGACCGACGCTGACGGTTTCCGAACCTTCCGAAATCTCTTCCCAGACGGTTTTATCGCCATCCAGGCTGTCGCGGCTTTGATCGACATAGGCCAACTCAACGGTTGAGCCCATTGTGATGGTCCCGCTGTCGGGGGTTTCCACACCCGTCAGCATTTTGAAAAGGGTGGATTTACCAACCCCGTTGCCGCCGATGACGCCAACGATGCCGCCACGCGGCAACCTGAAACTCAGGTCAGAGATCAGCAGGCGTTCACCAAACCCCTTGCTGATATTTTCAATTTCAATAACCTGGTCACCGAGGCGCGGGCCGGGTGGAATATAAATTTCGCGGGTTTCATTCTGCTTCTGGTATTCACGACTGCTGAGCTCTTCAAAACGCTGCAACCTGGCCTTGCTCTTGGCCCGCCGGCCCTTGGGGTTGGAACGCACCCAATCGAGTTCATCCCGGATCGCCCGCTGGTGGGCTTTTTCGCTTCGCTCTTCATGCTGTAAACGCTGGTCCTTCTGATCCAGCCACGATGAGTAATTGCCCTTCCAGGGGATACCGTATCCGCGATCAAGTTCGAGAATCCATTCCGCCGCATTGTCGAGGAAATAGCGATCATGGGTGACTGCTACCACCGTTCCGGGGAACTCGGTCAGAAACCTTTCCAGCCAGCCGACTGACTCTGCATCAAGGTGGTTGGTGGGTTCATCCAGCAACAACATATCGGGGCTTGCCAGCAACAAACGGCACAGGGCAACCCTGCGTTTCTCGCCGCCGGAAAGGTGCTCAATCCTGTCGTCCCAGGGTGGTATACGCAGTGCGTCGGCTGCGATTTCCAGTGTGCGCTCCAGTTCCCAGCCATTGCTGGCCTCGATGGCCTCCTGCAGGTCAGCCTGGTCCTGCAGCAAGCTGTTCATGGCATCGTCATCCATGGGCTCGGCAAATTTCATGCTGATTTCGTCAAATTTCAGCAACAGGTCCCGGGTCTCCGAAACCCCCTGTTCAACCGTCTCACGAACCGACAGCGTATCATCGAGTTCCGGTTCCTGGGGCAGGTAGCCGATGCGGATATCCGGCTGCGGACGGGCCTCGCCATCAAACTCCTTGTCAACGCCGGCCATGATGCGCAAAACCGTTGACTTACCGGCACCGTTGAGGCCCAGTACACCGATCTTGGCGCCGGGGAAAAATGAAAGCGATATGTCTTTGATGATGGTTCGATTCGGCGGCACGGTCTTGCTGACGCCGATCATGGTGTAAATATATTGAGCCATGGTTAATTCCAAAATTGTTCAGGTGGGAATTATCGTTGAAGTCGGGCGATTGAACCAGTGATCTGTATAAACCGACGCCAACGCTATTGCTTGGGCTGCGGCTCGCAGAACCCGGGTCCTCCCTCCATCGGTTTCCTGTAACTCATGGCAGTTGTTCAGTAGGGTTGGAAGCTTCGTTTAGATACGTGGCAGCGTTGGCGGCGCTATGGGTAGTCCCTGCTGAGACATGCCGTGAACCCATCCCTGGGGGCGCGTCCAAAACATCCATGTTTTGTACGGTCTCAGCAGGGACTACCCACATCCCCGCCTCGGTGCAATGGATTCTAATTTGAGTGGTAGCTTCCAACTTTTGTGCAGATACCTTTTGCAGTAATAGTCTTTTCAGCGCCCATGGTTCCATCGCAGCCGCTGCAGCGCATCTCACAGCCGTCGATTCGTGATGCAGGTACCGCAGCGTAACGGAGACCGATAGAGCCCGTGTGACAAGCCACGCACTTTTAGAACGCGGAAGACCCTCTCAACCGGTGGGGT
>JBFFWN010000291.1:0-3923 GCA_041570235.1 Lysobacterales bacterium | reverse complement strand
TGACAAGCCAGCCATGTATATTTGGTGAAGTATTGTTTGACCATTTTCCCAATGGTGGCCGTGTGCTGGGTGGTGCGCCTTTCAACGTGGCCTGGCATTTGCAGGCCTTTGGCGAGGCGCCCATGTTCGTCAGTCGTGTGGGCACGGATGCTGATGGCGACGCCATCCTGGAAGGGATGTCCGATTGGGGCATGAACCTGGCAGGCATGCAAACCGATGCACAATTGCCGACCGGGCGTGTGCAGGTGTCTATTGAGGATGATGAGCCGAATTACGATATCGTCCGTCCGGCTGCCTGGGATGCCATCGAGCCACCCAAGGCGGTTCCTGAAATGGCATTGCTTTATCATGGCAGCCTTGCCTTACGTGAAGAAAAGTCCCGGCAGGCCTGTCAGCACTTACGGGATGCCGGTCCGTCGCTGGTTTTTATCGATGTCAATTTGCGTTCACCCTGGTGGCGGGCCGAGCAGGTTCTGGACAAAATCCATGGTGCAGACTGGATCAAGCTGAACCGCTTTGAACTTGATCAGTTATGGCCGGGTACCCAGGTTCCGCGTGTGCGGGCTGAAGCCATGCTTCAGAAATATGAACTGCGGGGATTGCTGCTGACCCATGGCTCACGCGGTGCCGAATTATTTACAGACAGCGGTGAGCACGCCGAAACCCGGCCCGCAAAGGATATAGAGGTTAAGGACACCGTCGGCGCCGGTGACGCGATGGCAGCGGTCATGGTGTTGGGTATACTGCGTGGCTGGCCTTCAGGGCGAAGCCTGGAGCGGGCCCAGGATTTTGCCTCGGCCATGGTCGGTCAGCGCGGGGCCACGGTGCGGGATACGAGCTTTTACAGGCAATTTATGGACCAATGGTCCTCACAGGACAACGCAGAGGGAACGTCGGCCCAAGGCTGACCAATAACAGAATTATGTATGAACAGGTTTCTCACTCACTGCTGAACAGGATTCTTGATCAGCTAAAGCCCGATATTCGCAAGCGTGATCTGCGGCATTTCTATACCCGCCTGGGCGCCAACTTCTATGCTATTTACTCGTTGTTTCACCAGTTGTACGGTAAACGCGATGACTTTGAGGAGCACCTGCAGCGCCTGGTGGAGGTCATGGCTGCGGCTTATGTTCAGAGAAATGCTTCATTCAAGAAACTGGACAGGCAACGGGAACAGGATCATAACTGGTTCCTGAGTCAAAAGTGGGTTGGCATGGCGCTTTATGCCAATGCCTTTGCAAAAGATCTGAATGGCCTGTCAGAGCGAATTTCATATCTGCAGGACCTCGGTGTCAATTTACTACACGTGATGCCTATTCTGAAATGCCCGCGTGAAGCCAGTGATGGCGGTTACGCCGTCAGCGACTACCGTAACGTGGATCAGAGGGTGGGGACGCTGGACGATCTGCACGCATTGGCTTCAAAACTACGCCAGCGCGACATGTTACTGACCCTGGACGTGGTGGTTAATCACGTATCCGACCAGCATGAGTGGGCGCGACGGGCGCGCGAGGGCGATCCCAAATACCAGGATTATTTCTACACCTTCGCCAGTCGGGAGGTTCCCGATATGTTCGAGGAAACCATGCCGGAGGTTTTCCCGGAAACCGCGCCTGGCAATTTCACCTGGAATCCCGCGATGAACAGGTGGGTCATGACCGTGTTCAATAATTATCAGTGGGACCTTAACTACAATAATCCTGCAGTGTTCATCGAAATGCTGGATGTGCTGTTTTTCTGGGCCAACCAGGGCGCCGATATACTGAGGCTCGATGCGGTCGCTTTTCTCTGGAAAAAAATCGGTACCGTCTGTCAGAATGAGCGTGAAGCCCACCTGATCCTGCAACTATTGAAAGCTTGTTGCCAGGTGACAGCGCCCGGAGTGCTGTTTATCGCAGAGGCCATCGTCGCCCCGGTTGAGATTATCAAGTATTTTGGCGAGGACGCAGTGATCGCCAAGGAATGCGAAATTGCCTACAACGCCACTTTCATGGCGCTGATGTGGGATGCCGTGGCCACCCAGAATGCCAAGCTGCTCGACCAGGGGATCCGTAATCTCCCGCAAAAGCTGGATCGAGCCACCTGGCTCAATTACATCCGTTGCCACGATGATATCGGCCTGGGTTTTGACGATGCGGACATCATTGAGGCCGGTTATGAGCCCCAATCACACCGTCGTTTCCTGGTGGATTATTTTACCGGCAAGTACGAGGATTCACCGGCCAAAGGCCTTCTTTTTGGTCATAATGAAAAGACCGGTGACGCCCGGATTTCCGGCGCGCTTGCCAGCCTGGCCGGCCTGGAGACAGCGTTGGAAAGTGGCGACAAACAAGCCATTGATCAGCGCATAGACCTGATCCTGCTCATGCATGGCATGATCATGTCATTTGGCGGTATTCCATTGCTCTACCACGGTGATGAGATCGGTATGCTGAATGATTTTTCTTACATGCAGGATGAAGAAAAAGCGCATGATACGCGCTGGATTCACCGCCCGTTTATGGACTGGGATAAGGCTGAACGGCGTCATGTACGTGGAACGGTGGAACAACGGATATTTGAAGGCTTGAGCAAAATGATATCGGTGCGAAAGAACACGCCGGCCTTTGCTGATTTCAACAATCGTGAATTGATCACAACCGGCAACCCTCACCTGTTCGTATTCACCCGCAGTAACCCCTTTGATATGAAGGACGAGGTATTGGTAATCGGAAATTTCGACAATGCGCCGCAGTCGTTAACCCTCAGCGACATGGCTAACCGTGGCCAATTTGAATATGGGCAATTGCGCGACCTGTGCAGCGGTGAGGCGCCGGCACATTTCAACGATCAGTTGGTCATACCGCCCTATCGTTTTTATTGGTTAACCGCTCAATGACCTTGATACCCGTCGTTTGAGGCACGCCTGTCCGGCGATAACGGTCCGGGTGTCGGTACAAAATGCCGGTCATGAAAGCTTACGGGTATAATCGTAAATCAATAAAAATATATTGATAAACGATAAATAATAGTCTAATATCGATAAAAGTAAATTGATATTGGAGATATCCTGTTATGTCACCCACACAACAAAGCAAGTTGACGGTTCTGGTCAAGCGATTTCTCGACTTTATTCGTATCCTGTTTTTGGCCGTTGCCGTTATCTGGCCTGTCACAGTCATCGTTGTTGGATTGTCTATTGCTGAAGATCCCGGGCAGCGCCATACCGATGTCAGTGCTTTTCTGAAGTTTCGCATCCATTCCGACGTGTCACCCGAACAGGCAACCTTGCCGGATAAAAGCAATAATCTGATTATGAAAGGAAGGGGGGATTTGACCCTCAACAACACCCAAAGCCGCTTGGGTTGGTATGTAACCGGCGCTATCTCGGAAATCCTTCTAATCATATTTTTATTTGGCCTGCTGATCATGCGAAAGTTGTTTGCATCCCTGTTGGAGGGCGAAACCTTTACCGAAGAGAATGCCGAGCGTATACGCAAGATCGGCTACGTGTTCATCACCTGGCACCTGGTTTCACCGGTTTTGCAATATTTGGGCAGCCGGGTAATGCTTGAAGATGTTGCGTTCAGTGTGCCGGGCATCCAGCTTTATCCCGGGTTCGAGATAAACATTGGCGGTTTGTTTGCCGGGTTCGCGATTATTGTGCTATCCGGCGTGTTGCGCGAAGCAGCTGATATCCATCATGATCAGTCGTTGACGATTTGACATGGCTAAAGTCATCAAAGTAAACCTGGATTTGCTGCTGTTGCAGCGCAAAATGACCTTGACGGAATTGTCTGAAAAGGTGGGTATAACAATGGCCAACCTGTCGATTCTGAAACGTGGCAAGGGGCGGGCAATCCGTTTCTCGACGCTGATCGCATTATGTGAAGTGCTGGAATGCGAGCCTGGCGACCTGTTACAGCTTGAAGAGGAAAGCTGAC
>JBFFWN010000290.1:0-3965 GCA_041570235.1 Lysobacterales bacterium | reverse complement strand
CGCCCCGGAAAAAACCAGGGCCGCGTTCCGGTTTCCGGTCAAGGCAGACAGTTATGGTCCCGTGATCGGTTTTCGCGTCGCCAGGGATCTTTAAGCCTTTTTGGCTTCAGACCGTTACTTTTGACAAGCGGATTGGGTGTTGATGATGGTGGCGAGGCGTGAAGCGGCCAGGCTCAGCTGTTGCTGGGCCAGCACCCAACTGCGCAAGGCAAACGCCTTATCAATATGCTTGCCTGCCGGGTATCCCTTCGTCATGGCGAGCGCATGAGACTCAGTGGTCCACTGATTGACCATGTCCGCGCTGAAACCTGCCGGCGCCTGCTCCAGGGGTTGCTTGCTTAACAGCGCCACCAGGCTTCGCCGGTCACCAACGTATTCGTCGACCAGGCTGAAGTCCCAGAAGCTGTGCAGGTTCATTTCTTCTCCCTCAAAAGTGACATCGACGCGATTTGCACCCCGGTCATCGGCAAAGCCGGCATGCATCGGTTGGTGCAGGTCCCCGGTGACATGGCACAACCAGGCAAATGCCTGCCAGCGTTGCTCATTGCTTAACTCTTCATTAAATAATTCAACGGTGTATTTCTTGATGGCTTCCGTTGCGCAAATCTGATCGGCGCAATCCCTCTCTTCCAGGTATTCCGATTCGCCTCTAGGGATATTGATATAGTGCTGTGGCGCACTCCATTCCCACTCAGGCGTTTCGCGCACATCATCCGGCCAGTTGCAGGCCTTGACCATCGCCTCATCGGTCAACGGGCCAATGATGCTCTCAAGTTTTGTTCGTGCTTCGGGGCCGAGTTGTTTCATGGCGAGTACGCCAATTGCGCTGTGGCCGTCAGGGCTCCAGGCAATGCACTGCATACTGACGCCCAGCAAGGCAGTGAACACGGGGGTCTTCCGCAAAATCTGCTGCAAAATGTCGGGCTTTGAAAACATAAAGGTCACGGTGATCTAATTCGGGAGGGTGGATTTTAGCAAAGTTCGAACCATACAGGCCATTCGATACTGTTATCACCTTGATGAATTTTCACGGCTGTGGCTATGACTCCATTTTTCGCGCTTTCCTGAGCGCCTTTAATGCCTTGCGGCCCTTTTTTCGCTGTGCGACGATGATTTTCAAACGTGACTCGATATCTTCTTTTGCGGCCGTATCCTGTGTTTCGGCAAGTTGCTTTTCCAACCCCCTTTGCTCAAGTTGCAGGGATTTCAGCACTTTTTTGAGTGACTTGTATTTCTTCAGTTGTGCATGACGATCTTCATTGAGAATGCGGGATAATTTATCAAGCAATTGTTTGGCGTTCACAGCATGGTTTTCCTTTATGGAGTTTCACTGATTTCTGCGATTTCATGTTCATCCAGCGCAATGGAATGGATGGCTGCCTGGTCTTCCTTGTCCGAGGTGGAGAACAGCACCATGGCGGCTTCAACCAGGTCCCAGCAGGTTTCCTTGCAGTAGGAAATATCATTCATCAGTGATGTTGCCATTTTCACATCAATAAAATTCTTACGGATTAATTTATCCAGGCCATTTGTGATTTTCTCGGTCTTCTGCTCAATTTCCAATTTTAACGGGTCCAGTTCGTGCATGATCAGTGACGTCTGCGCCTGGCTTGCCTCCCGGACGTCATCGATAGCCTTTAAAACGCGCACAATCAGGTGGCGTAACTTGTCATACTCCTTCGATATATAGATGTTATCTGACTGCATGAAGCGGGTCAGGTTTTTACGAAGATGCTTGACACCTTTTACCGCTTCGACAATGTGCTGACCTGCGCCACGCAAGAGATTCAATTGTTCCCTGGTTTTGCCTTCGGAATAACCTGCCCGGGTATGAATGATGAACTCGACAATGGCGCTGTAAAGCGCTTTTATCTTGCGCTCGTACATATCATCGATATCCTTGTCGATGATATCCCTGGATTTTTTAACCACCTGCTTGGGTTTTACGACAGAGCGATAAACATCGCGATGTATGCTCAAACCATTGGCGATCACATCGACGGATTTGTCATACAGACGGATGGTTTCGTTGCGCACAGCCTCCACCGCGGCCTCGGGAACGTCCATGGAAACGGCATTGAGATATTTGGGCCGCTCCATTGCCGGTTCTTCAAAGGGCAACAGTTTCTCAAGCAGTTTTACCAATACACCAATCAGTGGCAGCATCACCACGATGCCAATCACATTGAACACAGTATGGAACACGGCCAGTTGCAGGGTGTAGTTGTTATGGGCGATACCCAGGTGGGTGCTGATCCATGCCACTGCCACCATCAGTTGGTAAATGCTTGATATCGCTATCAAGCCGGTGACGACATTGAAAATCAGGTGAGCGCCGGCCAGGCGTTTGCCGTCCACACCGGTGCTCAGAGCGCCGATAATGGCCGTGATGGTGGTTCCCACGTTGGATCCGATGGCCACAGCGAGGGCATTTTCATAACTGACCTGGCCTGCCGCCAGCGCTGCCAGCGTCAGCATCAGCGTGGCGTGGCTGGATTGCATGACGACCGTCGCCAGTATACCGATGCCTGCAAAAGCAAATACCCCCGGATAACCGGTCATCGCATATTCCGCCAGGTTGATACCCTGGCCAAAGGCATCAAAACCATCTTTCATGTAGTGGATACCAAGGAACAGGAAGCCCAGGCCAGCGAGAACATAGCCGCTGCCTTTCAGGCTTTTGGCCTTTTGCAGCATTAAAATGACACCGAACACCAGCATGGGCATGGCGTAGGAAGACAGGTTGACCTTCAAACCGAACCCGGCCACCAGCCAGGCGCCGGTAGTGGTGCCGAGGTTGGCGCCGAAAATGATGCCGATCGCGGATGTCAGTCCGAGTAAACCCGCGCTCAGAAATGAAATGGTAATCACCGAAACCAGAGAGCTGGATTGCATCACGGAGGTGGTTACGATACCGAAGAGCATGCTCTTGCCGGTATTACTGGTCGATCGTTTGAGCAGTTTCTCAAGCGCTCCGCCGGTAAAGGTTTTAAAGCCTTCCTCCAACGCTATCATGCCAAACAGGAATACGGCCACGCCGGCCGATATGGTCTTGAAATCCGCACTGATCCAGAAGCCGTACCCCAGCACTAAAAATATAATGGGGAGCAAAAGTTTACGCAGCATATTGGAAAAGCCTGAGTTTGGAAAACCGTATGATTAATCTATCACAACATGCAAAAAAATGATTTGATAATGAGCAGGGGTTGGAAAGGGCTCAATCAATCCCAAATTGATAGGTTGAGATCAATAAACAAGGCGCCGCCCAAAAGGTGTCATATTTGCTTTTAATCAGTTAATGGAGAAATAGATGACTATCGCGCTTACAAAGCTTCCCTACGACCATGATGCATTGGAGCCGTACGTTTCGGCCCGTACGCTTTCCTTCCACTATGACAAGCATCACCAGGCCTATGTAAATAAGCTGAATGAACTTACCGCCGGCACCCCCATGGCAGACATGACACTGGAAGAGATCGTGGCCCAGGCCCGCCAGTCCGGTGCGACCGGCATTATTAACAACGCACTGCAGGTATGGAATCACGCCTTCCTGTGGGAGAGCATGTCGCCCAATGGCGGCGGTGAACCCGAAGGTCAGCTGAAAGACATGATCGAAAGCGCCTTTGGTGATATCGCCAACTTTAAATCTGAATTCAAACAGGCCGCCCTGGGACGTTTTGGCAGCGGATGGGTATGGTTGGTGCAGGAGGGTGATTCAGTCAGTATCCAGACCACCGGCAACGCTGAATCCCCGATGGGCACCGATGCGATTCCATTGCTGACGCTGGACGTTTGGGAACACGCCTACTATCTGGATTATCAGAATGAGCGCAATCGTTATGCGGATACATTCCTGGATAAGTTGATCAACTGGGAATTTGCTGCGGCGAATTTGCATACAGCCTGATAAACGTCGCGAGGCATCGTGCTGGATCAGTCCTGCACCTTATCAAGCCATTTGTTTT
>JBFFWN010000289.1:0-3968 GCA_041570235.1 Lysobacterales bacterium | reverse complement strand
CAGCGGACAATTTCTTGCCAGCCCTGCACAGTTGAGTGCACAAAACCTGCCCTCCGGAAATCTTTTGGAGCCACAGGAACTGGCACAGGACCAACTGGAAGAAGCACTCAGTATCGGACTGGTTATGAATCGCGGCAAGCCCGTCTACCGCATCCGGCGCAGCGATGGCGTCATACTGCTCGATGCGGTCAATGGAAGCCTTGTCGTCACCAGCCAGGCGGACGCCGTGTCAATCGCAGGTCAGGACTATTCGGGAGACGGTGCAATTGCGTCGGTCGAACGCGGCACGGCGCCCGATATGGAAACCCGTAATCATCGGGGTGGATACTGGCGGGTGGATTTTGCAGATGATGTCAATACGTCACTGTACATTTCCGCCGTGGACGGCCGTGTTCTTGAACGGCGAAATGATTATTGGCGGGTCCGTGATTTTTTCTGGATGCTGCATATCATGGACTACCCCGGTCGCAACGATTTCAATAATGCATTGCTGATCGGCGTCGCATTGATCGCGATATGGTTAGGCCTCAGTGGCATCATCATGCTGTTTGGCAGGTTCACCCGTCATGATTTTTACTTTCTGAATGTTTTCCAGGTCGGAAAAATGAAGGTGATCACGCTGGTCGATGCAGAAGGTGAATCTGTCAGACGGTTGAAAATCAGACAGGGCGCCAACCTGTTTCTTGCCCTGGCTGAGCAGGGCACCGATTTACCGTCCGTTTGCGGCGGTGGTGGTGACTGTGGAAAGTGCAGGGTCAAGCTGGAATCACCCAACTTACCGGAACCCAACCCGACCGAGCAGGGCTTGATACCCAAGGCACTTCAGAGACAGGGGTTCCGGCTGGCGTGCCAACACCACGTGGCTGACGACCTGCGATTGCACCTTCCCAAAAACCGATCGCAATAGCCTCAAGCAGCACGCGCAAACCCCGCAGCGAAGGGTTCATTGATCTACATCATTACGTTCGCCAGGTGAATATGATTCACTGTATTCAACGCTCTGATGATTCAGTGCAGTAAAGCCGTTTGCCGCTACACCCCGGATACCATCAGAGTGTCTGAATCGTGGAGTAACGGAAATGAACAGATATGCCCTTCAGTTTTTCCTAAGCAGTGTGCTTCTGATAAGTGCCAGCGTAGCCATTGCCTGCGAATACAAGGCAGGCGAGACCAAATTTGCCGATTATGCCAAATGCCGTTATGGCGAAGATTCGATCGAAGTTGTAACGCTGGCCGAAGAGGCTGTATGGGATCAATGCGTTTATTACCTGGAAGCGTTCAGACCGCCCAAATTGCTGGCTGTGACCAGGGATGACAATGGTGTGGAAAAAGCCAGCATCAACAACCGGGCACAGATTGGAAACCCCTGCTACCTCAGCAAACAGTACTGTGACGCGGCATTAAAAGCAGCCGGATTCTGACACCCATTAAACACGGGCCCATTAAACACGGGCCAGTCAGGCAGCTGAATCGCACCATGACGGGGTTTTGACGCCCGGGTATCAGCTTACTCCGGTGTGCCGGCCCCGGTTGGAGAACCAGGGCCAGTTGTTTTGCTAAAGAGATTTATTTGTTTTTCAACGCGTCCCTGATTTCGGTCAGTAACTCAACTTCTGCTGAAGGCTTCGGCGGCGCTGCCGGCGCGGCTTCTTCTTTCTTTTTGAGGCTGTTCATGGCCCTGACAACCATGAAGATCGCGAACGCAATGATCAGGAAATCGAGTACGGTTTGAATAAATGAGCCGTAATTCAGCGTAACGGCAGCAACATCTTCAGTGGCTGCTTTGAGGACAATCGCCAGGTCTTTAAAGTCGACACCCCCCAATAACAGACCGATTGGCGGCATAAGAACATCATTTACAAACGAGGAAACGATTTTCCCGAATGCAGCGCCGATGACGATACCAACCGCCATATCAACCACGTTGCCACGCATGGCAAATTTTTTGAACTCGGATATCATACTCATTATTATTCTCCCTTTGAGGTTATGTAGCAGCAAATTCAGCCCAAAAAATAGAGCTGACTATTCTTATATTAGCTAACAACACAGTAATTTGTCACTCGATCACTCCGGGCTTGCTTTCCCGACATTACTTGCTTAAAGCCGGGTTTCTGTTATAGTGCGCCACATCCTGGCACATTCGGTCTGTGCCAAATCTCCCCGTTAGCAATCTCGCATCCGGTGGAGCACACCTAAAGATTCAGCCCGGGCCGACACTGGTTGTGAATGACTCACAACGTTTGAGCAGGGCGACTTCGGAGTATTTTCATACATGTTATTTTCAGAACTTGGCCTTTCGGCCGAATTGCTGCGCGCGATAGAAAAACAGGGTTACCAGAAGGCAACCCCGATCCAGCAGCAGGCGATTCCAATGGTATTGGAAGGTCACGATTTACTCGCCGGCGCACAAACAGGCACCGGCAAAACTGCAGGCTTTACATTGCCAATGTTGCAGCGCCTTCAAAACAACAAATCTGCCAACCCAAACCGTGCTGTGCGCGCTTTGGTGCTGGTTCCCACGCGTGAACTTGCTGCCCAGGTGGCGGAAAGTGTCGAGAACTATGGCCGCTACCTGCCATTCAAATCGGCAGTCATATTTGGCGGCGTCAGTATCAATCCGCAAATTTCCACCCTGCGCCGGGGCGTCGATATCGTCATTGCCACACCGGGCCGGCTGCTCGATCACATGCAGCGCGGTACGATCCGGCTGAATGAGGTTGAAACCCTGGTGTTGGATGAAGCAGACCGCATGCTCGACATGGGGTTTATCAATGACATCCGAAAAGTGTTGAAGGCCATCCCGGCGGCACGGCAAAACCTGTTGTTTTCAGCCACTTTTTCAAAAGAGATAAAACAACTGGCCAACGAATTACTTGATTCACCGATGGAGATCCAGGTGGCGCGCCAAAACACGACCGCCGAACAGATTTCCCAGGTCGTGCACCCTGTTGACCGCAACCGCAAACGCGAACTGCTTTCGCATATGATCGGCATGGGTGACTGGCGACAGGTGCTGGTATTTACCCGCACGAAACACCTCGCCAACCGCCTCGCCAAACAATTAGAACAGGACGGTATTGGTGCAGCAGCCATTCATGGCAACAAGTCACAGGGTGCCCGCACACGTGCACTGGCGGACTTCAAGAACGGTGGTGTGCGTGTACTGGTGGCTACCGATATCGCCGCCCGCGGACTTGATATCGAGCAGTTACCGCACGTGGTCAATTTTGAATTGCCCAACGTTCCGGAAGACTACGTGCACCGTATCGGCCGCACCGGTCGTGCCGGTTTGGACGGCAAAGCGGTTTCGCTGGTCTGTGTGGATGAAAAAAAACTGCTTGTAGATATTGAAAAACTGCTCAAATGCAATATTGAACAGATTGTTGTACCCGGGTACGAACCGGATGCCAGTATTAAACCGGAACCGATCAAGAACGGGCGTAACAATCAAACCGCACGCCGCCCAAACAGCAAGGGCAGAGGTCGAAACAGCTCTGGCGCAAAAGGCAGAAACCATAACAGCTCGTCACACGCCGGCGCACAACGCGGCAATGGCCAGTCTCAACGGTCACGCCGGGCGGCATGACCCGCAGTTGGATATCTCCGGGCAAAACTGACTAGAATATAATGCTCACAGGTGACTGATTGACAGCCTTTCAGTCACCTGATATTCAGTCATGGAAGAGCAGAGTATGAGTTTCACACCGGTTTCCTTAAATTTGCCCGCTTACCGCGACTGGAAAGTTGTCGCTTCTGAGTCCTTTCAATCACTCGAAGCGCTTCTCAATTTCTGTGAAATTGACCCTGCAGAGTCGGGGGCCTTGGCGCATGAAGGTTTTAAACTCCGGGTAACCCGCTACTACGCCTCTCTTATCGAGAAAGGCAACGCGACCGACCCCTTACTCTTGCAGGTTCTGCCCACGGCCAGCGAATTTCTGCGGGTCCCCGGGTACCAACGCGATGCT
>JBFFWN010000288.1:0-3998 GCA_041570235.1 Lysobacterales bacterium | reverse complement strand
CGGCAATTTTGAATGCATCGGGCTCTACGCCAATGGTTTCAAAGGTGCCTGTTTTATCCTTGCGCACGATGTATTGGTCAATCTGCCAGCCGCCCAGGTTGTTTTGCGCCGAGAAAAGCTCCAGTTCCGGCAAGCGGCGGAGGGCTTCTATATCTTGATCGCTCAGGGTAACCCGTCTTCCCGTTGGTAAACCCTTGTAGGGAATCTGGGTTCTTCCGCTACTCCACATGTACACCGTGTTGGTTTGGCCGCCCATGCTTTTCATCGCGCCGTTTTGCAGGCCGTTGCCAGCGCCCAGCATGATGACCAGCATGAACATGCCCCAAAAAACGCCAAAAGCCGTCAGCGCGGTCCGCAGCTTGTGCTGTTTCAGGGTAAAGAAAATTTCCTGCCAGCGGTCCAGGTCAATCATGCGTCTCTCATGGCCTCCACCGGTGATATCCTCGCGGCGCGCCAGGCGGGTGCGAATCCTGCCAGCATACCGACACTGACAAGGATAATGATCGAGGTCAGGGCGATTCCAAAATCAACCTCCGGCCGTTTGAAATAATCCATTTGGGTGCCGCCCGACTCCAGGATCAGGTTGATGCCTTCCAGCAGTCCCACACCAAGTACCAGGCCCAGGTAGCCGGCTGTTGCGGTAACGAGGACTGACTCAAACAGTAATGAACTGATAATGCCAAGCGGGGTTGCGCCCAGGGCTTTGCGAATGCCAATTTCCACCGTGCGTTCCTTGACCGTGATCAGCATGATATTGCTGATACCGACAATCCCTGCGGTCAGTGTTCCGATACCGACGAACCACAAAAAACTGTTGATCGCTGCAAACAGGGAACTCATGCGTTCCGAGTTCTTCAACAGGTTGTTGGCCCGTATCGCAGTGCGATCATCCGGCGAAACCATGTGGCGCTTTTTCAACAGCGAGACCACCTGTTCTTCAATCTTGTAGGCGTCGGCGTCCTGATCGGGTTGGTAGGTCAGGACACTGAGTTGGTTGCGGCCCCGCCCGAATACCTGCTGATAAAGGCTCATCGGTATGTACACACGTTCAGACTCTCTGCCGTTACTACCCTCATCATGAAATATGCCCACTACGGTAAACGGTATCTTGTCGATTTCGATCGACTGGCCGACGGGGCTTTCCCCTGGAAACAGATTTTCAGCCACCACTGAGCCAATGGTGGCGACCTTGCGGGTTTCGCCTTCGTCAAGGCCATTCAGTTTTCGGCCTTTAGTGACCTCCTGTTGGGCCTTGATCTTGAAGTAATCCTCTGCCACGCCGATGACACGATAGTTTTCCGCACGCGTTTTGCTCTTTATCATCACGCCGGACCAGACCGGGTTTTCGGCAGACAGGTACAGAATTCCGGGAATTTCCCTTTCGATGGCGTCAAGGTCTGATTGTGTGAATTGAATCGAACGGCCAATGGGAAGGCCCTTGTAGGGAACGGACGTTCTGCGCCCATACAGCCAGACACTGTTTTTTGCGGCCGAGGAAAAACTTTTCTCGACACCGTTTTTCATGCCTTTTCCTGCGCCCAGCAGAAGGATGAGCATGAAGATGCCCCAAAATACACCAAAGCCGGTCAGGAAGGTCCGCAGCTTGTTCTTGCGCAAGCCATAAAAGATTTCCTGTAATGCGTCGCCGATACCCATGGTGATTTGACTATGTTGATCCGCTGGTGACAGATTTGATAATTCTGCGGTTGTTGTTGTGCATGGAGTTCTCAGTGTCGATGCAGCCATCCTTCAGATAGATCAGGCGCTCGCAGCTGGCGGCAATATCATTCTCATGGGTGACGATGACGATGGTTTTGCCGCTGTCATTGACGTTTTGGAATATTTCCATGATTTCCGTGGAGGTGACGCTGTCGAGCGCGCCGGTTGGCTCATCTGCCAATATGACATTGGGATTTGTGATCAGTGCACGGGCAATGGCCACGCGTTGCTTTTCACCGCCTGATAACTCATTTGGCATGTGGGTGGCGCGCTCAGTCAGGCCGACCATCTCCAGGAACTCCAGCGCTTTCCTGTTTCGGGCTCTGCGCCCCACGTTTTGATAATACAGCGGCAGGGACACGTTATCCGCGGCATTTTTAAATGGCAGCAGGTTAAAGGACTGGAATACGAAACCGATGAAGCGGTTGCGAAAGTACGCTGCCCGTTTCTGGCTCAATTTCTCGATCACCTGGCCATCGAGCGTATAGCGGCCCTCGTCAGGCTGAGACAGGACTCCGACGATGTTCAAAAGCGTCGATTTTCCCGAGCCGGAAGAACCCATGATAGCCACCATTTCGCCTTCCTGGATTTCAAGGTTGATACCCTTCAGGACATGTAACCGGGCTGCTTTTTCCCCAAAGGACTTGTGTATGTTTTCCAGCTTGATCATGTTTGCATGAGTGTCAATGCTTAGAGCGAGAAAGCATTGTAGTCGCGTCAACTTCAGTTTACATCATCGGTCTTGCTGGTTTCGCCTTTAATTAATGTATAACAGAGCCATATACTAGAGTTCCGGATCGGGGGTTTCGTGATTACCCTGATCTGCTTTATCAAAAAACAGGTCAGGAGTTGCCCGAATATGCGTTTAAGCTTCGTCCTTATCATCGGCCTGCTGTTGCCTTCATGGTTGTGGGGGCAGGCAGGTTACGCGGTTCGCACCCAGCCACTGAGCGAGGTTCTGGTTGATTTTGACCGGCGGGCCCCAGCGGAAGTCATGGCGCTGAATAACTCAATAATTGCCGCAGAGGTTTCTGCTGTTGTGCTGGCGATTGATACCGATGTTAGCCAGACCGTGACCAGCGGTGACCTGTTGCTGGAACTGGACCCTGCAGATTACCAGCTGAACCTGAAACAGGCGCAGGCCAACCTGGCTTCAAGCCAGGCGCAGTTAAGCCAGGCAGAGGCGAAGTTGCAACGGGCCAAGACCCTGGGTGACAGCCAGTATGTCTCGGCGGATGAATTACTTGAGCGTGAAACCTCGGTCATGGTGTACCGGGCGCAGATTCAGAGCAACGAGGTTGCAGTTGCAATGGCGCGTAGAAATCTCGAAAAATGCAGCATCAGGGCGCCCTTTGACGGGGTGGTCGGAGAGCGTATGGCGCAGGTCGGTAATTTTGTCAGAAATGGCGATCCGCTGATTGCCGTGACCCAGGTTGACCGGTTTGAACTGGATGCCAGGGTTCCGGACGACCAGGCAGACGAGATCATAAACTCAGGCCTGCTGCGTTTTGAATCACGTGGACAAAGCTGGCCGGTCGAGTTGCTCAGGATGTCGCCTGTAATCGACAGCCAGGGGCGCACCCGCCGGGCCAGGTTTGCCTTCGTGGACCAGGCGCCGGCGGTTGGCCGTAGCGGTGAACTGGTGTGGAAGGTGGGTTCCGGCCTGTTGCCTTCGAACCTGATAAGCCGTCGTGATGGCGTGTTGGGCGTATTTGTGCTTGAAGGTGGCAGGGCCGTTTTTCATCCTTTGCCGGGCGCGCAGGAGGGCAGGCCTGCAAATGTCAACCTGCCGGGAGCCACCCGCGTGATTACTCTTGGTCGTGAAAGATTGCAGGATGGTATGGCCGTCACGGTTCAGCAATAAGCCGGACGCCGGATAAACCAGACATATATTGCCATGTTCAAAAGCCTGTTAACCAATCACCCCTTAGTCAATATCCTGTTTGCCGTGGTATTGGTCATGGGGGCGATGTCCTTTTTGGAGATGCCCCGGGAACAGGACCCGGAGATCAATTTCAACTGGGTGATGGTGGAGACGGTCCTGCCGGGAGCCTCGGCCGAGGACGTTGAGGAACTGGTGACCGGCCCGCTGGAAGATGCCATCCGCAACGTCCAGGATATCCGCTGGGTAATCAGTAGCACGCGGGAAAGCTCGTCCAGCATCCTGATCCGCTTCCGGTATCTTTCAGAAACCCTGTTTGATAAACGCATCAATGACATACGCCGCGAGGTGCAGAACAAGGCCAACGATGAGTTGCCGGAAAACGCCACCGACCCCT
>JBFFWN010000287.1:0-4029 GCA_041570235.1 Lysobacterales bacterium | reverse complement strand
TAACCGTTCAGTCAATAGTGCCTATGAACCCGGCAGCGGTTCAACGATCATGTCTTATGCCGGAATTTGCCTGGCCGATAATTTGCAGGTGGATTCGGATGCATACTTTCATGCCCGGAGCATGGACCAGATGCTGGAACATGCGGCAACGGTCAGTAATGCCTACTCCTGCGGGACCCTTACAGCCAATAATGCCGATGCACCCTTGGTGGATGCCGGCGCAGATCAACTGATACCCATTGGCACGCCGTTCGAGCTGATGGCCCTGCCTTTGAGCAGCGAGGAGGCGGGCGAGTCTTTTACCTACACCTGGGAGCAGTGGGACCTGGGTCAGGCCTCCTCTTTGGCGGATGGTGATACCGGCCAGGGACCCCTGATTCGCTCACTGGAGCCCTCTGTCAGCCCGATACGGAGCATTCCATCGCTTGCCGATCTGCAGGTCAATACCCAGACCACGGGTGTCGTTTTACCGGCAACCGGGCGGGATCTGAATTTCCGGGCAACCATCCGTGATAACAACCCGAATGGCGGCAGGATAGGTGAAGATTTTATCACCGTTCAAAGCATCGCTGCGGCCGGGCCATTTGCCTTGAGTTTTCCCAACGATGGTGGTGTGCTTGAAGGTCAACAGACCATCACCTGGGATGTTGCGGGGACCACCGGAAACGGTATCAATGCGGCTGAAGTCGACATACGGCTTTCCGCCGATGATGGTCTCACCTGGCCCCATGTGCTGGCTTCAGCCACCCCGAATGACGGCAGTGAAACTGTGACCTTGCCCGATATTGCCACCACCCAGGCAAGGGTGCGTGTGCAACCCGTCGGCAGGATATTTTTTGACATGTCAGAACAGGCGTTTTCGATCGTTGTGACTGACCCCCAAATTGTTGTGTTACCGACGGCATTGAACTTTCGTGATGTTGATATTGATGCAGGCCCTTCGGGTGTATTGTCACTCGAGATTCAAAATATAGGCTTGACAGATCTGGAGGTTTCGCAAGTGTCGATTAGCGGGGCAGACGCTGCATTGTTTGAAATAACAGCAGACAGCGGCGAGACGCTGGTTAACCCGGGTCAGGTACGCACACTGGAAATCCGTTTTAACCCGGATAGCAGTGGGGCAAAAGCAGCCAAATTGCAGATCAACTCCAGCGATACGCAGGAACCGGGTATATTGATTAACCTTCGTGGTAACGGTATTGACCTCAGCGATATCATTTTCAGAGACTCATTTGAGCCCGGGTAATGCAACATAAAACGGCATGGTGATGGCGTCCACTCGCTGCGAAGCAGTTGTCTGTGCCATAATTTGCGTATTCATCTTTCGCGGAGTCGAATGAAGTCAATGTTGTATCGTCTGACGCAGATGACAGGACTGCTGGTTTTGCTGGGTCTTGCCGGCATGCAGTCTGTGTCGGCTGAAATGTACAAATTCACCGACAAGGACGGCATTGTGCACTACACCAACGTGCGGCCAACCGGTCAGCAGAATGTCAAAACCTTCAATTTTCCCTGCTATGCCTCAGACCCGACCTGCAACCAGCTCGACTGGGAAAAAATCCCCCTGAACCGGCGGTCATTTCACGATGAAATCCAGGCGACCGCCAACCTATTCAAGGTGGACCAGGCATTGATACGCGCCATCATCCATGCCGAGTCGGCCTATCAAGCCGATGCCCTGTCACCTAAAGGCGCACAGGGCCTGATGCAACTGATGCCCGCCACACAACAGGAATTGCAGGTAAAAGACGTGTTTGACCCGCTCAGTAATATCGAAGGCGGCACCTTGTATCTTTCCAGGCTTCTCGAACGTTTTGATCAAAATATTGAATTGGCGGCGGCGGCCTACAACGCCGGTCCGGGCGCCGTGCAGCAATACGGTGGTATTCCGCCTTACCGGGAAACCGAGGAGTACGTGCGGCGGGTAAAAATCCTGTACCGGCGCTACAGCTCTGGTGAAAGTTGATTTAAAACCGTAAACCGGCCTGCTTGACCGAATTCAGCTCGTTCAGGGCAGCGATCAGTTCTTCGCAGGGTTTGACATTCCAGTCGCGACCCAATTCCAGTGTCACGCGGGCACGCTGGTTGCGGTAATGCAAATATACCGGCGCCGAACCGTTCCTGTATGGACTGAACGTGGCGACCAGTGTCTCGCACAAGCTTTCATCTGGCCCATACACGGCAATATTGACGCCCTTGGCAAACCGCGCCTTGGCATCCGATAACGACATGACGTGGTTGACGGCAATGCGAAACCCGCCGGAAAAATCATCAAAAGTGACATTTCCTTCGATCACAATAATGGCATCCTTGACCATCAGGTCGGCATAGATCGCGTATTTTTCATTTGAAAAAAACGCATCCATGCGACCGCTGTGATCGTCGACCGCAATCGAGTGACCCCGCGGTGTCCGCCGGTGGAGTGATGTGACAAGCGCCGCAAGTGTCATGGCAACGCCACGACGGTTCCTGGTTTCTCTTGGCACGCGTTGGTGGATTTCAGAAATTATACAGGTGGTGAAATGCCGGGTGTCTTTGTGGTGCACCTTGACCGGGTGACCGGTCAGGTATAAACCAAGGGAGTCTTTTTCGGCCTGCAGTTTCTGTAATTCATGCCAGGCCGTCACCTCTGATAACGCCCGCTCATTGGAGGCGCCGGTGGGTTGAAAGGCGCCAAACATATCGGTTTGACCCGCCTGCTGGTCGCGTTGTAACTGTTCGGCCGCGCGCATGCAGTTGGGTAGATCATGAAACAGGCGTGCACGGTTGTGCTCAGGATCAAGCGCGTCCATGGTGCCGGAACGGACCAGGGTTTCCATGGCGCGCCGGTTGGCCTTTTTCAAATCCATTCTGTTGCAGAAATCATCCAGGCTCTTGTAAGGGCCATTTGCCGCCCGGTCTTCTTCGATGTAGTCAATCGCTGCGTGACCGATACCCTTGATGGCGCCCAGGCCGTAGCGGATGGACCGGTGATCGGTCATCCTGAATGCATTGTCAGAGTGGTTGATATCCGGTGGCAAAATTCTCAGGTTCATATGACGGCATTCGGTAATAAAACCCGCAATCTTGTCGGTATGATCCATGTCGGCGGACAAAACCGCTGCCATGAAAGCCGCAGGGTAGTGCGCCTTCAGCCAGGCGGTCTGATAGGCGATCAGTGCATAGGCAGCCGAGTGGGACTTGTTGAACCCATAACCGGCGAAGGTTTCCATTTGGTCAAAGATATAGTTGGCAAGATCATCGCTGACGCCGTTTTTGGATGCGCCATCAACAAACACCAGCCGCTGCTTGGCCATCTCTGAGGCCTTTTTCTTACCCATGGCGCGACGCAGGATATCGGCATCACCCAGCGAGTAACCGGCCAGCACCTGGGCGATTTGCATGACCTGTTCCTGGTACAGGATGATGCCGTAGGTGGGCTTTAAGATAAACTCGAGGTCATCATGGGGGTAATTGACCACCGCACGACCGTGCTTCCGGTCGACATAGTCGCCCACCATGCCGGATTCAAGCGGCCCCGGCCGGTAGAGGGCCACCAGGGCAATGATTTCGTTGAAACTGTCCGGTTGCAGGCGCTGGATCAGATCCTTGATGCCACCGGATTCAAGCTGGAACACCGCGGTTGTTTGTGCGGCCTGTAACAGTTGAAAGGTCTTGATATCATCCAGTGGCAGTTCATCAAGGATCACCGGGTCCTTGCCTTCTTTCGAACGTTGTTGATTAATGGCCTTGATGGCCCAGTCGATGATGGTCAGGGTTTTCAGACCGAGGAAGTCGAATTTGACCAGTCCGATGGTTTCGACGTCATCCTTGTCAAACTGGGTAACCACGCCGCCACCACCGGACTCACAAAACAGCGGTGAAAAGTTGGTCAGCGCCGATGGCGCAATCACCACGCCGCCGGCGTGTTTGCCGGCATTCCTTGTCAGACCCTCGAGTGACAGGGCCAGGTCGATCAGGCCGCGGGTATCTTCCTCGTCGTCGTATCGTTGTTTTAGTTCGGGTTCCTGCACCAGGGCTTTTTCAAGG
>JBFFWN010000286.1:0-4094 GCA_041570235.1 Lysobacterales bacterium | reverse complement strand
GCGGGAGTGGTTTTTCAAACACAGGGATGACCCCTTGCGTTGATCAATTGTTACAATATCCAGGCAAATCGTCCCGCTCCTTATTTAAAAAAGATAATTTCAGCGTGCGGGCCAGCCTGGAACCAGTGCCGTGCCCTTCATTGGGCACTGTTTTAGATCTTTCTTCACAATAGGGATTTTACCTTGCATTCTTTTTCTCTCAAACATTACATATACCTGGCACCGATAGCAGCCACCCTGTTTTTGGGGTCATGTGCACATCAGCCCTTACCAGACCGTTCAGACCAACCGGAGGATAGCCAGTTGTTGACCCTCGACGCCATTTTTAAAGATTTTGAGTTTGATGCCAAAAAGCCGGGGCAAATCCGCTGGCTGAAAGACGGTAGCGGCTACACTGCGCTGGAGACTGTTGAGCAGTATCGGGATGTAAAGCCCGAGCGGGATGAGGAAGGCGAAATCATCAAGTGGGCAGAAGATATCGTTTTCTATGACCCGGCAAGTCTTGAGCGGCAAATCCTGATTTCCGCGGAGCAACTGACACCCGAAGGCGTAGAAAAGGCGTTGACGGTTGACGATTACATCTGGAGCGAAGATCGCAGCAGGCTTCTGATTTATACCAATAGTGTCAAGGTCTGGCGCACCAAGAGCCGGGGTGATTACTGGATGCTGGATATCAATCGTGGCGACCTTTGGCAACTGGGAGGCGATGATGCCGAGGAAAGCACATTGCAGTTTGCCAAGTTTTCGCCGGACGGCTCAGGCGTGGCCTATGTGCGTAAAGACAATATCTATGTGCAGAACCTGGAAAACCGGGAGGTGGAGCAACTGACCTTTGATGCGTCAGATACCATCATTAATGGCTTGTTTGACTGGGTATACGAAGAGGAATTTCACGCCAAAGACGGGTTTCGCTGGAGCCCTGATGGCAGCAGGATTGCCTTTTGGCAACTCGATACCAGTGCTGCCCGCGATTTCATCATGATCAACAATACCGATGATATTTACCCCACGCTAACCCGGTTCCCTTATCCCAAGGTTGGCGAGGAAAACGCTGCAGCGCGGGTTGGTGTTATTTCCCTGGCCAGCAAAAAAACAACATGGGCAAAACTTCCCGGCATAGCCAAGGATATGTATGTGCCGCGTATGGACTGGGCCAATGGCAGTTCGCACTTGCTGGTGCAGCAACTGAACCGCAAGCAGGATACCAATCACGTGTATTCAGTCGAGGCTGAAAGCGGTGAAATAACCACGGTGCTGGTTGACCGTGAAGAGACCTTTGTCGAAGTTTACGATGACGTCAAGTGGTTGAAAGACGCCAACGCATTTACATGGATATCGGAGCAAAGTGGCTGGCGGCATATTCACAGGGTATCGGCCGATGGTTCATCGATGATCGATCTTACCCCCGGCGAATTTGATATCACCAAGATGGGCGCGATTGATGAGAAGGACGGATGGTTGTACTTCATTGCATCAAAGGAAAATATAGCGCAACGCTATCTTTACCGCACGCGCCTGGACGGCACCGGGCAAATGGAGCGGGTCACTCCTGCCCAATACAGCGGCAACAACCAATACCAGATGTCGGATGATGCACGCTGGGCAATCCATACCCACTCCTCATTTACACAACCTCCTCAGACCCGGTTGGTGTCATTGCCGGACCATAAAACACACAAGGTCATCGAGGATAACCAGGCCCTGATCGACAAGTTGAGTGGTTTAACGTTGGGTGATCACGAGTTTTTCCAGGTTAAGGCCCGTGATGGCCTGGTACTGGATGGGTTTATCATGCGCCCACCCGGCTTTGATGCCTCCGGCAAATACCCGATTATCAACTACGTTTATGGTGAACCCTGGGGCCAGACGGCCCAGGATGTATGGGGTGGTTCAAGGCACCTGTGGCACATGATGATGACCCAGCGTGGTTTTATCGTGGCAACGGTAGATAACCGCGGCACCCGTGCGCCACGAGGAAGAGCATGGCGCCGGTCCATTTATGGTGCTGTCGGTGTGTTGGGGTCAAGAGACCAGTCGGATGCACTGACCGCGATGCTTCAGCGCTGGCCCTATATCGACGAAAAACATGTTGGGATCTGGGGGCATTCGGGCGGCGGTTCGATGACGCTTAACATGATGTTCCGCTATCCGCAGCAATACCAGGTGGGTATATCAAGGGCGCCGGTTGCCGATCAACGCCTTTACGACACGATTTATCAGGAGCGGTATTCGGGCTTACTGGAAGATTATCAGGAAGGTTACCGTGAAGGCTCGCCGATAAACTTTGCCTCCCAACTTGAAGGACATCTTCTGTTGATACACGGAACAGGTGATGACAATGTGCATTACCAGGGTTCGGAGTTATTGATCAATGAACTGGTCAAACACAATAAACAATTTGAGTTTATGGCCTATCCAAACCGCAGCCATAGCCTGCGGGAGGACGAGGGCACTCAGCTCCATTTACATACGTTGATGACCAGTTACTTTGAGAGGCACCTCAAGGCTGACTGATGGTTTGAACCATCAATCAGCCGGCAGCAAATTCCGTGTATTTTTTGGCGTTACCACGGGATTTTTCAACGGGATACTTTTCATTGTTCAGGCGCATCTTGTTCTGAGCTGCGCTGAGTAGATCAATATCCAGCTTGTCGGCCAGGCGAACGAGGTAGAGCAGGGTGTCTGCGAGTTCGTGGGAAACTTTTTCCAGTTGTTCGTCAGATAAGTTTTTACTTTGCTCCTGGGTGAGCCACTGAAAGTGCTCCACCAGTTCAGCTGCCTCCACGCTTAATGCCATGGCCAGGTTTTTCGGGCTGTGAAACTGGTTCCAGTCGCGTGTGTCTGCAAATTCACGCATCATGAGTTTTAACTGATTGAGATCGCTGTTTGCCATGGTTGTTTCTTTGCTTGGTTTTTAAAATTACGAATATTCTACATTTATAGAAATATGGTTTAATGAAATATCAATCAGGTTGTATATACCACTCTTCGGTACAACAATTGTTCACCAAAAATTCCATCAGATCATCCATGTTCGAATGATCGACAGTGCAAATCAAGCTACGGCTATGTCTTTCCTGGACCAACAGGCCCGCGTTGACCAGTTTTGCGATATGGTGCGAAAGCGTTGACGCCGGTATATCAAGCGTGTCGCGTATTTCCCCGACGGTATTGCCTTCAGCGCCCGATTTGACCAATTCACGAAATATCGCCAAACGGGTTGAATTACCCAAGGCTTCGAGTTTTTTAGCGGCGTTTTCAAGATTCATTGATTGATACCGGTAATTGCTTGGCCTTTATTATATCTTAAATACCAGAAATACCGAAATGATATTTTTAATCTTTCGCCAAATAACTTAATGAAAAATATTTCAAAGCCCTTGTGGACCAGGGGTTTGACGGGCGAAATGTGGAAATGCAGTCAACCCATACTGGATACCCCAAAGGCAATCGTTTTGTTTGTCGTTTTCGAATGCAGCTGAAATCTTCCTTCGGAGACCCATTAAATTTTTACCGGATTATGTACCTGACCTTTGAAAAGCACGGGTTTTCTGGGATAGTGCCCTGGTAGGCCGGTCACATTACCGGCTGGCATGTGATTTTCCGGTTGTTCGGCTGTATAAAGCCCGGTTCAATAAATAATGGTGCTGAGAATGATAAAAAAATTGAAGGTCCCCCATACGCTGGTTCTGTTGTACTGCATGATCCTGCTCGCCTACATACTGACGCTGGTGCTGCCTGCCGGACAGTTTCAGACCGAGGAAAGTCACGGTCACGAAGTCGTTATTCCCGGCACCTATGCCGTCGTGGAAGGCACGGAGCGATTACCGCTGACCGAGCTTTTTACCGTTATTCCTCGCGGCTTGGGTGATGCACAGGGCATCATCTTTTTCGTCTTCCTGATCGGTGGTGCGTTGGCCGTGATACGGTCGACCGGTGCGCTCGACGCTGCGCTGGCTAAGATCCTGACGCGATTCGGCGGACAACCGGCGTTACTTATCCTGATGGGCATGCTGGCCTTCGCCGTTGGTTCATCCACGATAGGCATGGTCGAGGAGTATATTCCGCTGGTAGCGATACTGATCACGCTTTGC
>JBFFWN010000285.1:0-4101 GCA_041570235.1 Lysobacterales bacterium | reverse complement strand
TGCCCTTGCACCGGTGGTGCTTGACGCAGCGGTCAATCATGACGAGGTGGCTTTGAGAATCGTCAACCATGCCGTGACCGAGGCGGCCAAACTGGTGACGGCAGTTGTAAAATCACTCGGCCTGGATCAGGAATACCCGTTAGCCATTGCCGGTGGCGTCATCTGTGGAAGTCAGTATTTTCGCGATGAACTGCAGAAGCAGTTAATGTCGATGCATCCAAAACCATCAAGCGTTACCGTGGTTGACCGGCCCGTGTTGGGGTGTTTGAAAATTGCCGCCGATCACCTGATGAAACGGAGTCTGCCTGATGGCAGCGGCTTCCCCTGCCCATGAACATTATCCACAACAGACATGCAAGCTGAGTCCCGGCAGAAAGTGTCCCGGCCATGGGCCTGGATTCCCTCGCTCTACTTTGCCAGTGGATTGCCCTACGTGGTTGTCATGACGATATCGGTCATCATGTACAAGAAACTTGGAGTCTCCAATACCGAGATTGCACTGTATACCAGCTGGTTGTACCTGCCGTGGGTGATCAAACCGTTCTGGAGTCCATTGGTGGACATCATCAGGACACGCCGTGGCTGGATACTGGCCACGCAGTTATTGATTGGCGCAGGTCTCGGCGGTGTCGCCCTGACCATCCCCACGGATGATTACCTTCGCAACACCCTGGTATTTTTGTGGTTGCTGGCCTTCAGTTCGGCCACCCACGACATCGCTGCCGATGGTTTCTACATGCTGGGTCTGAACAAGCATGACCAGACCTGGTTTGTCGGTATCAGGAGCACGTTCTACCGGCTGGCGATGATTGTCGGACAGGGTCTGTTGATCATGTTGGCCGGTTTATTGGAAAAGACATTTCAAAGCGGGGAGGATGCGGCAGTTGGCGGGGCCATTGACCCCGGTATCATACTGGCCTGGACCATCACCTTTTACGTGATGGCCGGGCTCTTCGTACTGTTTTTTGCCTGGCATCGTTTTGTACTTCCAAGGCCCGCGGATGATATTCCAAAAATACAAAACACCTATGCCGGTATTGTGCGCGACTTTCTGTCAACCTTCGTGGTCTTTTTCAAACGTCCAAAGATCGGACTGATTCTGGCGTTTCTGTTGCTTTTCAGGTTTGCCGAAGCGCAACTGGCCAAAATGGCCGCACCTTTCCTGCTGGATGCCGAGACGGCCGGCGGCTTGTCATTGAGTACCTCAGAAGTGGGTTTTGCCTATGGCACCATCGGTGTTTTAATGCTGATCCTGGGAGGGCTGGTGGGAGGTTTCCTGGCAGCGAAACATGGTTTGAAACGCTGGTTACCGTGGATGGTCATCGCCATCAACCTGCCAAATGCAGTCTATATTTTCCTGTCTGTACTGATGCCCGAAAGCCTGCTGGTGATCAACCTGGCGATTGGCGTCGAGCAGTTTGGTTATGGCTTCGGTTTCGCCGCCTACATGCTGTACATGTTGTACGTTTCTCATGGAAAACATGAAACCGCGCATTACGCGATCTGCACCGGCTTCATGGCGCTTGGCATGATGCTGCCGGGCATGCTGAGTGGCTGGTTGCAGGAACTGATGGGCTACCAGAGTTTCTTTGTGTGGGTAATGGTGGCAACGATCCCTTCATTTATCGTTGCCTTGTTGATACCACTGGATAGCAGTTTTGGTAAAAAAACTGCCATGGATGTTTCACCACACGACTGATTACCCCGAGGCTTTGGAGGTCAGACAGAGCGGCGTTCTATTTGTGCGCCCAGGCTCTGCAGCTTGACCTCGAGTTTTTCATAGCCCCTGTCCAGGTGATAGATCCTGTTGACGACCGTTGTATCCTTCGTTGCCAGGCCCGCCAATATCAGGCATGCACTGGCGCGAAGGTCGGTTGCCATGACAGGCGCGCCACTGAGTCCGCCCCTGTTGCCGCGAACGATGGCTACCTGTGATTTGGGGGTGATGTTGGCACCCATGCGGGCCAGTTCCTGGACATGCATAAAGCGGTTTTCAAAAATTCGCTCGGTGATGACCGAGGTGCCCTTTGCCTGGGTCATCAGGGCCATAAACTGCGCCTGTAAATCTGTCGGAAACCCGGGATGGGGTGCAGTATCAACATCGGTGGCCAGCCATTCATTACAGGCTTTGACGCGTACCCAGTCTGTTCCGGTCTCAACATCAAAACCACAATCACGTAGTTTATTGATCAGGGAGTCCAAATCTGCTGGAACACATTTTTTAACCGTTACATCGCCACCGGTGATGGCGCCGGCCAACAGCAATGTGCCGGCCTCAATACGGTCCGGGATAACCGTGTGCTGTACCGGGTTGAGTTGATCAACACCTTCGATGGTGATGACACTGCTGCCGTCTCCCTCGATTTTGGCTCCCATGCGGCGTAAACAATTGGCAAGGTCGACAATCTCCGGTTCCTTCGCCACATTTTCAAGCACCGTGGTGCCGCGGGCCAGCGTGGCGGCCATCATGATGTTTTCCGTACCGCCGACCGTGGCGAAATCAAAAACGATACGATCGCCAACGAGCCTGTCGGCCCTGGCAATGACATATCCATTTTCGATCTCAATCTCGGCCCCCATCTGACGCAGTGGCTCGATATGCAGGTTGATGGGTCTTGAACCGATCGCACAGCCACCCGGAAGGCTGACACGGGCTTCGCCGTAACGTGACAGCAGCGGGCCCAGGCACAGAATACTGGCGCGCATTTTCCGTACGATGTCATAAGGTGCAACCAGCTGTTCAGGTCGCTTTACCCTTACCGTCAGGCGGGCGCCGTCCCGGTGCGTTTCGCAATTGAGATGGTTGAGCAGCAGCTCGGTTGAATCGATGTCCCTTAGCAAAGGAACATTGTCAAACTGGTATTCGCCTTCTGCCAGCAAGACCGAGAACAACAATGGCAGTGCTGCATTCTTGGCGCCGCTGGTGACTACGCTGCCGCTGAGTGGTTTTCCGCCCTGGATGATAATACTGTCCATTTTTACAATCCTGTGTTGTTTGAATCGAGTAACTCGATCCAGTGCATAACGGGTACTGATGCATCGCCGCGCAAGTGTAGCTGGCAACCGACATTGGCGGTGACAATGACATCCGGTGAGTCCTGTTGCAGCTTCTTCAGCTTGTTATTTTTCAGCTGTCTGGATAGCACCGGTTGAAGCACGGAATAGGTGCCGGCAGAACCGCAGCAAAGATGACCATCCTCAATCTCCAGCAGCGTATGGCCAAGTTGTTGCAATATACCCTCGACCCGGCCGTTGAGCTTCTGGCCGTGTTGAAGAGAGCAGGGGCTCTGGAATGCAACCTTCAGTCGCTGATGACCGGTGGGCTTTCTTTCGCCGTTTGTGATTTCCTCTGATACAACCTCCGACAGGTCCCTGCACATGTTCGACACCCGCAATGCTTTTTCCGAGTAATCGGGATCATCCTTAAGCAAATAGCCATACTCTTTGACGGTGACACCACAACCGCTGGCGCTGGATATGATTGCTTCAACCCCCGATTCGATTTGCGGCCACCAGCTATCAATCCTGTTCCTGATATCCTGCAGGCCTTTTGCCCGTACCGATGTGTGCAGACGCACTGCGCCGCAGCATCCATTGACAGGTTCGGGTACCAGCATGATACCCATTCGGTCCATGACCCTGGCCGCTGCCGCATTGGTTTCCGGCGTCAGGCTGGATTGAGCACAGCCTTCGAGTAACAGCATCTTTCGTTCATGAAAGGTTTTGGGCCGCGCCAGGTTTTTTCCTTTGATGGGTAGCTGGGTGGTCAGTTTGCGCGGCAGAAATGTTCGCAAAGAACTGGCCAGGTTGACGCCTATCTGCATCAGGCCGGTATTGGGAACCAGGCTTGTCAGGGCCTTGCGCTTGACACTGTCAAGATCAGCTGAAGATTGCCCTTCCAGCATAAAGCGACCGGTTTCCAGGAGCCGTCCGTATTGGACACCGGAGGGACAGGTGGTCTCACACGCCCGGCATAACAGGCAACGGTCAAGATGCGCTCTGGTTTGCCTGTCAGCGGGTTTGCCCTGCAGTAACTGGCTGATCAGGTAAATGCGTCCTCGTGGCCCGTCCGCTTCATGCCCGAACAACTGGTAGGTCGGG
>JBFFWN010000284.1:0-4125 GCA_041570235.1 Lysobacterales bacterium | reverse complement strand
GCATCTGATGGAGAGTGTCCGGACATGCGGTACGTTACGACATCCAGCAATGCGGGACCTTTACCGGCCAGCAGTAACTCCTTCTGACGGGCCGTGGCATCTGCAACTGCCAGCGGGTTATAGCCATCCACACGCTCTGCATGCATCTGCTCGGGGTTAATACCGGCACCGATACGGGCAGCCATGTTATAACCCATGGTCTCACCGGTGGTCTGGCCACCCATCCCGTAATGGTTATTCATAATATTGAACAGTACCGGTGGCGAACCAAACTCGTCGTCCCACAATTCACGGTATTGATCCATCGCCGCCATCCAGAACCCTTCCCATACCGGACCACAACCCAGCGCAGCATCACCGATGTTGGCGATGACGATACCGGGTTTGCGGTTAATCAGCTTGAACATTGCTGAGCCCACCGAGATATCACCGGAACCGCCAACAATCGCATTATTCGGCATAGAGCCAAAGGGAATAAAAAAGGCGTGCATCGAACCGCCCATACCTTTGTTGACACCGGTCTGACGGGCAAATATTTCTGCCAGGGTGCCATACAGGATGAAATCCTCGGCCAGATCGCTGACGTTTTCATGCGAACCGTCGTTGACCACTTTCAAGGTTGAGCCTTCGAAAAAATCATCCATAATCGAGGTCAGTTGTTCGTCTTCCAGCTGATAAATAGCCGACAGGCTCTTGGCCAGTATCTCGCCGTGCGAGCGATGCGAGCCAAAAATAAAATCTTCGGTGGTCAGGTTGACGGCCTGACCGACTGCTGCGGCCTCCTGGCCAATCGACAAATGGGCCGGACCCGGATGGTTGTATTCCATACCCTGGTAAACACCCTGTGTCTTGATCAGGTTGAGCATGGTTTCAAATTCACGGATCATCAGCATGTCGTAATAGATCTTTTTAAGACGCGCTTTGCCGTACTGTTTCTCTTCTTTTTTATAATCGGGCTGGTACTGCATTACCGGCACCGGTTTGAAGGTGATCTCACCTGACTTGCGTACAGCTTCAGGGCTAATGATTTGTTGTCTTGGCATGGAACTACTCCGTTATTCCTAACCCGCTTCGGGTCTCGACTAAAATTCAAACATGACGTCACGGATAACTTCACCGACCGTCGGGTGCGGGAAGACAATTTCCTGGACGTCCTTGATTCTCAACTCGGCTTCGATCATTGCGGCAACACCCCAAATGATCTCCGAACATATGCCGCCAAACATGTGCACACCGAGCAGCACATCGGTATCCGCATCCTTGATAACTTTCACTGAACCCGCACCGCGCTTGCCGTTTTCGGCAAGAAAGCGCCCGCTAAAAATCATTGGCAGTGAGGCAGACTCAACCTGGTGACCGGCTTCCACGGCCTGCTGCTCGGTCAAACCACAGCCGGCAATTTCAGGCAGTGAATAGACCACCCAGGGAATGGCATTACTGCGAAAACGATCCGGCTTGCCGCATATCGTGTTCAGCGCCACCTCACCCATGCGACTGGCAGAATGGGCCAGTTGCGATTTGCCGGTGACATCGCCAATGGCATACACATTTGGCAGGTTGGTACGTTGTTGTTCGTCGGTTCTGATGCCGGAACGATTAAAATCGAGCCCGGCTTCAACAAAACCCATGTCTTCGAGGTTGGGCGAGCGCCCTACTGACATCAACACTACATCAGCGTTGATTGACTTTTCTTCACCAGCAGGCGTTTTGTACTTAACTTTTTGCCCATCAATAGCGGTGACCTGGCAACCCAGCTTGAAGCTCACCTTGCCCTTGAGAGCCTCGCGAAACTCACCGGCCTGACCGCGATCCATAAACGGGATGATTTCATCGAGCATCTCGATCACGTCAACCCCGACACCCAGACTGCTGAAGAAACTGGCAAATTCGATGCCGATCACGCCACCACCGATCACCACCAGTGATTCAGGTAGTTTTTCAATATTCAGGATTTCATTGCTGGTCAGCACATGCGGCTGGTCAGCACCGGGGATGGGGGGGACAAATGGTCTACCGCCTGTGGCGATGACGATGTTTTCACCCTCGTAAACGGTGTCATCGACCTGAACACGGCGCGAACCCAGCAATCTGGCCTCACCCTTGACCACTTCGACTTTGTTCTTCTTCATCTTGTAACCAACACCGCCACGCAGTGTTTCAACCACTTCCTGTTTCCAGGACATGGCTTTTGCAAGGTCAAACTTTACCTCACCGGTTGTGACACCGTATTGGGCTGCTTCATGGGCATGGACATAATGCTTGGCTGAATTGAGCAGGGTTTTGGTGGGGATGCAACCCCAGTTCAGGCAAACACCACCCAGGTGCTCCTTTTCGATTATCAGTACCTTCTTACCGATGTGACCGGCACGCTCGGCCATTACGTAACCGCCAGGACCTGCACCGATAATAATAATGTCAAAACTCATATTCTTATCCGGCAAGCGTCAGCTCGAAAGAGGCCAGTTTTTCACACAGGCTGGCGAGGAACCGCGCCGCCGGCGCACCATCAACCGCACAGTGATCAAAGGTCAGCGAAAGCCCCATGTGCGGGACAAATGCAACGTCATCGCCGTTGATGACCGGCTTGGCCTGGATGTTACAAACACCCAGAATACCGACTTCGGGTGTGTTCAGAACCGGTGTAAATGCTTCAATGCCCAGCGCGCCGAGAGTACTGACCGTAAATGTGCCTCCAAGCAACCAATCCGGATCAACATTGCCCTCAATGCAGTTGGTCGCCAGCCGCTTGGCCTCGGCGGAAAGCTGCTTGAGATTCATTAAATTGGCATAGCGAATAACGGGTACGATCAAACCACGCGGGGTATCTACTGCCAGGCCAAGATGGACATTTTCATACTGAACAATGCTGTCTCCCTGCCAGTGCGCGTTAAGCTCCGGATACTCGGCAAGTGTCCTGACGGTGGCAAAAAGCACGGCATCGTTGATGCTGATGCCAGCGACACCGGCCTGTTCGGGGGCGGATTTGCATTTTTTACGGTAATTGAGCACTGCCCGTGCGTCAGCTGAAGTGTGGTGCGTTAACTGCGCGCTGTTTTGCAGGGAAGCGTGCATACGCCCGGCGACCAGTTTTCGAATACCTTTCACCGGTATCTCTGTGAGATTGCCAGGAAAACCCATTGATGCAACGGTTGCAGCGACTGCCTCGGGCGCGACTGCGGCCAGATCAGAGGCGACAACCCTGCCACCAATGCCGCTGCCCGATGCTGGCACTTCCAGCCTTTCGGCAACAGCCCTGGCCTTTGCCGCCGGTGAAATCACGGCTGGCTGGGCCGCCATTACGTCACGCTCAATCACACGGCCCCGGGGACCGGTGCCGGCAATTGCCGTGGTATCAACGCCCTTGCTCTCTGCCAGTTTTTTGGCCCTTGGTGATACAGATGAAGATGAACCCTGGTTGTGGAGATTCACGACCTCTGCAGGCGCAGCAGTTTTTGACACGTCTGCTTCCACACTTTCAGCCAGCGGTGTTTCCGCTTCCCCGGTATTGCTGTCTGCAGGACGCAGCGCGGCAATGTCTTCGCCTGGCTCACCGATGGCGGCTATGACCTTGAGGACTTCAACGTCTGAATCAACCGGGTAGAAAATACCAAGCACGGTTCCAGTTGCAGGTGACTCTACATCAAAAGCCGCTTTATCGGTTTCGATCTCACAAATGATCTCGCCTTCCTTGATGGTGTCACCTTCAGCGACACTCCAACCTATAATGATGCAAGACTCTACCGACTGCCCCTGTCTGGGCATTAATACTTCTGTAACCACTGTTTTTTCCTTGATTTGTTATGATTTAACTACGTGCACGCCGGCACCAGTCAACTCTGTTTCAAATTCTTCACTTAAGTTCTTGTCGGTCACCAGTACGTCCACACCACCAAAAGGCAAAATGCGCGCAAACCCGTGTTTGCCAAACTTGCCGGAATGGCCAATCGCGATAACCTTGTCGGCCTGCCCCGCCATTTTGTGCACCAATACAGCACTATCAAGAAAGTGGGCAGTAAAGCCCTGTTTGACAGATGCACCATCAATACCGATGAAGGCCTTGGATACATGAAACTGGTCGAGCGCTTCAAGCGCCATTGGGCCAACAAAACCCTCTTCTGCCGACCT
>JBFFWN010000283.1:0-4150 GCA_041570235.1 Lysobacterales bacterium | reverse complement strand
CTGGAATATGTGTCACCAAAGGGCATGGATGACCAGGGCACGATCAAATTTGAAATCAAGGCGGCCGTGGCTGTAGAGGAAGGCCTGGTCCTGCGCGCAGGTTACAGCGCAAATGCCGATATTGTGCTCGATCACCGTGACCAGGTGCTGGCTATCAACGAGGGCAACCTGATCACCGAAGATGGCAAAAGTTTTGTGGAAGTTGAAGTCGGCCCGCAGGAGTTTGAACGCAAGGAAATTGAAACCGGCCTTTCCGACGGCATCAATATTGAAGTGCTTGGCGGAATCACAGGGCAAACCAGATTCAAGAAGCTCGCGCAGTAACACTGTTGAAAGCTTTGCTGTACAATCGGCCCCTGACCTGGGGTGGCCCGGTAACTTATTGCCGGACCTGAGACGCTACTGCGAACCCTTTGAACCTGATCCGGTTAGTACCGGCGTAGGGATGGGCATTTAATTACTCCTCCCCGCTGCACTCCGGATTGAAATCACCGGAGTTCTGATGAACCTTTTGCCAAAAATTTTACCTGTTTTACTGTCCTGTCTCGGCGCCGTTGCGCTTGCCCTGCCGGCCTCTGCAGATGAGCTGTTACTGGAAGAGGTTTTGGTGACGGCCGAATACCGGCCGGTCTCGGTTCTGGAACTGCCCGCCAGCATCACCGTGTTTGACCAGCAGGCCATCGACCGGCGTGATGCCGTACATCTTGAACAATTGTTGAACCTCGCGCCGAATGTCAATTTGTCATCGGGCGCCTCGCGGGGCCGCTTTGTGCAGATCCGCGGTATCGGTGAGCGCAGCCAGTTTGTCGAGCCGATCAACCCCTCGGTGGGCCTGATCATTGATGGCATGGACTTCACCGGCATTGGTGGCGCGGCCAGCACGCTTGATATTCGGCAGGTCGAAATCCTGCGCGGCCCGCAGGGGACCCTGTTTGGCGCCAATGCCCTGGCCGGACTGATCAACATGGTATCGAATGGCCCCGGCGATGCATTCGAAGGACGGGCGGGGCTGACCATCGGCAACTACGGCCGCCTGACCGCGACTGCTGCAATGGGCGGGCCCGTGTCGGACACCACAGGCTTTCGCCTGGCTGTCCAGAGCAACCGGAATGATGGCTACATCAATAACATCTATCTCGACCGCAACACCAACGACATCAGCGAATTTACCGCCAGGGGAAAATTTGACTGGCAGGTCACGGACGATTTTTCACTGGGCTTCACGCTGCTCTACAGCGATGTGAACAATGGTTACGATGCCTTTTCGCTCGACAACAACCGTGACACCTACTCCGATGAACCCGGCCACGACCGCCTGGACAGCCTGGCCGCCGCGCTGGATGCCAACTGGCAGCTTGGCGATTCACTGAAACTGGAGGCATTGCTCAGCCACGTGGATGCCGACACCGAGTATGGCTATGACGAGGACTGGAGCCACACCGGCATCTGCGATGGCACCGCCTGTGACACCGGTGTATGGGGCTTTGACTGGTGGTACTCGTCAACCGATAACTACATTCGAAACAACCGCAATACCACCCTGGATATGCGCCTGGTTTCCGATAATGGCGCCGATAAACCCGCCTGGGTTGCGGGCATTTACCAGCGCCAACAGGACCAGTCGCTTTTGCGGGAATACACCTATGCGTCCGGCGATTTTGACAGTCAATACGACACCAGGAACATCGCAGCCTATGGCCAGCTGGACCTGCCGTTTGCAAACGCGTGGACACTGGTCGCCGGACTCAGGTATGAAAACCGCAACTGGGATTACGATGACAACGTGATCGGCGACAGCCGGGCATCGGATGATGAAAATTTCCTGGGCGGTAAACTGGCGCTGGAATACACAAGCGATTCAGGCACGCTGCTCTATGGCCTGGTATCAAGCGGTTACAAGGCCGGCGGTTACAACTCCGCCCTGGCCAGCAAAATACCCGACCTTGAGCAGGACGGTATATTCGTGCCGCCTGAAAACCTGGTATTTGGTTCTGAAACCATGTGGAATTACGAGCTGGGTGTGAAGGGAAGCTGGCTGCGGGATACATTGATCGTCAGTGCGGCATTGTTTTACCAGGACCGTCAGGACATGCAGGTTAAACAGTCGATCGTAATCCCCATGGACCCGGCCTCCAGCGCCTGTCCCTGCAACTTTATCGACAGCCTGCAAAATGCCGCCGGCGGAACCAACAAGGGCCTGGAAATTGAGGCCACCTGGCTTGCCACGGAAAACATCAAGCTGTTTGGCAGCCTGGGATTACTGGATACCGAATACAAAAATTACCTCAGCTATGCGCACACCGGTGCCGACCTTGAAAACGGTATTCCTTACGACATGAGCGGCCGTGAGCAGGCGCACGCACCCGACACCCAGTATGCGCTGGGGGCGCAGTTTTTCTTTGCGCAAAACTGGTTTGCCCAGGTCGATATCGAGGGTAAGAGCGAGTCCTACGCCTCGGCCAACCACAATGAAAAGCTCAATGCCTACACCTTGCTGAATATGCGCCTGGCGTATGAGACCGAAGGCTGGAGCCTGGCCCTGTGGGGCCGTAACCTGGCCAACAAGGATGTCCAGACCCGGGGTTTCGGTGGTTTTGGCAATGATCCGCGCAAGCTCTATGAAACAGAGCCCTACTACCAGTTGGGCGAACCCAGGGTTTGGGGAATTACGGGCACCCTGTATTTCTGACCGGGGTAACTCTGTGGTGAGACGGGATACCCATCGACGGGCCAGCCTGGACTAACGGGAGCCGGCCGAGAGGCTGGCATGGGCCACAGCCCGCGCAAGTTATTTGTCAGTACCCACGCACGGGCTCGTCATCATGGACAAAGGCGGCGTAAGTGGCGCGCACGGCATCCTCATATCGCTCGACATCCACGCCGACGATCAGGTTCATCTGGCTGCTCCCGGAGTCGATCATCCGCACGCTGATATCCTGTTCGGCAAGGGCTGCAAGGGCGCGCGCGGCAAGACCGGGGAAATGGACCATGCCACGGCCAACGACCGTAAGCAGGGCCATTTTATCAGTGACACTGAGACTTTCCGGCCGGACCGCAAGGCTGATTTCTTGCAGGATGACATTCAGTTTGTCGCCGATCTGACTGGCAGCAATCACCACCGACAGGGTGTCAATGCCTGATGGCATGTGTTCGAAGCTGACATCATGGTCTTCAAGGACCTGCAGTACGCGGCGACCGAAACCGATTTCCTTATTCATCATCGGCTTTTCGATCTGGATAACAGTGAAGTCCTTACGGCCTGCGATGCCGGTGATCAAATAGCCTTTTTTGGCCTCGGGGTGATGACGGGGCACGATAACGGTGCCGGGGTGACCAGGGTTGTTGGTGTCGCGGATGCGTACTGGAATACCAACCTCCCGCACAGGGAAGACGGCATCTTCATGCAACACCGCCGCGCCTGAATAACTGAGTTCACGCAGTTCCTGATAGGTGATAGTTTCAATCGAATAAGCACCCTCCACCACGCGCGGATCGGTGATGAACAGACCTGGGACATCGGTCCAGTTTTCATAGCTTTGGGCATGAAGGGCGCGTGCGACAATCGAGCCGGTGATATCACTGCCGCCCCGGCTGAAGGTTTTGATCTGGCCGTCAGGGGTGCTGCCGTAAAACCCCGGAATGACAGCATGCTGGCGGGCCAGTTTTTCCGCCAGTGTGTCATAGCTGCGTTGATTGTCCAAATTGCCCTGTGCGTCAAAGAAAATGACCTCGGCGGCATCTATAAAACGCCAGCCCAGCAGGGCCGCCATGATTTTGCCATTCAGGTATTCGCCGCGACTGGCTGCATAGTCTGCGGGCTGACCGGTCCGGCCATGATCTTGTATTGTGGCCTTGATGGCGGCCAATTCTTCAGAAAGATCAAGCTGCAGTTCCAGTTCATCAGCGATCCCCTGAAAACGACTGGCGATGACGCTGAAGACCTCCTCGAAAGTCAGGCCACGACTGGCATGTTCGTGGCACAGGTACAGCAGATCAGTAATTTTCTGATCACCACTGTCGCGCTTGCCGGGTGCCGAATTGATCACGTAACGACGGTTTGGGTTGGCATTGATAATGGATTCAGCCTTGCGAATTTGCGAGGCCTTGGCCAGTGAACTGCCGCCGAATTTACAGACGATAATGGGCTTGT
>JBFFWN010000282.1:0-4154 GCA_041570235.1 Lysobacterales bacterium | reverse complement strand
GTTGGCGTTACGGCCGGATCTCGTGGTCACCGACTTGCGCGGCAATGTGGATACCCGTTTACGAAAACTGGATGAGGGTCAATATGATGCCATCATCCTTGCCTGTGCAGGTCTGCAGCGCCTGGGTCTTGGTGAGCGCATCAGTGCAACCCTGCAAATGCCCGATTGGTTGCCGGCCTCAACCCAGGGCATCATCGGATTGCAGTGCCGTGAAGACGATGCACATACGCGTGCTTTGATCGCACCGCTCGCCGATGCCGAGACCATGGTTGTGGCCCAGGCTGAAAGGGCGGTTGCACAGGTCTTGGAAGCCACCTGCCAGGTGCCGTTGGCCGCTCATGCGGTTTTGAATGATGGTGTTGTCTACCTGAGATCCATGGTGAGCAGCATCGATGGAAAGCAGGCCGTAAGGGCCGAAGGCAAGGCGCCGGCATCCGAAGCGAAAGTGCTGGGAGAAAAGGTTGCTGCTGAGCTATTGGGCAATGGTGCAGGCGAGATCATCGCGAGCCTGTAAGCATCCTGGTTGATTGACGGAGATACATGACCCACATCCTGATCACGCGTCCCCTGACGGCATCGCAACAACTGGCCGGTCAGCTGGATGACCTGGGCATGAACCCGATTGTCATGCCGTTCTATACCTTCACCGCACGGGATCCGGGTTTTGACCTCAATTCGCACTGGCCTGGCAAGACCCGTAAACTGGCCGTTTTCACCAGTCCGCGAGCGGTGGAATACGGCTTACCCCATATCGCGGCAGCGACTACGGAGATGCTGGAGATAGCCGTGGTCGGTGCAGCAACGCGGCGTGCATTGGAGCAGAGCGGGCGACAGGTGCATATCCAGGCCAGCAGTGGATATACCAGTGAAGACCTGCTGGAATTGCCCGAGTTGGCAGAGCAACCCGGTGAAGCGGTCATCTATTGCGCTCCCGGCGGACGCGAAACCATCGCCGAGGGGCTTGCCGCGCTTGGTTGGTCTGTGACGAAAGCCCTGATATATGAACGGGTGTCACTTTCACCTTCACAGGCGCAACTGGATGAGCTTGAAAGCGCCACCGATCTTATCAGTGTATGGACCAGCATTGCTGCGGCCGATCTTGCTGCGCAGAGTTTACCCGCCGCCCTGTGGCGAAAAATACTGACATCGCCCGTCGTTGTGATCTCCGTGCGCATCCAGCAGCATTTTCAAACATTGGGCGCGACCCGGACCGAATTGACCGAAGGTCCGGGTAACCCTGATATTTTCCAGGCAATTATTGACCTGACCGGTGGTTTAAGGCGCTGATATTCCTTTTTTCAGGTGCGAAACCGCTTTGAATTGGTTAGCATCAGTACAGACTGATCCGGTTGGTACATACAGACCCCTGATATGGACGAAAAACAAGTGAACCAAGAGATTGAAGAGCTCGCAAGTGATCCTGTAGACAGGTTGTTACAAGAGAAAAAGCCATCATCAGCCGGTATGTCGATTGCAGTGCTGGCTTTATTGTTGGCGCTGGCATCGGTTAGCGCCACGGCCTGGCAATGGTGGCAGGATCGGCAGGAAGAACGTACCGGCGCTGCTTTGAATGAGTCTTTGAGCCGTCTGCAGGCCGACCAGCGGCAATTGGATCAATCGATATCCAGTATTGAAAAGCGGCTTGAATCAAACCAGGCAGTAGTCGATCCGGCCGAGTTTTCCCGTGTATCGAGCCGGCAGGATGTAATGGACAAGCAACTGGCAGGTATCCTGGTTCAATCTGCTGAAGACCAGGCATCGAACAGTGCGCTGCAGGGCAGCATCCGTTCGCTTGAGCAACGTTTGTCAGCTGCCGAATCGGGCTTGATCACGGTAGCCGCCAGCAGCCAGAACAGCAGTGTTGAACTGAACATCGCAGAAATTGACTTTTTGTTACGTACAGCCAGTGAGCGTTTGAGCCTGTTTTCAGATCCCGCCGCGGCGGACCTTGCATTGTTGGCTGCCGATGTGCAGTTGGATGCATTGAATGATCCGATGTTTCTCAGTGTCCGCCAGCGCATTGCCACTGCCCGGCAGGCCCTGGCATCAATACCTGTGATCGACCGGGTGCAGTTGACAAGCACATTGACGAATATGCAGTCGAGGATTGCGGTGTTGCCATTCAGGGGTGAAACGGAGACAGCAGCAGAGGTCGAATTGCCCGAAGATGCCGGCTGGTGGGAAAGCTTCAAACATACGATGTCCGGTTTGGTCACGGTCAGACGACGGGTGCCTGAAGACCAATCGCTTTTGAGTCTCGAAGACAAGGATTACCTGAGGCAGGGCCTTTGGCTTCAACTGGAGTCAGCCAGGTTGGCGCTGATGCGTAATGATGCTGATACATGGAATCGCTCACTGAACAGGGTGGAGGACACCGTTGAGCAGTTTTTCAGGGATGGCGCTTCCGGCGTTCAGGCTTTTTTACTGGATTTAGCGGGGTTAAAGCAGGTTGATATCGCCACTTCCATGCCGGATATCAGTGCGCCCTGGAACCAGTTGAAACAGCTGCGCGACAGCCGGCGCCTGCTGCAATCTGCAACGCCCGTTGAAGCAGAGCCCCAGCAAGCAGAGCCCCAGAAAGCAGAACCCCTGGAAGCGGAGCCCGTCGGGGCTGATCCGGAACCTCAATCCGAAAGCGGGGTTGAGACTGAAGGCGGCGAGCAATGAAACGCAGCGTTCTGTTGTTGCTGATCCTGGCCCTGTTACTGGTGGCGGCCGGGCTGGCGCCGATGTTCAAGAATGACCCCGGTCACGTTTTAATCAATTTTGGTGACTGGACCATTGAAACCAGTGTGCTGGTCCTCGGCTCGGCCTTGCTGGTTTTATGGTTTGCCGTGCAGCTGTTTTTCTGGTTTTGGCGTATGCCCCTGGAAACTGCCCGCAAAATGAAGGAACAGCATGCGATAAAGCAACTTGAAAAAGGCCTGTTGGCGCTCACTGAAGGTGATTGGCGAACCGCGGAGAGAGCGCTGGAGAAATCCGCCAGTACACAGGGCCGAACAACCGCGCAGTTGCTGGCGGCAGCCCAGGCGGCTGATGGCCAGGACGCCCATGAACGGCGTGAACACTATCTCGATCAGGCTGACAGCGGTGGCGCCAAAAATCATTTTCTGGTTGAGTTGACGAGGGCGCGTATGTTGTTGGCCAATGGCAACCATGCTGAAGCGCTGCCGGTATTGCAGGAACTGAAAAAAGCCCGTCGCAAACATCCACAGGTTCTGGAGTTGCTATCGCGTTGCTATCGCGAGGCAGGTGACTGGGACTCTCTTAATGCACTGTTACCGGCATTGAAAAAGACCGGTTTACTGGATGAGGAACAGGCACTGGCCTTGCAGCAGGAAATATCGGTTAAAAAGCTGCAATCGGCCGACAATACAGATGCATTGCAGGCCGCCTGGAAACAGGTTCCGCGCAATATGCGCTACCATTCCTCCATTGTCGATGCGTTCGCGGTTGCTGCGGCAAAACTGGAACGGGCCGATCTGGCCGAGCCGGTGATCATTGCGAGTTTGAAACATGAATGGAACCCTGCACTTGTCCTGCGTTATGGCGATACCAGCGCCAATGATGGTTCCAAACGTCTGAAGCAATGTGAAAAATGGCTCAAGGACCACCCTGCAGACGCCGGTTTACACCTGGCGCTGGGGCGTTTGTGTGCCGGTGAATCTTTATGGGGTAAAGCCCGCGAACACATGGTTAAAAGCCTTGAGTTGGAGCCCAGCAGTCTCGGTTATGATGCCTTTGGGCAGTTACTGGAGCGACAGGGTGAGTTGGAACCGGCCATGACCTGCTTCCGCAATGCCCTGCGTTTGAACCAGGGCCAGAAACCGGAGCCATTGCCGGCGGTGACCGCAAGGTTAAACGCCCCCTGAGTTTTGGAAGAACCACCTTTCCGGAATCGCGAGCAGCCGAACCCGGGGCGTGGCTAGTGTGACTTCGCCAACACCCTGATAGGGACGTCCAGGCCAAACTCAAATGAGTCAAAAAAGATCCGGTTTTTTTCTGCACCGCTTTCGATAAAAGCCTTGCGTCCGGCATCAATCATGGCTGGTGGCCCGCTCATGTAGATGTCAAAACCCGAAAGGTCAGGGTATTGATCGAGCACGGCCTGGTGCACAAAACCAACAAAACTGTCCTTGGCCCCGTCTTCGCCC
>JBFFWN010000281.1:0-4161 GCA_041570235.1 Lysobacterales bacterium | reverse complement strand
GCAGCGAGTGGTGCAAGATCGTCGGCGTGATCGAGGAGCGCGGCGAACTGCTGGGGTTTTCCCAGGATAACTTTGTCCTGCTCCCCTATGGCACGGCCAAACGCATCATGGGCGCATCCAGGGACCTGGATATCCAGATCCAGTTGCTGGTGGATGACATGAATCGCCAGGACGAGGTCAAAGAAAGGGTGAGACGTGTGCTGAGACAGGAGCACGGGCTCAAACCAGGTGAAGCCGATGATTTCAAAGTGCAGACCGCCGAACAATTAACCGAGTCATTTAATACGGTCATCAATATGGTTACCGCTGTTTCCGCCGGCATTGTGGGTATATCACTGCTGGTCGGAGGGATCGGCATCATGAATATCATGCTGGTCTCGGTTACCGAGAGAACCCGTGAAATTGGCATTCTCAAAGCACTGGGTGCAACCCGCCAGGATATCCTGTTGCAGTTTCTGATCGAGGCATTGGCACTGACCATGATTGGCGGATTGGTGGGTATAGCCATCGGATATGGACTGGGTGCGCTGGTGGCAATGATGCTGCCCGGATTTCCGGCCGCCCATGTACCCTTATGGGCGGTGGGCCTGAGCTTTGGTTTTTGTGCCGCCGTGGGTATTGTTTTTGGTATCGTGCCGGCGGCCAAGGCGGCCCAGCTTAACCCAATTGATGCGTTGCGCTACGAATAGGCCAGGGCAAACTCTGCCGGCCTGGCTACCAGGCCGGCCGGTTTGCCGGAATCCCCGCATTCGCGGGGATGTCATCTCAACCAGGGGTCAATTTCTTCACGGCCAATCCGGAACCCTTCCCGGGGTCCATGGCGCACCTTCTGCCTGTAGTTCAGTCTCGAGTTTTGCAAGGTCGGCTTCGATCGCTTTCAGCTCGGTCAGCGCCTGGCGGAATTGCTGATCTGCAATCGCGTAGGAATTCCGGTAGTTATCCGTGACAGAAGACTGGCTGTCCCAGTGACCGCCGACAATCGAGTTGATACGACTGTTGAGTGGCATCGGAACGGCTTCTGCACGGCTGGATATGGTGGTGTCGCCACTGAAGCGGACTTTGAGGTCCTGCATGCGGGAATTGATTGAACGCAGGGCCTGTGCCTGTGCTTCACTCGCAGTTGGCGTTTCTTCCACGGCTTTTAACAGGTGATCGATGCGGGATTGCATTTCACCTCTTGCTTTATTGGCGCCCGTAATGGCCCGGTACAGGTCATTTGACTGCATCTGGAAAGCCAGCAGTCCCTGGCGGTCGTCCGTCACCAGTCCACCCTGGTAAAGTGGTTTCAGGGCAAAGGTCTGTGCAGAAGCGATTTCAAGCAATTCGCCATTCACCCGTTTCGACATACTGACACTGTAGTTGCCGGGCAAAGCCATCGGTCCCTGTGGGGGTGATTCCCACGGTGCAATATCGGTTTTTGGCTTCAATTCCACCGGATCAGGCGCCGGGTACCGCATGTTCCACGCGACCCGGTGAAAGCCTTTGCCGGCCGGTGCGGAAAGACGCTGGATGACATTACCGGCCTCGTCCCGAACCGTCAGCGTAATGGATGGGGCTTCCTCGCGGTCTTCACGTCGCAATTGATCCCAGCTCGGGTAGGGTGTGTCCTCACCTTTTTTGGCTTTCTCCTTCTCGGCCTCGCGTCGTTTGTCTTTCATCGACTGCAGGTCTTCAGGCAGGTAGTAGGCAAACACGGCGCCATAAGGCGGGTTATCGGCGGTGTAACGGCCAACCCCCCAGTCACCCTTTCCACCCCAGCCACGGCGGCTGTCGGGCACAAATAACCAGGCATCGCGCACGCCAAACAGGGTGGGTTGTTTCAGAGCGCTTTCGTTTGAGCGCAATGGAGAATAATCATCAAGGATGTAAATGCCACGACCAAAGGTGCCGACCACCAGGTCTCCTTCGCGCCGCTGGATTTCAAGATCGCGAACCGCGATGGTTGGCAACCCGGTCAGTTCGTTCCATTTTTCGCCACCGTCATTGCTGAAGAACAGACCAAATTCGGTGCCGACAAACAACAGTTTTGGATCGATATGGTCCTCGATAATCGTGTGGGCGGTACCGCGTTGCGGCAGGTTATTGCTGATCAGCGACCAGCTTTTGCCACGGTTTTCGGTTTTGAGCACATAGGGTTTGTGGTCACCACGCTTGTGATTATCGATCGTCGCGTAGGCAACGTCGGCATCGTGGAACGAGGCGATGATGTCTTCGATCAGTGACATATCGGGTACGTCACGGAACGAATCCACGCTGCTCCATTTGCCACCGCCGTCGCTGGTGACGTGGATCAGGCCATCGTCTGTTCCGGCGTAAATCAAACCTTCGACCAGGGGGCTTTCATCAACGGCAATCAATGCGCCATAGGTGGAAGTCGATGCATTTTTGGCGATCGCATCCACGCTCCAGACGCGACCCATGACCTTCAGCTTATTGCGGTCTATTTTCCTGCTGAGGTCGCCACTGACCGGTTTCCAGCTTTCGCCCCGGTCATCGGAGCGGAACAGACGTTCTGCACCGTAATACAACCTGTTCGAATCGTGCGGTGAAATGATCAAAGGCGCATTCCAGTTCCAGTTATAGTTTTTCTCATCCGCGCCCGGCATCGGGGTGATCTGCAGGCGTTCTCCGGTCACCCGGTCGAAGCGGGCGAGGGCGCCATATTGCGCCTGGGCATAGACCACATCGGCATTGGTGGGATCGATCTGTGCCTTGAAACCGTCACCGAACTGGGCGATCCACCAGTCTCCATTGGTAATGCCGTCGGTCTTGGTGTTACGGCTGGGACCGCACAGGGTGAAATTATCCTGGGTGCCGGCGCACACATTGTAAAATGGGAAATCGTTGTCCGGTGTTGACCGGTAAAACTGCGTCGCCGGCAGGTTGCGTACATGACGCCACAGATTGCCCCTGTCCCAGCTTTCGTAGACGCCGCCATCACCGCCTATATAAAGGTGTGAACTGTTGGCCGGGTCGATCCACAATGCGTGGTCATCCACATGGCGGTTTTTAAATGAAACCTTTTCCCAATTTTCGCCACCATCGGCAGATACATGGGTAAAGGTATCTACCGAATACACGCGCTCCGGATCATTTGGATCAACATACAGTTCGTTGTAATACTGCGGGCTGCTGGTCATATGATCGGAGCGCTTTTCCCAGCTTTCGCCAAAATCGGTACTGCGGTAAACCCCCTTGTCATTGTCATCCGCCTCGATAATGGCGTAGAGCATAGCTGGCCGCGAAGGTGCACTCGCCAGGCCGATACGGCCAAGGTCTCCGGAAGGCAAACCATTTTCAACTTTGCGCCAGCTGGCGCCGCCGTCGGTGGATTTGTGAATGCCGCTGCCCGGCCCGCCATTGATCAGCGTCCAGACATGGCGTCGACGCTGGTAACTGGAGGCGACGATCTCATCGGGATTGGCCGGGCTGATGACGAATTCATTGATGCCTGTATTTTCGTCAATATCCAGGATGCGTTTCCAGCTCTCCCCGCCGTCCGTAGAGCTGTACAAACCGCGATCCCCGCCCGGGCTCCATAATGGCCCCTGGGCTGCAACGTACACGGTGTTGCTGTCATCCGGAGGAAAGCGGATCATGGAAATATGGCCGGAGTCTTTCAGGCCCATGTGCTTCCATGTCTTTCCTGCGTCAACGGATTTGTAAACACCATCACCATAACCAACGCTGCGCTGGGCATTGTTCTCACCTGTTCCTACCCAGACGATGTTCGGGTTGGACGGGTCCAACTCGACAACACCGATGGCAAATGAATTTTCATTCTCGAACAATGCGGTCCAGGTAATACCGTTGTTTTCGGTTTTCCATAGGTTGCCGCTGGCCATGGAGACATAGAACCTTTCAGGTTGCCCCGGCTGGAAGGCAAAGTCAGAAACGCGTCCCGAGGTCAGGGCCGGTCCGATATTGCGGAGTGGAATACCCGCCAATGGATGGTCATCTGCAAGTGCAAAACCGGGTGAGGAAAAAGCGGTCATGGCGAGAAGTGCGTAGAGCAGTCTTGAGCGCAGCATAATGGGTTCCCAATGTGCAAGAGAGACAACGATTTTACGAAATTTATGGCCCATAAGCACGGACCACTTGAGATATCGCAAAACTCCGGCAGCGCTGCTATGGGCTTTTGCACATGATGGTGGCTTTGAT
>JBFFWN010000280.1:0-4161 GCA_041570235.1 Lysobacterales bacterium | reverse complement strand
CAATGCCACCGGCAACGCGATCCTGGAGGAAGACATCGAATGGAACGACGTCACCTTTCTTGAAGGCACCTATGCCGAGGCGGGCGTAAAACTGGAAATTGCGCGGGTGTTTGTTGGCCGCAGCTTTTATAAAAATGAACAAAATGACTTCGGTGTGGGTGTCGGTCTTCACAACCTGGATTTAAGCGCATATATTGAAGGTGAGGTCTTGATAAATGATGAAACCACCGGCGTCCGCAAAGTTGATGTCAGTGCCAGCGCACCCTTGCCCAATATCGGCGCCTGGTACAATTTTTCCCCCGCCAGAAGCTGGCTTTTGCATAGCCGGGTGGACTGGATCAGCGCCAATCTTGGCGATTATGACGGCGGACTCTGGAACGCCAACTTCGGTGTCAATTACCAGGCATTCCGCAATCTTGGTTTAGACCTGTCCTGGCAGTACTTTAACCTGCATGTGGATGTCGACAGAACCAATTGGGTTGGCTCAGTCAATATGACTTACAGCGGCCCCGTGCTTTCAGCAACCTTCAATTGCTAAAAGCCATCGACATTGTTAACCACACAGCGGGCAGTCACAGCTAGGGACTGCCCCGCTGTGTGGCCAAGCCGTTCATGAAAGAGAAAAGCACCAAATCGACCATTCTCAAAATCGAAGGCATGCACTGTGCGTCCTGTCAGAGGCCTATTGAGAAGGCCCTTCGGGAAACTGCCGGTGTAATTGACGTCAGCGTGAACCTCGCCAGCCGAGAAGTGCTGGTCGAAAGCACGCTCAAGCCGGAGTCACTGATTGCCGCGGTTGCGGGCGCGGGCTATGAAGCGGTGGTTGATCCGATACAATCGCTTGAGGAAGAGGATAAGACCAACCGGGAAAAATTTCTTCGGCTGATATACAAAACCGCCCTGGCCCTCGGCATTGGCGCCGTATTGATGCTGTTTACCATGAGAGCCGGTGCGCCAGCCAGCGATTGGAACGCTTTGCGTGTCACCTGGATATTGATTGCTCTGCTGACAGCGGTGATCATGTTTTACACGGGACGGCATTTTTTCAAAGGGGCCTGGCAATCCATCAAGTCACGCTCTGCCACCATGGACACCCTGATCGCGCTTGGCACCGGCACAGCCTGGCTGTACTCCACCATCATCGTGCTGTTTCCGGACGTGGTGCCCATGGTTGCGCGTCATGTGTATTTTGAAGCAGCCGTGATCATTATCGGCATGGTCAACCTTGGGCAGGCATTGGAACAAAGGGCCCGGGGCAGAACATCCATGGCCATCCGCCGCCTGTTGGATTTACAGCAGAAAACCGCGCGGATCGTCCGCGATGGCGAAGAGGTCGATGTGCCCATAACAAAAGTGGTCAAGGGTGACCTGGTGCGTGTGCGCCCCGGCGAACAGATTGCCGTGGATGGCGTGGTGACCGAAGGCCAGACCAATATCGACGAGTCCATGCTAACCGGCGAGCCTTTGCCCGTTGGCAAGACCATTGGCGACGAGGTTTCCGCCGGCACACTGAACAAGACAGGCAGTATCCTGTTTGAAGCGACCAGGGTGGGTTCGGATACTGCACTGGCAAGAATCATCAAGATGGTTCGCCAGGCGCAAAACAGTAAGCCACCCATCGGCAAACTGGCAGATGTGATCGCCTCGGTATTTGTGCCGGTGGTCATGGCCATCGCCCTGATCGCGGCAGTGGTATGGTTTGCTATCGGGCCTGAACCCAGGGTGGTGTATGCGATCGTTACCGCAGTGACCGTGTTGATCATCGCCTGCCCCTGCGCGCTCGGGCTCGCCACCCCGATGTCGATCATGGTCGGCATCGGCAAGGCGGCAGAAGCCGGGGTTCTGATCCGCAATGGTGAAGCCCTGCAAATGGCCAGCCAATTGACCACGATGGTACTGGATAAAACCGGGACCATCACCACCGGCCGCCCCGAGGTGATCGAGATAGATGCACTGGGTGACAGAAAGCTGAATGATGTGCTGCAACTGGCCGCCAGCCTGGAGGCCCGTTCCGAACACCCGTTGGCCCAGGCTTTCCTGGATGCGGCGAAAGTGCAGGAACTCGAGTTATTAACCGTGGATGATTTTGAAGCCATAGCCGGCCACGGAATCTGTGGAAACATCGGACAACAGGCGTTCGTGTTGGGCAACGCCAGGTTGTTATCCAACAAAGGCATCAAGCTGGATGAATACCCGCTCAAAACCAGCGAGCGAATGGCTGAAAACGCCTGGACACCGATGTTTCTTGCCTGCAATAACGAGGTGATCGCCATCTTTGCGGTCGCAGATCCGGTCAAACCGGACTCCGCTGCCGCCATCAGGCGATTACAGCATGATGGATTAAAAATCATCATATTAAGTGGCGATAACCGGCACACCACCGAAGCCGTTGCACGCCAGGTTGGCATCACCGACATACGTGCGGAAGTGTTACCGGAAGATAAGAAAAATCTGGTTGAAGAGTTGCAAAAAGCCGGCCAGAAAGTCGGAATGGTGGGCGACGGCATCAATGATGCGCCTGCGCTTGCGCTGGCCAATGTCGGCATGGCCATTGGTACAGGAACCGATGTGGCGATTGAAAGCGCGGATATCACGCTGATGCGCGGGTCTTTACATGGTATCGCCGACGCCATCGATATCTCCAATGCCACCATGCGTAATATCCGTCAGAATCTGTTGGGTGCTTTTATTTACAACTCGGCAGGTATTCCAATCGCAGCAGGGGTACTCTACCCATTAACCGGCCTGCTGTTGAACCCCATGATCGCCGGAACCGCGATGGCATTTTCCTCGGTTACCGTGGTCAGTAACGCCAACCGTTTACGCTTATTCCGGTTTAACAAGACCACGTGAAACCGGTCGCTCCTTGATGCGCAAACGCGCGATATACATCCGTTTGCTGCACAAATGGCTGGGCCTGCTGGTCGGCCTGCAGGTGCTGGTCTGGCTGAGCAGCGGTTTGTACATGGTGTTGCTGGATATCGACTTTATCCATGGCGATTCGCTGGTCAAAAACATGCAACAAACGGTTACCATGCCGCAAAATTCAGCCATCGATATATCGGATCTGCGTACCCGGTACGCAGATGCAACCGCCATCACACTCACCCCGGTAATGGGGAAATCGCTTTTTACGGTTTCCACCCCCAATGAAACCCTTCTGATCGACCCTCAAAGCGGAAAGCTCATCTCACCACTGGATGAAAGAACCGCACGGGAGATCGCCCGGTTTCATTTCAATGGAGATGCCGTGATCAAAAAGGCCAGCCTGATCACATCCGATCCTCCCATGGAAATCCAGACACGGCGACTACCGCTGTGGCGTATTGATTTCAATGACGCTTACAACACCAGTTTCTATGTCGACCCATTCACCGGCACCCTCGTCACACGGCGATTTCAGTATTGGCGCATCTTCGATTTCATGTGGATGTTGCACATCATGGATTACCAGGAACGCGCGAATGCGCATAGCCTGCTGCTGAAGAGCGCGCAGGTAACCGGTTTGCTGTTCTGTATCTCGGGCCTGTGGTTGCTGTTTTACAGCTTCCCGGGCCGTCGCAGGAAAGCGGCGGACAAGTCGTGATGCCTTTCATCAGAAAGGTGCACAAATGGGTCGGCTTGCTTATCGGCATACAGGTTTTTTTGTGGTTGCTCAGTGGTTTGGTAATCAGCCTGCTCGACCCTGCCAAAGTCAGCGGACAATTTCTTACCAGCCCTGCACAGTTGAGCGCACAAAACCTGCCCTCCGGAAATCTTTTGGAGCCACACGAACTGGCACGGGATCAGCTGGCAGACGCGCTCAGTATCGAGCTGGCAATGAATCGCGGCAAGCCCGTCTACCGCATCCGGCGCAGCGATGGCGTCATACTGCTCGATGCGGTCAATGGAAGCCTTGTCGTCACCAGCCAGGCGGAAGCCGTGTCAATCGCAGGTCAGGACTATACGGGCGATGGAGCGATTACGTCGGTCGAACGCGGCACGGCGCCCGATATGGAAACCCGTAATCATCGGGGTGGATACTGGCGGGTGAATTTTGCAGATGATGTCAATACGTCACTGTACATTTCCGCCGTGGACGGCCGTGTTCTTGAACGGCGAAATGATTATTGGCGGGTCCGTGATTTTTTCTGGATGCTGCATATCATGGACTACCCCGGT
>JBFFWN010000279.1:0-4166 GCA_041570235.1 Lysobacterales bacterium | reverse complement strand
GTGAAGAGATTTTTCAGCGTATTCTGAAAGAAAGGGAAGATGCCGAAGATTAGCAAGTTAAAAGTTAATTCCTGCTGCTTAATTCCCAATTGCATTTTGTACACCCGGATGTAACAGCTTTATCAGGCTGTTGTCCCTCGGGATGAGTCCTTTATCCATATGCCGTTTAAGATCCGAAATCGTGTAGTAAATACGACGGTGATGTGCACATCACATAAACCCCGATTTTATTGATTCAAGTCATTCATTTGGCCGCAACTGCACTTTATGCTAAACGTACCGGGTTTCCCATTTGTTGGAGCATGACTATGTTGAGCGCCGCACAGGTTAACGGTTTTAAAAAGAAATTGAAGGATCGATTTTTTGAATTACGCGAAGAGATACGGCTTGAACTGCTCAACTCGGATGAGCAGCACTATATTGATCTTGCCGGTCAGGTTAGCGACAGCGGCGAGAAATCGGTTGCCAACCTGCTAGTCGACCTGGGTTTGGCAAGCCTTGACAGGCACATCGAGGAAATCAGAGATATAGATGCGGCAATTTCACGGGTTTCTGCCGGCAACTATGGCGTCTGCATTGACTGTGAAGACGACATAGATGTTGACCGGCTGAATGTTCACCCAACCGCAAAGCGATGTCGGCCCTGCCAGGTACGATATGAGCATGGTTACGCAGCCCGAAGCAGACCGTCGCTGTAAAGATCAAGCTATTGGGGCCACAAACGAGCGTACTTCAGTTCAATTTGCCCAAGGCTTTAATGTTTATTCGACCGGGTCAACCAGGCGCATCGCTTCCAGTTCACGCTTGTTGATCTCGGTCAGCCTTGCTACCGCCCCTTTTATGGCAGGGTGATCCAGTATTTTCTCGTAGTGACCGCCCATCAGTAAACGTTGCAGGTCTCGATAGCCGCGATCAATGCCCTTGTTCAGCAATTCAGCCGCCTTTTCCGCGTTACCCGCCAAGGCCTGCGCCTCAGCCGCAAGCCAGTAGTAGTATTGCGAGTCACCGCCATTGGCAATCCAGCTTTCCATGCCGGTCATCATCTCGCTGATATATAAATCCCGTGACTTGATATCACCCATGCGGTCGGCAGCCAGTATGGCCCAGCTCAATTCGAAGGCGGAGCTGGCCAGCATACCCCTGGCCTTGCGGTTGTTAATCTCATACAGCTTCATCTCCAGCATGGCCGGCCAATCCCTGGTCATGTAGGCGATCTCACCAAGCGCGTCATTTCGCTGTTCTTCGTTGGCGGCGTCCTTCAGTGCCAGGTCCATGTAGGCGAGTGCGCAGCCCAGGTCACCCTGGTAGAAACAGATTCTTGCGCCGGAGTAGCGGCCACGACGCGGATTGACAGCTTCCATCCGCTGCAACCAGCGTCCCGCTGACTCAAAGTCACCCACCCAGTAATAGCTCGCCGTGATTCGGTCCATGGCATTGACATAATTGGGGTTGATGACAAGCAGTTTTTGATAAACCTCAATGGCATCGGCAAGTCGACCTGTTCGCCAGTACAGGTTCCCCAGCGCACCGAGACCATCAACAGAATCCGGGTCATTGGCGAGCACGCTTTTAGCGAGCAATTCAGCTTCCTGTAACCGTCCCACCTGCGTGAACAGGAAAACCGAATCGCCCTTGAGCTTGAAGTCCAGCGGGTCGATAGACATGGCGCGTTGCGCGGTGCGTAATGCATCCTCGTATTTCATTGATCCAAACTGGGCAGCAGACAGCCAGCTCAGGGCCTGGGCATGATTGGGTTCCCGCAAAAGGGCCTGCTCCAACCGGTCAATACCAAGGCTGAATTCCTGGCGGTTTAAATGAATGAATCCAAGGGTAGCCAGTGTCATAGTCGTTTCGGGCGCCAGCTCGACAGCCGTATTCGCGGTGCTGAGCGCCTCATCCCACCAGTCTTCACGACGCATTCCTTCTAGATATCCGCGTTGCATAATAGTACGTGCCAGCAGCGACCAGGCGAGTGCGAAATTCGGGTCTTTCTCGATGGCCCGACGCAACTGGCGTTCCGCGTCGCGGGTGGCGCGTTCGGTTTCCGTGCGGAAGCCTTCCAGTGCGCGCAGATACAGATCATAGGCCTCGGTGTTGTCGGTGCCGCCGCCACGGGTTGCGGCCACTTCCACCTCGTCAAGCAGTGAGCCGCGTAGCGCCAGGGCGACCTGCGAGGCGATTTCATCCTGCACGGCGAATATATCGTCCAGGCTTCGGTCCACTGGAAGGCCCAGGCCAGGCCCAGCGCCACGAAAAAACCCAATGCCACCAACGTGAACAGCATCTTCATCACCCAGCCGGGGGCGCCAAAGCTGTCCACGGCGAGATCGGCCACCTGCAACAGCACCCAGCCGCTGATGGCATAGGTGATACCGACCCGGATGACATGTCTTCTTTTTAGTTCATCTATGAATTTCATTTCGGCCCTTGCAAGGAAGATTCAGGCACTGCTCGGCAGCCTGTTTCACATCAATTGGTTTACCATGAGTCCATCTGTTGATCAATACCCCGGCAGCGGCCTTAAAAAACGCCCGCAGTCAGAACGATACAGGTAAAAGCAAGTAGTGGGATTGGCCTCATGATTGGTTTTTATTCCTGATCAGGTTGTTTTTCGTAATGCATGAAGCCATTTATCATAACCCAGACGTTGAAGCATCCGGAATGATTTCTGAAAAGCAAAATCAGGACATGTATTGACGCAGCCCCTGCTTCGCCGAGCCTGCGGGCATCATTGGGCTGCAAAAGTTTGCTAATATGCCTCACGTCGCATTGTGGACGTGCTATGTTAGCGCGTTCGCAAGTCCATACACTTGCGGAAAATTGTTTCCGATAGAGCAGTGTCAAAAAATGACCATAACGGTTGAGGGATTTTATGAAAGAAAATTTGAATAGGAAAATAATTGGATTTGTTATTGCCTTGGTGCTGGTATTGCCCCTGTCGATAAGCGCGCAGGAAAACAGCGGAGAGGCTGAGAAAGACAAAAAGGAAGAACCAAAAACCATAGCTGAGCTGACTGAGAACTCGCAACGCTATGATGGTTACTTCACCATTTTTCAGGACAAGGAATCGGGAAAGACACACCTGCTGGTAAAAGCGGACCAGGTAGGTGAGGAATTTATCTATTGGGTTCAGGTGGCCAATGGTGTTGTCGAAGCGGGTTTCTTTAAAGGCCGATATGGCCCCAGTTCTATGGTGGCAGTACAGCGCCATTTTGATCGAATTGAGTTTGTGGAGAGAAACACGAGTTTTTACTTTGATCCAAGCAATGCGATTTCCAAAGCATCTGAGGCAAACATTGCTAATGCCTTACTGGCGGTGGCAAAAATTGTAGCTGAAGATAAAGAGACGGGGGATATCCTGATCGAGTCGGACAAGTTATTTCAGTCCGAATCTTTGGCCCAGATCACGCCTACCCCCAACCCTGACGGCGACCCGAAAAAAGATTTTTCATTGGGCAAACTGGACGCTGATAAAACCAAGATCATCAATCTGCGCAGTTACCCTGACAACACCGATGTAGAAGTGGAATATGTGTTCAGCAATCCACAACCGGCAGTGTCTGGTGGGCCAGAAGTGACGGATGCGCGCAATGTGTCGGCACGTGTGATGCACAGTTTCATAAAGGCCCCCGATAATGACTATCAACCACGTTTTGATGATGCGAGACTTGGCTTTTTTGGTCAGCAGATCACCGACCTGACCTCTACTGAAGCCGCGCCTTACCGTGACGTGATTAACCGTTGGCACCTGGTCAAAAAAGACCCCGATGCGAAACTCTCTGAACCGGTAGAGCCGATCACATGGTGGATTGAAAATACCACGCCGGTGGAATGGCGTGAGCTGATTCGTAGTGCTGCGCTGGAATGGAACAGTGCTTTCGAAAAAGCTGGTTTTAAAAATGCCCTGGTTGTCAACATTCAGCCCGATGATGCGGAATGGGACGCGGGAGATATTCGTTATAACGTTCTGCGCTGGACATCTTCTCCCAGGCCGCCCTTCGGTGGTTACGGACCGAGTTTTGCGGACCCTCGCACCGGCCAGTTGATCGGGGCGGACGTGATGCTTGAGTATTCATTTATGAACCGTGTGATACGAACACGTGAATGGATGCAGGATGACCCGGCCATCAAGTTCTGGGGTGAACAAAATGGTAGCGGTTCATATT
>JBFFWN010000278.1:0-4183 GCA_041570235.1 Lysobacterales bacterium | reverse complement strand
TTAACAGCCGGCGCAAAGCCGATATTTTTATGGTTATACAGGAACTCAATTGTCTGCCGGTTTCCATAGAGGGTATTGAGGTCCTGAGCACTGTGGTCACTCGAAGCGTTGTCGACCACCGTAACGCGGGTCGCTTCGGTATTTTTCAGCAACGATTTTATGCAAAAGGCCAGGGTTTCACCGGCATTATAATTAACAATGATGGCCGCAATGGACATATACGGGTCAGCGTTTGCCCGCCAGGCGCCGCCACCAGGGTTGTTTCGCCGGTGCTGCCGCGGCAAGCTGTGATTTCAATGCTTCGACTTCTTCCTGCAGATCAGCAATGATTCCACCCGCCGCAATATGACGCCGGACTTCCTCATGGTAATGCTGGTAGACCGATTCTTCATGGTCATCAAACAGCCACAATTGCCCACTGGTTTCCGGCAGCATGGCCTGCTCTGCCGCACACACGGCCACAAAATACATCGGCGCCTGGGTGATTTGTTCAGGATGGTGCAGCTTGTTGGCCGAAACCTGGTCAAGACTGACGCGACTGATATCATCCATTGACCAAATGGCTGAGTGAAACATCAATTTTTGACCCAGCAGGCAAAAAGCCGGGAAATGCCGACCGATCAAAGCCTCCAGTTCGTGCCGGTAGAGTTCCTTGACATGGAACTCGTTGTCGGTTTTCTGTTGATCGGTATAGATGGCCTTGTCTGGAGAAGACAGTATCAAAAAACCTTCCGGTTTCAGCACCCGCCTGAATTCGGCTAGCAACTGCTCTTGAGCTTCGAGGTGCTCGAGTGTCTCAAAAGACACCACGCGGTCAAATTCATTGTCATCAAATGGCAACGAGGTGCAGTCGGCCACCTGGAAACAAAGATTCTCCAGGTCTCCATATCGTTCTTGCGCATGTGCTACAGCCTGCTCCGAGATATCGATACCCTCGACAGAGGCTGCGGATCCTGCCAGCAAGGCCGAACCATAGCCCTCGCCACAGGCAGCGTCCAGTGTCCGTTTACCCGCGCACCAGGCTGCGGTCATAGCGTAACGGTGCATATGCTCATACCAGATCTCACGGACACACTCTGGTGTGAATCGTTCGCCGGTAAACTCAAGTGAATCTGACAAATTACTGGGCCTGTTGAAGAATCGAATAGATTTTACCGCATTCTGCGCCGACATATTATGCCGGGAGTTCGATCATGCTGACACGAAGGGACTTTCCCCAGTCGCAAGCAAGCCTGGTCAGTTTAAAAGCCCGGCCATTTCGAGCTGCCTGACTATTGCCTGCCGCCGGGCTGAAAATGGATCATTGCGGATAAACTCACTCACCTTCTGTTCGTAATCCGGATGCTTGTTCAGTAATCGTTGCATGCTCATTGCATCCGGTTTGATATCAAGCGGGCCGAATGACGCATTACCATGGTGAACCACGTAGGCATCATCACACAACACGTTGCGAAACCCGGCTTTCTCGGCACGTTGGCAAAAATCATTTTCCTCGCCATAGCCAAGACCAAAGGTTTCTTCGTCAAACAACCCCACCTGATCGATTGCACGCCGGGAAACCGCCATGCAAAAACCCACCGCCGTTGGCATTTCGGGATATCCAGGTGCACCGCAGGCGGCGATAACGCTGGCAATACGGTCTGGATTGGAGGGCGGCGGGTTGGCGACGCAAAACTCCGGGATTGACACAATCTCACCATTGTTGGACCAGGGTGTGGCAGTGGCTATGCGGTCGTCAGAAGCCAGGCAGTTGTGCAAGCGTTGTAACCAGCCCACTGTGACCTCGGTATCCGAATTGAGTAATACCAGGTCGTTGCCTGCCATGCGCATACCGTGATTGGCGGTAGCCACGAAGCCAAGATTTTCCTCGTGACACAATAGCCGTGCATTTGGCCCGGCCTCATTCACCCAGGCCTGCAGCAACGGGCGCACCCTGGTATCCGTCGAAGCATCATCGATCAGCAGCAGCTGGGTTTCTTTTGGAACAGTGCGTGAAATTGACTGCAGGCAAACTTCCAATCGCTCAAACGCGTTGAAAACCGGCACGATGACCGTCGGTAGCTGCATAGCTAACCCTGATCCGGCCATTCGTGGGTCAGACGCACAAAACCCACTTCCTTGGTGTCGCCCTTTATCGTGAAGGTAATCTGACCGTTGTCGAACACCCTGACGCCTTCGGGGTCCATCGAATGACCATTGAGGTAGTAACTGCCCGGCAGAAGGCTGTTTTCATTAAAGCGCAAGCGAAAGCGGTAATAATGGTCCGACAGTTTGACGGGGCTGATGTTCTCGTTATCAGAAACCACACCATAAACAGGTGTGCCATCGGCCCGCACCACACCAATGCATGTCACAGGCGGACGATCATCCGGGGAATAAATGGTCAGTTCAACATCCAGATCCTCTCCCATCGAAAATACCGTTTGCTCATTGCCGCTGCTATCTTTAAGGGAGAATGTATCGATCCGGTAACAGGCGGCCTCACCGGTTGCCTCGTTTTGCTCGGCTTTTTCTTTTGCGTTGCGCTTTTCATGCCACGCCAGGTATGACTGGGTGACAGAAAACACATCATCGTATTGCTCTATTCCGCCGTCATGTATCCAAATGGCTTTTTTGCAAAGCTTCTGAACCACGTACATGCTGTGGGAGACCAGTAATAAGGTACCACCATTATCAAGAAACTCCTGTATCCAGCGAATACACTTTTTCTGGAAGGATTCATCACCCACGGCCAGCACTTCATCGGTGATCAACAGATCGGGACGACAGGCTGTTATGACGGCAAAGCCCAACCTGACAACCATTCCCGATGAGTAATGTTTAACCGGTTCGTTAATGTACTCACCAATATCGGCAAACTCGAGAATGTCAGCGAGACGCTCGTCCAGTTCACTTTTGCTCAGGCCCATCAGCGAGGCTTTCATGCGCACGTTTTCCATGCCACTGAAATCGGGTTGAAAACCTGCGCCCAGCTCCAGCATGGCGGCGACATTCGCATTCACCATGACGCTGCCCGTAGTGGGTTTGACCACGCCGGTCAGCACTTTGAGCAGGGTGGATTTGCCGGCGCCATTCTCACCGATAATGCCCAGTGACTGGCCCCGTACCACCTCAAGACTGATATCGTTCAGTACCCTTGCGCCATTAACTGGCTCCTTGCCGAAGAGTAGCGAAATAAATGCATTCAGCCGTTCGCGGGGCTTACCAACACGTGGATATACCTTTGATACACCTTCAATTTTTACCAGTGTATCCATTAGAGGAAATCTTCAAAATGACCGGAAAAACGACGGAAAAAGACCAGCGAAAGCCAGCAAAAAACCAGGATAAATATCACCATTAACAGGGCGAGCAAATCGAAATTCACCTCGCCAAATAGCAGCAACTCGCGGAACCGCGCAACAAACCATGCCATGGGGTTGTACTGGGCCACCTGCTGCACGGATTCGGGCAGGTATGACGCGCTGTACAAAATTGGTGTGGTAAAAAACCAGAAGGTCACCAGCGGAGGCAGAATCTGTGCAAGGTCCCTGACAAATACCTGGATAGCGCTGGTAAAGAGCGCTATGCCACAGGCAAATAACCACATCAACAGAAATACAGGAATGGCCACAGAAAGATACAACCAGTGAATGGAAGTGCCCATCAACTGCAATACGATAAGCACGGCCAGGTAGCCAATCATGTGCATGATGAAAGTGGCGGTAACGCTGGCCAGTGGTATCTGCTCCGTTGCAAAGGCCACTTTGCCAATCAACGCCGAGTTACTGGTAATAGAACCGTTAGCCTTCAGTATCGCCTCTGAAAACGCCGTCCACGGCCAGAACGCAATCGCCAGGTACGGGACAAACCCGATCTCTGCAGCCTCGGGAAGCCTGGCCTTGAATATGTTGGTAAATACAAATGCATATACAGCCAGCAAAATGATGGGCTGAAGGATCAGCCAGGCAAAGCCGGTTAAATTCTCCAGGTAATCCTGCCGTATCTGCCGTACCACTAAATTGTGAAAAAAGGAGAACGTCGGTGTTCCAAAAATATTTTTCATTTACAGAGATACAAAGTCACGCACTGTGAGAATGTTGAATATTCTACTCGGTGTTGGTCGACTTTGTATCTTCAGATTGCTGATCTTTGGTGGAGTAGCGGTCAATTAACGCTTCTAACTCTTTTTCAGAAAAATTCC
>JBFFWN010000277.1:0-4234 GCA_041570235.1 Lysobacterales bacterium | reverse complement strand
CCTCTCAGCCCTAGGAGCCAAAAGGTAAGCATAAATCGTTTTATTATTCGACTTCTTAAAATTATTGACTTTCACCCACAGCGATCAATTAGCGGCAAAAAATCAGGAGCCAATAACCAAATCCAGCAACACCATAGGTCTTCATGAAATATTGCTGCTTGGTTTTCCTAGAGTGGAAATGTATGTCCAAGCCCCATCACCAAATCACTATCAAGCAGTGCGTTGTAACAACCTAGTTTCCACCTGCACCTTGATAGGCCTTCCCAATAACTCCATCAGTATTATTGCGCGGCGTTCGCTGTTTTTTTCCTGCACTATGCCATTCAGACCGGCCAAGGGGCCGTCAAATACCTTTACCCTGTCACCGGGTTTTATTTCCACGGGTTCAATTTTTATCAACCCGGTTTCCGGTGTTATTCGCTGCTTGATCCCGTCAATAATGGAATCGGGTATCACCGCCAGTTCTGTCCCAAAACGGACCATGCTGATGACACCCTTGGTTGAGCGTACAGGTGCCAGGTTTTGGAACTCGGCGATGGCATTCAGGAACAGATAGCGCGGGAACAGGGGTTCAATAATTTCCTGGTTTTTCTTGCTTCTTCGCTGATAGGGATTCTCAGCCATCGGCAAAAAACACTCAAAGCCCTGGCGTTGCAGGTGCTCAAATGCTGTCTTTTCCTGCCGCGGTTTGCTGACGACGACAAACCACTGGGCTTGGCCTGGATTCATATTTCCTCTGATTATGCCTTGCTTTAAAAGGAATCCGTTCGTTTATGATGATTGATAATAGCTTATGTTCAGCAGTTGAACAAATGGGGTTGGATTTATTTTGGCTGGGGTCGTTATTATTAGTTTGTGGTTTGGTCTTACATTGGTTCGGTGGACATAAATATCCACCCTACCGTAGATTCGCAGCAACATCACGCCCCAGAAAACGCCCGTGTTTCCAACACAGTCGCATGATGTAAAGGTAGCCCAACCCAAACGCGATATAGCCATAAAACATCAGGTATTCCGGCCATGCTCGCAAGTGCCCAGCAATACCCACAGCGGTGGTAAACAACACCAAAATACCGATTCCGATCACGGTTTGATTAACGCTGAAACCGGCCTTCAAAAAAGCGTGATGCAAATGATATTGATCAGCCGCCAATGAAGAACCGCCTCTCTTCCAGCGATGAAACATCAATCGAATAGTATCGACCAGTGGTACGCCAAGCAGCCATACCGCAGTCATTGGCGCAAATACCCGGTCATCGCCGTTGCCGAGGTCAATGAATTGCCAGGCCAGAAACAACCCCAAAAATGCCGAGCCCGAGTTGCCCAAAAACACCCTGGCTTTTTCATTCCAAGGGAAACGGGCGTTCAGCACGAAAAAGCCCAGCACCGCCGCAACCGCGATCATCAGCAAGCCAGCATTAAAATTAAACCCGGCGGAAAAGGCCAGCCATGCCATGGTTGCCCCGGCAATAACAAATATCATGGCAGCCAACCCATCAATGCCGTCCATCATGTTGAAGGCATTGATCACACCAAGGGCGGCGAAAATGGTGACGGGAACACTTAAAAACCCCAGTGAAAAAACCCCATCCCACATTAGCGAACCAAAATCGGTCAAAACCACTTTGCTGGCAAAAATCATGATTAAACAACACACGATCTGAACCATAAAACGGGTGATGGGGCTCAGTTCGTGCAGGTCGTCAAGCATGCCGGTTATCAGTATTAAAGCGCAGGCCGCCAAAAATGGTAGCGCCTCGGAACTATAAGGCGCCATTTGCCAGGTGACTATCACAAGTGCGAAATAAACGGCCAGGCCGCCAACCAATGGAGTGGGTGAAATATGCACCTTGCGATCAGACGGATGATCAAGCAGGGAGATGCGCCTGGCGAGAGGTATCAGTAACACACACAACACCAGCGAAATACCGGCACTGGTCAACATAACCGCCCACATTTTAAATGCCATGGTGATTTACCTTGATATGGGGAGCACGGGATAACCCCATGTATATAGTCACCTTGAAACTTCCTTTCCTATCGGCCCCTTCTTTTCCTATCAGACCCCAATAGTAGTCCAATTGACTGGGTATTACTAAACCGAGTGCGTCTTTAAGTGTATGTATTCCCGTTTTCGGGCTTTCGGATTAATGCTGGTCATCCTACACTTCACTCATCGCAGGATAATGCGTCAGTGGAATGCCGCACCTGTCCATTACCTCACGCCCACCATAAAACAACCACGTCACAGCAACGCCCGGAAAACAGAAAAGCCTCTTCCAAAGGCCAAACTTCCACCGCGCCCCTGACTTAATCGTTCAAACCCGCAGCCAGCAGCGCAAACCAAAGCTATTCGCACAATATTGCGGCTAAACACAAAGCCTCACTCAGCAACCACCTCAACTCGAACCTCTGGCAATTGGTCCACCCCCAAAGCCAAAGCATTCGGCCGCCGCGGATCCGCAGCCCCCTGGAAAACACCATCCAGCCACATAATCGACTGCGAGCTGCCCATGGTTTGCTGCATATCAATTTGATGGCCCATGGACTCCAGCAGTTTTACAGTTTCCGGGTTCATACCTGTCTCGATGCCCAGTTCCTGGTTGCGCCAGCCTTGGTGAATGCGCGGTTGATGGGTGGCTTCGGCAACGTTCATTTTGTAATCGATCACATTGACGATCACCTGCAAAATCACATTGATGATCCGCCCGCCCCCGGGTGTACCGGTTACCAGCAGCACTTTCCCATCTTCGCCCAATACAATGGTGGGCGTCATGGTGGACAGCATTCTTTTACCCGGCGCCAGTGCGTTTTTGTGATTATTGTCGCTGGAATAACTGAAATTACGCATCTGGTTATCAAACAGGATGCCGGTGCCCTCGGCCACATATCCGGAGCCGAATGAGTACCCCAGCGTGTAGGTATTGGATACGGCATTACCAAACCTGTCCATAACCGAATAGTGGGTGGTATTGCGGCTTTCATAACGCTCCACAGGTTCCGCCGTGATGGTTTCTACATTTGCCGCACGCCCGGTATTGATTTTAGCGGCCATATCCCTGGCAAGGGCCTTGCTGATGTATCCATCCACATTCACCTCGACAAAATCGGGGTCTCCCAGCAGCGACCTGCGGTTGGCCGCCGCACGCTTCATGGTCTCCGCCATCAGATGCAGGCTTTTGGCGCTGCCCGCAGCCAGTTCCGGCATTGGAAAGGTCTCCAGCATATTCAGCATCTGCAGCAGCGTCACGCCACCACCACTCACCGGTGGCATCGAAATAACCTGCTTGCCGCGGTAACTGGTTGATACCGGTGCACGCGATTTGACCTGGTAAGCCGCCAGGTCCTTTTTGCTGATAATGCCACCGGCTTTTTCAAAGGCGCCCACGATGCGGTCTGCCAACTCGCCTTCATAAAAAGCAGAAGCGCCATGCTCCATGATTTGCGAAATCGACCAGGCAAGGTCTTGCTGTCGCAAAACATCGCCCGCAACCCATGGCTGGGCATCGGGTTTGACGTATGCCGAGCCCGGCGAATAATAGTTCAGCACCGCACTCGCCATGTTAAGAACATAGGCGAGGTCGTGCCCCACCGTAAAACCCTCGCTGGCAAGCTGATAGGCAGGTAACAGCAGATCCTTCCAGGCCAGCGACCCGAACTGTTGCCATGCCTGGTGCATGGCGGCAACCGTGCCGGGTACGGCCGGGGCCATCGGGCCAAAGGTCAACCTGTCAAAGTCAATCTTTCCATCGGGCCCGGTATATTTTTCAACGCTGGCTGACAAAGGCGCCATTGATCGATAGTCCAGCGCGATGGTCTTTTTGCCCTCCGCCATATGAGCAAGCATAAAACCACTGCCGCCCAGGTTACCCGCGCGCGGCAGGGTAACCGCCAGTGCAAAACCCACCGCCACTGCCGCATCCATCGCATTGCCGCCCTTGGCAAGAATATCCTGGCCGACGCGCGTCGCAATGCTGTTTTGAGATACAACCATGCCGTATCGTCCCTTTACCGGGTGATGTATGGAGTCATAGCGGATAATCGGTTGCTTCAGGCCAGAGTCAGCAAGCGGCGTTTTCGAGAATGCCGTGCCCGTGGAAAAGGCTGACAAAAACAGGCAGCCTGCAATAGCAAAAATGCGCAGCCTGTGAAGATGCTCAAGCCGTCTGGTTTTGGATGTCATGTAATTTTTCCATATAATTTTTCATCTGCTTGATCAGATCGCAGTCAATTT
>JBFFWN010000276.1:0-4252 GCA_041570235.1 Lysobacterales bacterium | reverse complement strand
GCGAGCGTCAGCCGCGCTGCAGGTACTACTCCCTGGGACCCGGCCTGAACCCATCCATGGGGCCTCGTCCACAAACTTCCTGTTTGTGACGGTCCCAGGGAGCGGTACCTGCCTCCCGGCTTAGCGTTGTTGATCCTACTAGAATCCACAGCACCAAGTGGGGATGTGGGAGGTTTCTGCTGAGACCGTCAAAAACAGGGACGTTTTTGACGAGACCCCATGGATGGGTTTACGGCGTGTCTCAGCAGAAACCTCCCATAGCGCCACGAATTGATTGGCACTAAACCTAACGAAGCCGCAAAAAAGCTGGACCCAAATACCCAACCACGATGTCAGGACAACAAGACCTGCTCTCTCAGCCGCTTGATCTGGTCCCGAATTTCCGCCGCTTCCTCAAACTCCAGCATCTCGGCGTGTTTGATCATCTGTTTTTCCATTTCAGCAATGGTTTTGCCCAGTTGAGCCGGTTGCATATGATGATATTGGGCCGCAGTTTCAGCCACTTTCCGCTGCTGCTCCCGCTCAGCCGGCGACATTGAGTGGGCATCATCCATGACATCACTGACCGCCTTGATGATGGTCTTTGGTGTTATGCCGTGTTCCTTGTTGTACTCACGCTGACGCTCACGGCGCCTGTCGGTTTCGGCAATGGCGCGTTGCATCGAGCCGGTAATCCTGTCGGCATACATGATGGCCTTGCCCCTGATATTTCGCGCCGCCCTGCCGATGGTCTGAATCAGGGCAGATTCTGATCTCAGGAAGCCCTCCCGGTCCGCATCCAGTATCGCTACCAGTGAAACCTCGGGCATATCCAGCCCCTCCCTGAGCAGGTTGATGCCGACCAGGACGTTGAACTCACCAAGACGAAGATCACGGATGATTTCGACACGTTCGACCGTATCCACATCCGAGTGCAGGTAGCGTACCTTGACACCATGATCCGCCAGGTATTCGGTCAGGTTTTCCGCCATGCGCTTGGTCAGCGTGGTAATCAGCACCCGGTCACCCATGGCCGTGCGATGGCTGATTTCTGACAGCACATCATCCACCTGGTCGGCCACCGGCCGAATTTCGACTTCCGGATCGATCAGGCCGGTCGGGCGCACGACCTGCTCGACCACCGTGACGGACCTCTCCAGTTCATAGGGCCTCGGTGTGGCCGAGACAAACACCGCCTGGCGCACTTTGGTCTCCCATTCCTCGAACTTAAGCGGCCTGTTATCGAGGGCGGATGGCAAACGAAAGCCGTAGGTCACAAGGTTTTCCTTGCGGGAGCGATCGCCCTTGTACATGCCGCCCAACTGCGGAACCATCACGTGGCTTTCGTCGAGTATCAACAGGGCATCATCCGCCAGGTAATCAAATAGCGTCGGTGGCGCCTCACCCGCGCCGCGCCCGGTCAGATGCCGGGAATAGTTTTCAACGCCATTGCAATAACCGAGTTCGAGCATCATTTCCATGTCGTACATGGTGCGCTGCTCAAGACGCTGGGCTTCAACAAGTTGCTGGTTCTCACGCTGATAGGCGAGACGCTCTTTCAACTCCTCGCGAATCGCGGCCACCGCGTCGATCACGGTTTGTCGCGGCGTAACATAATGCGACTTGGGAAAAACCGTGAACCGCTGCATCTTTTTGACCACTTCACCGGTCAAGGGGTCAAACTGCGACAGGTTTTCAATTTCATCGTCAAAAAGCTCCACGCGAATGGCGCGCAACTCCTCATCACCGGGAAAAATATCGATAACCTCGCCACGGACGCGGTAGGTGCCGCGACGCAACTCCATGTCATTGCGGCTGTACTGCATCTCGGCCAGGCGGCGTAAAATTTTGCGCTGATCAATGATTTCACCCACCGACAGATGCAGAACCATGCTCAGGTACTGGGTCGGGTCACCCAAACCGTAGATGGCCGAGACCGTCGACACGATTATGGTGTCCCGTCGTTCCAAAAGCGCCTTGGTGGCTGACAACCGCATTTGCTCGATGTGCTCATTGATTGACGCATCCTTCTCGATATAGGTATCGGAAGAAGGCACATAGGCTTCAGGCTGGTAATAATCGTAATAGGAAACAAAATATTCCACGGCATTTTCTGGAAAATAGTTGCGGAACTCGCCATAGAGCTGTGCGGCCAGCGTCTTGTTAGGCGCCATTACCAGGGCTGGCCGCTGCAATTTCTGGATCACATTGGCCATGGTAAATGTCTTGCCGGAACCCGTTACACCCAGCAAGGTCATGCTGCCCTCGCCTTCTGCCAGGCCATCCGTCAATGCCCGAATGGCATCAGGCTGGTCACCTGCCGGCTTGTATTTACTTACCAGCTTGAAGGCTTTGCTTTTCAATTCAGTGCTCTTTGTGAATGGCCAAACTTGCTATTATAACCCCCTTGTCAATTTGTAGTCTTTTGGAGGACATATGAAATTTTTAGCCGTCTTGGTATTGCTTTTTTCCATCTCGATGTCTGCCACAGCACAAACAGCATTAGACGAGCAGATTGCCCTGATCCGCCAATCCGCACAGACCGATCGTAAGGCTATCCTGTTGGCCAACATGACTTTTACCGCCGAGGAAAGTGAACTGTTCTGGCCCAAGTGGGAGGAATACCGGGCCGCGGCCAAAGCAAATGGCGACAGGCTTCTGGCCCTGATCAAGGACTTTGCCGACAACTACAACGATATGACCAACCAGAAAGCAGAAGAATTGATGTCCGACCATTTTTCCATAGAGATGCAAGAGGTGGTGATTCGGCAGAACTTTGCCAAGGAACTCAAAGGTTTCATGCCTTCACAAAAGGTGATGCGCGTCATGCAGGTCGAAAATAAGCTCAATGCTGCAATCAAACTGCAACTGGCATCCGAAATCCCATTGGCGCGGTAAATAATGACCCGCCGAATACACCAATAAATCATCTTTTCGGCGGGCAATATTGCTACAATAAGTAATTGATCGAAAACATATCACTTGACGCAATGCAAAACCTCAGGGCCAGTTTACCCAATCGCACCTGGTTTATCCTGAGAACAATCGGGGGTTATCAAAAGTGGCAGTGAAAATATCCAATCGTGTTTCCCAGATCAAACCACCGGCCACCATTATGGTCAGCGTGAAGTCAGCCGAATTGAGGGCACAGGGCCGGGACATCATTTCCCTGGGCTTTGGTGAGCCGGATTTTGATACGCCGGATCACATCAAGCAGGCTGCCATCGAAGCCATCCACGCCGGTAAAACAAAATACCCGCCTGTTGATGGCACGCCGGAACTGAAACAAGCCATCATCCGAAAATTCCGCGTTGAGAACAATCTCGATTTCGATGACAAGCAAATCATCGTTTCAAACGGCGCCAAGCAAAGTATCTTTAACCTGCTGGTTTCATTGATCAACCCGGATGACGAGGTCATTGTCCCGGCGCCTTACTGGGTATCTTACCCCGACATGATCAAGCTGGCTGAGGGTCAGCCCGTGATTCTGAACGCCACGGATGCCAGTGGCTTCAAAATCACAGCCAAACAACTTGAGTCTTCTATAACCGACAAGACCCGTTTATTGATCATCAACTCACCCAGCAACCCAACCGGCAAGGTTTACAGCGCAGATGAGTACAGGGCGCTGGCCGAAGTGTTGGTTGAGCATCCAAAGGTGGCGGTTGTCTGTGATGATATTTACGAACATATTTACTGGGGTGAGAAACCGTACAGTACCCTGCTGAACATTTGCCCTGAGCTTTCCGAACGAACCATCATTGTCAATGGCGTTTCCAAGGCCTACGCGATGACCGGATGGAGAATCGGCTATGCAGCGGGCCCCCATGACCTGATCACGGCGATGCGAAAGGTACAGGGACAAAGCACCTCAGGTGCCTGTTCAATTTCACAGGCCGCCTCCACAGCAGCTCTTGAAGGCCCGCAGGATTGTATTGCCGAAATGCGCCATGAATACAAGCGCCGCTATGAATATCTGCTGGGAGCCCTGAACGATATTGATGGCGTCGAATGTGAGGAATGTAACGGTGCTTTTTACGCATTCCCATCGTTCAAAGGTGTTATTGACCGCATGCCGGATATCCGGGACGACGTCGACCTTGCCGAATGGATGCTGGAAAACGCCGGTGTGGGAATGGTGCCGGGAACCGCGTTCGGCGCACCCGGACATCTGCGTTTGTCCTATGCCACCAGCATGGAAAACCTGCACGCCTGTATAAGAAAAATCCGCGCGGCCATAGAATCACTGACTTAACGCTTAAACCTGATCAAG
>JBFFWN010000275.1:0-4305 GCA_041570235.1 Lysobacterales bacterium | reverse complement strand
GACAGTTTGCCATTTTGGCTATAGACAGTTTGCCATTTTGGCTATAGACAGTTTGCCATTTTGGCTATAGACAGTTTGCCATTTTGGCTATAGACAGTTTGCCAAAAAAACGTCATTGCAGATAGCCACCAAAATGGCCTCTTGCAATAACGCTTGCATTTCTGATGCCCCGATAGCGGGGTAGTCTTTTTAAGACTCACCAACCCCAGGGTGACTGTATCTTGAGATTTGCAGCCATTTTGACTGAATACTTCTGTGCTCCACCCGGCGAGCCAACCCTGACAAAGCCCTTTTGACCTGCCAGTGCGCCATTGATACCGGAACCGCTCCGCCCGATTAACGTATTGTGAAACCCCTGCCAATTCGACAGTATGCGGTAAACCATAAAACCAAGCAGTACCAAAAGCACCCTTGATACAACAATCACTAGAATTTCAAACATACCCAATCTCCTCGAAAGCAACCCCTTTCAGAAATCGCTACGCGCTCCGCATACCCATAAGCGTAACGGAACAATATTTTCAGGGAGACTTTGTGAATACGGGAACCCGTAAACACGTTCCATGTCATCAGTTTTCGATCGGTGAATCGATAAACCTCGCCAACCTTTGGCAATCAACCATATTGGCCCCGCGCCAACTGGTTGTCCTAAATTTTTCGAGAGTGAGAGAATATCGGTGCGTTTGCACGCATCCCCTTTTAAAGCAAAACTGATTTAGAAGGCTTCCCCACCCATTTCGTAGTATCTACAAAATTTCTTAAGCTCTACTGAATTTAAGTATAGACCACGAATCTATCAAATGCTTGGTAGAACGCATTATGGGTCAATGTCGATAAACGATGGCACCTCAGCACTTCGTACGTGCTCAAAAATAAGCTCGGTTTCAATATGGGAAACCTCTTTTCGGGAGGTAAACGCAGTCATCGCCAGGTCGCGTAAGTGGTTTGAATCGCGCGCCAGGACATGCACCAGAAAATCAATTTGTCCAGCCACGTGATACAGGTGCACCACCTCAGGTAACGACAGCGCATGACTTCGAAAAGCATCAACATCAGGCTTGTAGTGACGAATCAATCTGACTGCGATCATTGCCTGGATACCTACACCCAGGCTGGCAGGATCTATCTCGGCATGAAACCCGCTGATCACACCCGAGGTTTGCAATACGCGAATCCGGACCAGGCATGTCGATGCCGCCAAACCAACCCGCCGGGCGATTTCCTTATTGGAAATGCGTGCATTATTCCGCAACAGGGCCAAAATTTCGTAATCGATTCGATCCAGGGGCTTCTTCACAACTTAATTCCGTATTTTATTCGGATACGATCTTTTAAGATAAACTATATTCTATAATATTACCTTACAAATGAATATGAAACATATTAGTGACAGCTGTTCCGAATGGCATACATATTCTGAGCAGGGACGGAGGCGCCACAGGCGAATTAAATATGCGCAATCAAAATCCAGTTGAAACCATGGCCAATACACGGCACGAATTTGGTGAACATGGCGGTGTCAACATGTCAATCGAAGCGAGCACCACATTCACGGTGATGCATTCAACAACAATGCCCGAAATATTTGGTGGAAAAAAGGGACCCGACCAGGGAGGTTGCTATTTGTATGGGCGCCACTTCAACCCGACGGTCTACAACCTTGGCAAGCAACTGGCAGCACTCGAGGGAACCGAAGCCGCCTATTGCACAGCCAGTGGTATGGCTGCCATCTCAGCAACGCTATTGCAGCTTTGCGATGCCGGCGATCACATTGTCTGTTCCAATGCGGTATATGGCGGTACCTACGCGCTTTTGCACGACACCCTGCCTCCGAAGACAGGCATCACCACCACGCTGGTCGATATTTCAGATCTTGAAGCCGTAGAAGCAGCCATCAATGAACGCACACGCGTCATCTATGCGGAAAGTATTTCCAACCCTACACTGCGCATTGCAGATATACCTGGCCTCAGTGAAATTGCACAGCGGCATAACATAAAACTGGTCATAGACAACACTTTCAGCCCATTGATTCTGAGCCCCAAAAAACTGGGTGCTGATATCGTGGTGCACAGTATGACAAAGTTTATCAGCGGCGCCAGCGACTATATCGCAGGCGCCATTTGTGCAGATGCCGATTTCATCCATCAACTGATGGACCTGCACACCGGCATGCTAATGATCCTTGGCCCGACAATGGACCCGCAGGTGGCTTTCAATTTAAGCCTTCGAATCCCGCACCTGCCGATGCGCATGACCGAACACAGCCGGCGCACCCAGGTCTTGGCCGAACGTTTGCAACAGTTGGGAATGACCGTTTGTTATCCCGGCCTGAAAGATCATCCGGATCACGCGTTACTAAGCGAACTGTATTGCAGTGACTACGGATGTGGCGGCATCCTGACAATCGACATGGGCAGCCAGGAGAAGGCTAATGAACTGCTGGACCTTCTACAAAATGAATATCACTTTGGATACGTGGCCGTCAGCCTGGGATATTTTGATACCCTGATGTCATGCTCCGGCAGCAGCACATCCAGTGAAATGACCGAGGAAGACAAGGCAGCGGCGCATATTTCACCAGGCCTGGTACGGATGTCGATTGGTATAACCGGCACCCTTGAACAACGCTGGAACCAGTTGGAGCAGGCGCTCCACCAGGTTGGAACATTATCGCATCAACGTAGCGCCTGATCCGAAAGGGTTGGTCTTAGAACAGCTACCAGGGAAGGCTCTCGCCTTCCGCATGCCAGAAGGACCCGGTTGTGTCCATATCAAGAGCATCCATACGCTGGATAATGCCCTTGGCTGAATGTTCTGGTGTGACACCCTGGCCACCCGTCATGTCGGTTGCCACCATGCCGGGATGCAGTAGAGCAACCGCAACACCTTGGTCTTTCAAGTCCCGCGCAAGGCACATTCCGGCCATATTGACAGCCGCCTTCGACATCCTGTAACCATAATACTTGCCGGATGTATTGTCTTCGATGGACCCCATTCGACTGGTAATAATGCCCACTTTGGAACCCTTTGCCAGGTTCGCCGATAAAGCAGCGGTTACACGCAATGGGCCAAGGGAATTGACCCTGAATTGTCTTTCCATTGCGTCGAAATCAAGATTATCCAGGGTTTCCACAGAGAGAATGCCGGCATTGTTGATCAGCCAATCGAGGCTCTCAGAACCAAGTCTGGATTGCAACGAATCGACACTGGCGGCATCAGTAACATCAACACCATCCAGTACACGCACATTCAACTCTGCCAGCGCCTCGCTTGCAGTGCGACAAACCGCTATCACTTCATCACCTCGCGCCGCCAATTGCCTGCAGAGTTCAAGGCCGATGCCGCGATTGGCGCCTGTTATCAAAATTTTGTTCATTGAAAATTCTTCCTGTGACTGTAGCACAAGGATAAACAGCGCCCCCCTGCTGTACAAGGGGTTCGTCGCTGATATACTGATGAACTGTTGACCGAGCAACCGAGGCATTCATGAAAACCCGTTCCAGATCCAATAATTTTGTGGCCATACTCATCGCCATTATGTTGTTCGCCATCGGATTTATCCTGTATTTTATTCACGAACAAACGCAACCCGATAAAGACCGGGCCAACAGCCAAAACGGCCAGCCGATTACAACGCTCAGCCTGGCCGCATCGCCCTCAACTACTCCGGGTATCAATGATGTATGACCTGGCGGCACCTTCAAATATACAAAGTGGCGCCGAGCCATTTATCAAAACTACATTGTAAAATTCACCTATATCAGGAGGCTGCCTGCTTCAAGCGCGATTGATTCCTGGCCGATCTTCCCTTCGATCGAAAGCGAAAATAGACGCGAATGCCGAGTAAAACAGCAAGGATCAGGGCGTAAACGCTTGCCTCCAGGGTATCGAGTTTAACCTGCCAATAAAAATGCCAAACCGCAAGCATTGCCACCGGGTAAACCAGGCGGTGCAGGCGCAGCCAGTTTTTGCCAAGACGCCGCATCATGGCGCTGGTGGACGTCACTGCCAGTGGAATCAACAACAGTAATGCGCTGATGCCGAGCGTGATATAGGGACGCTTGATGATGTCTTCGACAATGGGTTCAACCAGTAAACCCTGGTCGAGGATGACATATGTCAAAAAATGTAACACGACATAGAAAAAAGCAAACAAGCCAATCATCCGCCTGAATCTTGTCAACCAGAACCACCCGCTTAAACGCCGTAAGGGCGTAATCGCAAGGCCAAGCAATAGAAACCTCAGGCCCCAAAGACCCAGCTCATGCAACAGGGCTTCAACAGGATTGGCTCCAAGACCGT
>JBFFWN010000274.1:0-4316 GCA_041570235.1 Lysobacterales bacterium | reverse complement strand
TTCATTCAGGACCGTGAGCGACAGGAAGTCGCGACCGAGACCACATGGATGTGTTCATGTCGTGTCCTGAATGAAGACACTGTACCCCCTTGGCGGTCCCGGCAGATAGCAAGTTGAAGTCCGCATGAAGCCAATGTCGCGCGATCTTACGAGTTGCCCACGCTTTGGTATTTGGGGTTTAGAGTAAGTGGGACAGTAGTGGTTTTGGAGGTATTTAAATGAGCCTGCGGCAAAACAGTAAAGGACGTCCCGGGTCCGTCAATAGCGGAACCCGGGACCTCATCACACTTGTGGCGCCCTGACTAAAACTCGTAACCCCCAAATTGCTTCCGCAGCGTCATCTTCTGTATTTTCCCGGTGGCCGTATGCGGAATTTCATCGACAAACTCAACGGCTTCCGGAATCCACCACTTGGCGATTTTATCTTCGAGGTAGGCAAGTACTTCCTCGGCACTGACCTCGGCCCCCGGTTTGCGTACGCATATCAGCAAGGGGCGTTCGGTCCATTTTGGATGGGCCACACCAATGACGGCAGCCTCGGCGATGCCCTCGCAGCCAATCGCAGTGTTTTCAATTTCGATCGAAGAAATCCATTCCCCGCCGGACTTGATAACGTCCTTGTCGCGGTCCGTGATCTGCATATAACCCTCGGGGTTGATATGGGCGATATCTCCGGTATCAAACCAACCGTCTTTATCCAGGATCTCCTCGTCATGTTTGAAATAGGCCTTTGAAACGGAGGGGCCGCGAACCAGGAGGTGTCCCGATGTTTTGCCGTCGCGCGGCAGTTCGTTGCCGTCATCATCAACGGTTTTCATCTCAACCATGTACGGGGTTCTGCCCTGTTTGAGCTTGATATCGATCTCTTCCTCAAATGACAATTTCGTCTCGGAGTATTTTAATCTGCCGGTGGTCCCTATGGGTGACATCTCGGTCATGCCCCAGGCGTGGAGTACCTCAACACCATATTTTTGTTCCAGCGTTTCCATCATCATGCGTGGACAGGCCGCACCGCCAATAGCGACCGTGTCAAGATAGGGTAACTGCAGGTTGTTCTGCTCCAGGTATTGCAGCAAACCAAGCCAGACGGTTGGCACGGCGGCGGAGCAGGTGACTTTTTCCGTATCCAGCAGCTCGTAGACGCTCTTGCCGTCCATGCCGGCCCCCGGCATGACCATGCAGGCGCCTGCAGCAGGCGCGGCAAAGGTCAAGGCCCAGGCATTGGCATGAAATAATGGAACAATCGGCAATACCACGTGTTGAGATGTCAATCCGAATACATCCGGTTGATTGGCCAGCAGACCGTGCAGGACGTTGGAGCGGTGTGAATAAAGCACACCCTTCGGGTTGCCCGTAGTGCCTGATGTATAACAAAGCCCGGCGGCGGTATTTTCATCAAAGCTCAACCATTCGAAATCAGAATCATGTTCTGCCAGCCATGTTTCATAAGCAACGGCATTGGCCAGGGACGTTTCGGGCATGTGTTGGTCATCGGTAAGTACGATGTACTTTTTGATACTGGGTATTTTGGCAGCCAGGGCTTCAACCAGGGGTACGAATGTCAGGTCGACAAACAGGATCCTGTCTTCTGCATGGTTGATGATATACACCAGTTGTTCGGCAAACAGACGCGGGTTCAAGGTGTGGCAAATCGCACCGATGCCCATGATTCCATACCAGGTCTCAAAGTGTTGGTCGGTATTCCACGCCATGGTGGCAATGCGGTCGCCAAGACCAACTCCCTCCTTGCGTAGGGCCTTTGCGACGCGCAGTGAGCGCAGGCGCAGTTCATGGTAATTGGTGCGTCTGATCGGCCCTTCAACCGTTCGGGTCACCATTTCCCTGTTGCCATGGTTCAAGGCGGCATGATCCAGAATGGTGTGTGCGAGTAATGGGTAATCCTGCATCATTCCCAGCATTTTCGTTCCTCTTTTTATTGTCCTAAATTTGTAAGTTGGCGTTTGACATACATTGATAATATACCAATTTTCTTTCAGGTTACCCCCGGCGCGCAGAATAGGCTTTTTTAGTCAGACGGCCTTGTTTGCATACCAACACGCTGCAAAGTAGTAAAATACCGGTATTGAAGCGAAAGGAGTAGAAGCATGGTTTTCTGGCAAAGGGCTCTGATATTGGTGGCGGCGATGATTGTCATCAGCATGATTGTTAGTTCCATCTGGTATACGATTTTTAATTTCGATTTGCCCAGTTATGTGTCCGGTGTAGTGGGCGGGCTTACCGCTGTGCCGGTATGGGATCTGCTGAAGAAGACCAAGCCCGGGAGCAAGACCAAAACGTGATCACCGTCGAGGCAGGGAAATAACCCAATGACCAACAGGCGTCTGTTGATCTATTCGGCTTTTTTATTGCTGCTGCCGTTGATCGTGGCCTGGTTCGACCTGTCTTTTGCGGTTACGTTTCTACTGGTTTTGTTGGTTCTGGCGTGGCGATGGATGATCACGCTGAGCGGAATTATGGCGCCGGAACAAGTTCCGCAACTGGAGTTGGAGACCATTTCGGCCAGTCATTTTGTTGAAAAAGTCCGTTGGTGCATGGATCGTCTGGGTATTGAATATCATGAACGTCAGATGGCCGGCGTCATGGGCGTGTTTTTCACCGGCCGGTCTGTGCCCCTGCTTAAAATCAAAACCGGGATCGTGCGTTCATCAATCGGCAATTCACCCGAAATATTGCGGTATCTGTGGGGCCAGTATTCGGCAGCATTGGGTGACAGGGCTGACTTTCTGAGACCGACCATCGAGCGTCTTGAGATGGAGAAGCGCTTGGACCGCTATGGGGTCAACCTGCAGGTATGGGTGTATTACCATATTCTTGATAACAGAAAACTGACCGAGCACCTCTGGGGTTGCAACAACCAGGAAATTCCAGCCTGGCAACGTTACCTGGTGCGGGCGATTTACCCGGTTCTGTGTTTTCTGATGCGAAAGGCATTCCGTATCAACACAAATAGTTATAAAAAATCTGTTAAGCATATCGAGGCGCTGCTGCAAGAGATCGACAGTTCCCTGGCCGATGGCCGCGATTCCCTCCTCAAGGATGAAGCAATTAATTTTGTGGATATTACTTTTGCATCCCTGTCATCGCTCTGGGTGCTGCCTGAGCGCTTTGCCAACGGTAAATCGGAGCCCGTTAGAATCGGGCATGAGGATGCCCCGGCGGCCATGCAGGCTGATATCAATCGGTGGATTGAAAACTACCCGCGCGCTTATGCATTCATTGATGCCTTGTATCAGACAGAACGGTAGCCCGCCTGGTTCGGGGTCTTTGAGTTACGTGATTTATAGCGGCAGGCTGAGGCCTTCCCCTGCTATGTTGAAGCCCCTGGAACGCACCTGCCGGCTTGGCTCGCTATTCAAATCGAGCAGGGGGTTGGTGTGATTGATGTGGATAAACCAGACTTTCCGGCGTTCAGCTTCGGGTAGATCCTGCAAAAGATCCATGCTTTCAACAACAAACGGATGCGGGATTTTTGACATGTCTCGTCCCGGCAGCTCCCCATCGTCGAAAAACGTCGCATCAATCAGCGCGTAATCCACTGTTTTCAGCAGGTCAGCCAGGCGGGTTTCCCAGGCCGACCATTTATTGATGTCCGGAATATAGATGGCTGACTTTTTTGGCCCTTCAATGCGGTAACCGACGGTTTCAGAGTACTCGTCCCGGTGTGGAACCAGGAAAGGCGTAACGGCAATATTGCCCAGTTGTTCGGTTTTGTTGTGCTGTAACGGTGAGACCCGGATATTGTTGTAATTGACCAGTTGGCTCCAGGGTCCGTTGGTTTTCAGGAACTCAGCCATCCTGGGCATTGCATAAACAGGCACAGATGATGCACCCATGGCCTCGTGACCGAGGAACATCAGGCCCGTATAGTGACCGATGTGGGCATGGGTCAGGAATATGCCATCCAGTTTGAACTGAGCTGACGGTGCCTCCGTTTCCAGTCTGTATAGCTGCTCTGGAAAGTTCGGGGTGGCGTCAAATATATATTTTTTGCCGGATAACGGATCAATCAGGGCCAGCGAAGCCGCTCCACGCCTGAGTGCAGGGTCCTTCCAACCCGGCATGCAGTGTGGCTTGTAGCAACCGGTTTGCGGGTATCCGGCATCCTGGGCAACACCGAGAACAAAGAGGTAGGGCTGATTTTCGTCAGACCAGGCAGATGTGCTGACGCAGAAAATGACAGCGAGCATCCATAGCTGCCGTAACACCCGTATTTTCATAACAGAACCCCATGCCATAAACCCATGGCGATATAGTACACGTGTGTCACCGGTACGGTGAAATTCAAACAGCAAGCC
>JBFFWN010000273.1:0-4352 GCA_041570235.1 Lysobacterales bacterium | reverse complement strand
GGCAGGTGGATTCTGGGGTGATGCCCGGGACAGGGTGTTTGCCAGCGGTTTTGAATCTGACTGACCAGGAAATCCTCAATGTTGATTAGAATGCTTTTGCTAGCAGGCGTATTGTCATCCCGCCTCTCTTCATGGGCGGAGTCCGCCGGCACGGCAGTGAAGGTTATCGATTGAACAGGCACTGGCTTCACTAACGCATTAACTACAATTCAAGGATTTTCCATGCTCGAAACACGCACCGGTAATAAACTATCAAGTCAGTTTCCTGAGGCCGCCGGTTTATACCAGGAAGCAATTGATTTGATTCTGGGGTCAGAATCCGGCGCGGCTGAGACCCTTGATAAAGCACTGGAGCTGGATAAGGATTTTGCTTTGGCTGCGGCCGCGCGCTATTACGTGGCGCAAGATGTTGGCGAGCCGGATGCCAAAGCGTACCGGGAACAGGCAGAGCGGACGTCCTTGAAGGCGACTGACTGGGAACAGGAGCATATCAATGTGCTGATCGGCTTGATTGACCAGCCTGCCGCTACCCGGGAAAGGGCGCTAAGCTACATCAACACCACGCCTGCGGACCTGCTGGTCATTTCCAAGCTGACGGGCAATATGTTCTTTTACGATGGGCCCAAAAAGCTGGAAACCGTGCTGAATGTATTCGAGTCAGTTGAAAAGGCTTTAAGCAATGATTGGGCATTTCTTGCCCGGCTGGGATTCGCGGCGAGTGAAGCAGGACAACGCAAACGTGGGCGCGAGCTTCTTGAAAGGGCTTTGGATATTCGACCCCAGGCGCTTTACTCCATTCATGGTTTGGCACATATGCTACATGATGACGGTGCAGCCGAGGAGTCAGCAAGGCTGCTGCAGGACTGGCTCAAGGTGCATGAGTCCGGCGCTCGCAAGGGACAAATGTATGGGCATGTCCAGTGGCACCTTGCTTTGTCCGAATGGCAAATAGGTGACCGCGAAGCTGCCGTGCAACGTTACCTGGAGTTTTGTGCGCCGCAAACCACAACTTGCGGGCCGATTCTTACGCTTGCTGATTGTGGTGGTTTCCTTCTCAGGGATTACCTGCAAAGCGGCCAGACGAGCCCCCTTGGAAAAGATGTGCTCGGGCATATTGAGAGTGTCTGGGGAATGGTGGGTCATCCCTTCATAGCGCTGCATGTGGCTGGCCTTTACGCTACAGCGGGCGATAAAGCGGGGCTTAAACGGTGTGAAGAAACGATTTCTGACAAGCCCAATGGTGTCAATCGTGACGTTTCGCTTGCCCTGGTGTCCGCATTAAGTGATTTTGTGGAGGGTAACTATTTGCGCGCGTCGCAGACGCTGGCAAGCATTTCCCCGGGTATGCGTATTGGAATCGGTGGCAGCAACGTCGAGCGGGTGCTTGTCGACCTGATCGAAACCAGTTGTAAAGCGCGGCATTAAACACACGACAGGTTCAATAAAGATGATGGTTTATCAGCCAAGCAAGCCCAGCGCCCTTGCATGATGGCGCAGATGATCGTCAATAAAGGTGCTGATGAAATAATAGCTGTGGTCATAGCCCTCCTGCATGCGCACTTCCAATGGGTGATGGGTGCAGATACAGGCCTGTTCCAGTGATCCGGGCTTGAGTTCATTGCCCAGGAATTCGTCTTCAAGACCCTGGTCGATAAGGATGGGCAGTTGCTTTGTCACGCTTCCCACCAGTTGTGTCGCATCCCAGTTACACCATTCGTTACGGTCTTCCCCCAGGAAGTGGCTGAATGCCTTGATGCCCCATGGGGTTGCAGCCGGGTGGCAGATGGGTGCGAACGCCGAAGCGGATTGATAGCGTTCGGGGTCTTTTAGTGCGCACATCAGCGCACCATGGCCGCCCATCGAATGACCGCTGACGCTGCGCTGATCGGTGACGGGTAATGTTTTCTCGACCAGGGCAGGCAGTTCCCTGGTGACATAGTCGTACATATTGTAATGATCGGACCATGGCGCCTGCGTGGCGTTGATATAAAACCCCGCGCCGGAGCCGAAGTCCCAGCTGTCATGTTCACCCGGCAGGTCGGTGCCGCGCGGGCTGGTGTCCGGACAGACGATGGCCAGGCCAAGTTCTGCAGCCAGCCGCTGTGCACCGGCCTTTTGGGAAAAGTTTTCATCGGTGCAGGTCAGGCCCGATAACCAGTAAAGCACCGGTACCGCGGCGGTTTTCACCTGCGGCGGCAGAAAAACCCCAAAAATCATTTCGCAGTTGAGGGCTTTCGAGTAATGCTGAAAACGAAGCTGTTGGCCGCCATGTACCTTGTTGCGTGATATTTCTTTCAGTGTTGTCATAGGGGGGCTCAAAAAATCACGACTGAACGGATGCTCTCGCCTGAGTGCATCAGGTCGAAGGCCCTGTTGATGTCTTCAAGGCCCATGGTATGGGTAACCATGTCGTCGATATTGATCTTGCCAGCCATGTAATTATCGACATAACCCGGAAGCTCCGAGCGCCCACGCACACCACCAAAGGCCGTACCGCGCCATACACGTCCGGTGACCAGCTGAAACGGTCGTGTGCAGATTTCCTGGCCTGCGCCGGCCACGCCAATAATGACCGATTCACCCCAGCCCTTGTGGCAGCACTCCAGTGCCGAGCGCATGACCTTGGTGTTGCCAATGCACTCAAAGGAATAATCCACGCCGCCGCCCGTCATGTCGACGATCACATCCTGTATCGGTTGGTCATACTGTGAAGGGTTTACAAAATCCGTCGCGCCCAGCATACGGGCCATCTCGAATTTATCATCATTCAGGTCAATGGCAAGTATTCGTGAAGCGCCGGCCATAACGGCGCCCTGTACAACGCTCAGGCCGATTCCGCCAAGGCCGAATACGGCCACCGTGGCGCCCGGTTCAACCTTGGCCGTGTTCAGCACCGCACCGATACCCGTGGTGATGCCGCACCCCAGCAGGCAAACCTTGTCCAGTGGTGCTTCCTTGGAGATTTTGGCCACCGAAATCTCCGGCATGACACTGTATTCAGAAAAGGTTGATGTACCCATGTAGTGATACAGGGGTTTACCGTTGACAGAAAACCTCGTTGTGCCATCGGGCATCAGGCCCTGGCCCTGTGTTACACGAATGGCCTGGCAAAGATTGGTTTTACCGGACTTGCAAAAGCTGCACTCGCCGCATTCGGGTGTGTACAGCGGAATCACATGATCGCCGGGTTTAACACTGGTCACTCCAGTGCCAACCGCCTCAACGATGCCGCCGCCCTCGTGCCCGAGCACCGATGGAAAAATGCCCTCGGGGTCTTCACCGGACAGGGTAAACGCATCGGTATGACACACGCCGGTGGCCACCATGCGAACCAGAACCTCACCTTTGCGTGGTTCCTGTACATCGATTTCCATGATTTCCAATGGCTCGCCGGCTTTCAGGGCGACTGCAGCACGTGATTTCATTCTTAAACTTCTCCCTAACAATGTGTGAACCGGTGACGGTTTGCTATTCATGCAGTTTCAAATTATAGACTGATTTCAATCCCATAATGGAGCAACTTCGATCAGGATGAACTCGGTGCCGTCGGCATGGGCGCCGGTCGAGTCTCTTGCCTGGCCGAACGGGTAATTGTTGTCATTGACCAGTCCCAATGTATTGCGGTTGATGACCTCGAGGCCCTCGATGGTCCAGAATGGAAAACGAAAGTTTTTGTTTCCGTCCCGGTTCAGATCAAGGGGATCCTGGATATCCAAAAGGTCCGCCACCAGGAATTTGCTTAAAAATCCGTCATCATCGACCTCGTTGAAGTTGATCCTGTAGATTTTTTTATGGCGGGCCTCCTGGCCCTCGGCGGAGTCCCTTTCAATCACAAGTCCACCGGTATCGGAGAACATCGTAAAGTCCCCGATTGCAGTGGCCTCATTGTCAAGACGGTAGCGATAGCTCGGCTGCGTGGCATGGGGGTTGATAAACACCTTCTCACCAACATCGAAGGTGTAGATATTCAGACCCGGCCCGGCATCCGTCAACGCGCCTTCGAGCATGGGGTAAAGCCGTTGTTTGTCCGGCGACATGGCCATGCCTTCAAAACCTTTCGAGGCGGGCAGGGTGGCGGGTTCACCCTGTGGATTATTCATTGCGGCCAGGCCCTCCAGTTTGAATGGCGGCGCCAGCAGTCGCCCGTTGGCATCGACATGCACGATTGACGGCAAAAACTCTTCACCGATCCAGAAACTGCCATCATCCAGTCTGCGGAAAGACTCCGGGTCGAAGTCCGATCCGGTCAGCAGGTGGTCCTGTTCGCGGGTGGCGGGGTAGGGCAGAAAACCCTGTGGATCGCTTAGCCTGATGACCTCCAGCAACTTGATGGCGCCACTGCCGCCGGCTGC
>JBFFWN010000272.1:0-4387 GCA_041570235.1 Lysobacterales bacterium | reverse complement strand
TTTGCCCGGTTTTTGAGGGCCTCTTTAATCGTGCGGCCGAATACAAACTGGTGGCCCATGATTCGCATGGCCTGCATGGTCGCCTTGCGTATGACCGGTCCGCTGAGGCGGCTCACCGTTGATTTTGTCCAGCCAGCTGCATCCCTGGTGATCTTGTCATCCAGCTTGATCACGTTACCGGTCATCATCAGCGCCCAGACGCTGGCATTGACGAACAGATCCTGAGAGCTTCCGCGGTGATCGGCCCAGTTGCCGGAAGCGATTTTCTCGGCAATCAGCGCGTCCTGTGTCTCCGCATTGGGGATACGCAACAATGCCTCCGCCAGGCACATCAGGGCAACGCCTTCCTGGTTGGAGAGACCAAATTCCTGCATGAATGCGTCCAGTGTGCCGCGTTCGGCATTCATCTCCCTGGACTTGCTGACGATGGCATGTGCAGTTTCTACGATGCGGTCGCGTGTCGCCTTGTCGAGAGGGAACTCTGCCAGCATGCGCGCTGCAACCGTATTTTCATCTGCGTGGGCTGCCTGGCGGAGGGAAAGGCGGGCAGCCGCCAAGGGTGAATGTGTGTTTGTATTCACTAGCAGATCCTCAAGTGGAATGTCGAATAAAAGATATTATGGTACAAAAAAGTATAAAAAACGCGGTATATGCTACTGTTTTGCGACATATTACGGTATAAACGCTATTAAAAAGGGCTATCTGCAGGAGATTCTGCTGTGAGTGAATCAAAAAATCGTACCCTGGATCGTATTGATTATAAAATTCTGCGTACCTTGCAGGAAAATGGACGTATGACCAATGCGGACCTTGCACGGCGCGTTAACCTCAGTCCCACACCGTGTCTCGACCGGGTTCGCCGCCTGGAAGCGGAAAAATATATCCTGGATTACGTGGCCTTACTCAACCCAAACAAACTCGGTGCGGGTGTCATTATTTTTATCCAGGTTATGCTGGACCGTACTTCGCCTGGCGTATTCGATCGCTTCAAGAAGCAGGTCAACCTGTGTCCGGAAATCGTGGAATGTCACATGGTGGCGGGCGGCTTCGACTACCTGTTGAAAGTGCGCACCAGCAGCATGGTCGAGTACCGCGATTTTTTGGGGCAAACCCTTGCCAAGATGTCTGATATCAAGCAGACGCATACCTATGTGGTAATGGAGGAGGTCAAAGCGACGCACGCGATAACGGTTTGAAGCCCGGCCCGACTTTTTTGGCTCGACTTTTTTGCAAAGCTGCCGCAGCGTCACCAACCGAGGCCGCGGGTTCGTAAATCATCCAGGGTTTCGCGTGCGAACAGGCATGTATTGGCGTTATGATTAGCACTGCCGACTTTTGCTAAAAATGGAGAATGTCATGGGATTCGCATTATCTGATATGCAACTGACCAGCAGTGCCTTCGAAAACGGAGGGCCGATTCCTGCAGCACACAGTTGCGAGGGTGAGGATATCTCACCATCACTTTCGTGGCGCAACGTTCCGCAAGGCGCAAAAGCATTCGCGGTCATTTGCCATGATCCGGATGCGCCGTTGGTAAGCCCCGGCGGCACCTATGGTTTTGTGCATTGGGTGTTATATAACATCCCGGCGGCGACCACCTCGCTTGAGGCCGGCTGCGGTGAATATACCTGTGGTCTGAATGATTTCGGAAACCAGTCCTACGGCGGCCCGGCGCCGCCCAACGGGCACGGCACACACCACTATTATTTTTGGGTGCTGGCGCTTAATGAAGAGCTTGAGTTGGAAGCCGGGCTGACACTCTGGCAGTTACTGAAAAAGGTCGAACCTGCGTTGATTGGTATGAACCGGTTGATTGGAACGTACAAGCGGTCATAGGGCCCAAGCGGAATAGCTTGCGCTCGAATTCAGCGCCAGGCGACCTGATCTGAACTTGCTGGGGTCTGAACTTGCCAGGCATTCGACAGATGCCTGGCCGGTCAAAACATTTCGGAGCTGTCGATATCTTCCTCGGTTACATGTTTGCGTGTCGGAATATACTTACCGGTCACCATCTGGTCATAGGCCAGTCCCGGGCCAACCATTGGGTACACATTGGCATCGCGGTCTATGACCACTTCGAGGAATGCAGGTCCAGGGAATTCCAGCCACTCCCGGATAACCCGCTCCATATCTTCTTTGCGATCAAGCCGAACGGCAAATTTGAAACCGTCGGCTTCGGCGGTCTTGATGAAATCCTTCGAGCGCAGCGATTTATCGCTGAAGGCCATACGCCCCTTGTAATACAGTCGTTGCCACTGGCGTACCATACCATCGCCATAATTATTCAGGACCAGTACCTTGACCGGCATGTCATAAGATGTGGCTGTCTCCAGTTCGCCGATGTTCATACGGATACTGGCGTCGCCGTCGATATCGATGACCAGTGAATCCGGTTTTGCGAACTGCGCGCCGATGGCTGCGGGCAAGCCAAAACCCATGGTGCCCATGCTGCCCGAGGTCAGCCACAGGTTGGGGCGTTGAAAATCAAAATACTGTGCGGCCCACATCTGGTGCTGGCCGACACCGGTGGTGATGATGGCATTACCATCGGTGATGTTGTTGATCGTCTCGATCACGGCATAGGGCTGGATCAACTCGCTTTCGCGATCATAATTCAGTCCATAGGTTGCCTTCAGGTGAGCGATTTCCCCGTGCCATTGGCTGAAGTCAGGTGAGATTTCCTGGCTGATACCGTAGTCGGTCAGGTCCTGAAGGTCTTTTTTCAGTATGCCCACGTGGGACCAGTCCACCTCTTTGACCTTGCCGATTTCCGAAGGGTCGATATCAAAATGGGCGATATGCCTGGCCGATGGCGCAAATTTGTCAGGCGTACCCGCCACGCGGTCGTCGAAACGTGCCGCTACCGCAATCAGAAAGTCACAATCATCAACCGCATAGTTCGCCGAGGCCAGTCCATGCATTCCCAGCATATGTAGTGACAGGGGTTCCTGGGTGTCGACTGCGCCGATACCCATCAACGTGGTGGTCACCGGTATTTGGAACTGCTTTGCGAAGCGTCGAAGCTCTTCCGACGCGCCGCCCTTGATGACGCCGCCACCGGCATAGATCAGTGGTCTTTTCGAGGCCTTGAGCATTTCAAAAAAGGCCGCACACTCATGATCTTCAAGGATATTGTGGTTGAGGGCGTGGATGCGTTGCCGGTACCCGGGTACCGGTAACAGGCCGGAACCCTGGAATATTCCCTTCCAGTTCTGGATGTCCTTGGGCAGGTCAACCACCACCGGGCCCGGTCGGCCGGTGCGGGCTATTTCAAAAGCGGTACGCACCGTCTCTTCGAGCAGATCCGGATTGGTCACCAGGAACGTGTGTTTTGAAACAGGGCCGAGACAACTCGAGACCGGTGCTTCCTGAAATGCGTCCGTACCAATTGCGGCAATCGGCACCTGCCCGCAGATAACCACGATCGGGGTGGAATCCGCCATGCAGTCCCTGACCGGTGTGACGGTATTGGTCGCACCCGGTCCGGATGTCACCATGACCACTCCTACCTGGCCCTTGGCAAGCGCATAACCGGCCGCCATGAAGCCGGCGGCCTGTTCATTGGCCGGTACGATTAACGGCATCGGTTCTTTGCCATGCTCATCGATGTGCTCCGCGTTGTAACGGAATACGGCATCATAGGTCGGTAAAATGGCCCCGCCGCTATAGCCGAAAATGGTATCAACACCTTCATCGGCCAGTACTTGCACAATCATTTCAGCGCCGGTCATTTCTTTGCCGGCCAGCGGGTGAGGTACAACCCGTGGTGTTTTTGCAGTCAACTTCATAGTGTGCGAGTTTCAATTAAATACTGGCGCATTGCAATAGTCTTTAATGTGCGAGAACATTAAAGATTGATAGCGAGTTTTCACAATCCAGGCATTGGCATCGGGAATCAACAAAATGCGACACATAATATCCATTCTTATGCAAAACGAGGCGGGCGCGCTGGCGCGGGTTGCCGCATTGTTTTCCAGTCGTGGCTATAACATCGAATCACTGAGCGTTGCGCCCACTGAGAATAACGAGCTTTCGCGTCTGACACTGGTAACACGGGGTTCCGACCGGGTGATTGAACAGATCAACAATCAGTTGCTGAAGTTGGTGGATGTTGTCAACACGGCCGATATGACACTCGATGATCATATCGAAAGGGAGTTGCTGTTGATGAAGGTCAGGGTTCGAGACGGGGCTGGCGAGAAACTGCCCAGGTTGATTGAAAACGCCGGTGCACGTGTCCTGGATGACTGCCCGGAGACCTATACCCTTGAGCTGACCGGCGCCAATGTGGATATGGATGACTTTATAACGGAGGTCGGTTTATGTTCGGACATCCTGGCGGTTGTGCGTAGTGGCGCCATGGCGATTTCGCATGGCAAAAATGTTC
>JBFFWN010000271.1:0-4411 GCA_041570235.1 Lysobacterales bacterium | reverse complement strand
ATTGCGCACAAAACCACGCGGATTGTAACGTTTTTCCTCTCCGCCAAACCCCCCTTCCCTGAAGGTAAAGGTTGTTGCAATACTGCCGTCAGAATCCAATTGGTAGGTTTCAACAGCGTTGGTGGCATCCTCTTCAATCGCGGTCGGAATGTTGGCGATCACATACCAGTCACCCATGAAGCGCTCCAGGTCGACATGATCGACGGTCTTTAGCGGTTCATGACTGCTACAGGCGCTGATCAGCAGGGTGGCCAGGCTGACAAACCATATACGAGATGAACAAGATCGGAATTTAGGGTTCATAGTTTTCACATCAAAGTAATTCATAGGTCAAAACACGGTCACCCCTGGTTTTACTTTCCAGGGCCAGCCATTCGTTCTCGGTTGAATACCAGAGTGTCAGATCGAGATCTCCGGCCTTTAACTCGTATTGCAGCGCCGGCACCCTGCTCCCCCTGACAATGCGGAAATCGGGCCTGGCTTCTGAGACCTCAACTTCGAGGTATTCTCCGTTTTGAGTGTTCAGCAGGCGCGAATGCTGCAGAAATTCGGGGTTCCAGTATGCAAAGGTGGAAACACAAGCAGGTAACTTTTCAGTGCTGTCGTCACCAACCACCTCGAAAAAACCCTCGCGTTGCTGACCGGTGACCGAATACGGTTTGCCATTTGCATCCGTGGTCGACCTGATCTCTGCCAGGCAGCTACCGTCCCAGGTTTCCTCGTTGCGATGCAGATATCGGTAGACCGTGGCAAACAGGAATTTCACCTTGAAATCAGCAACTGTTTCAAGGCGTGTCAGGCCATCTTCATTACTTAACATAAACCGTTGGCTACCAACAGGCTTGCCATCCAGCAACACCCTGAATGACCATTCGCGGCCTTGCCCGGAATCGGCAGATGCTGGCACGGGCATGACCAGTAGAGCAGCGAGCAATATCAGGTACAACTTTTTCATGAATCAACTCCGTTCGACCCGTCATTTCTACGCCCGAGATTTGATAGACGCGGGAAAAATGCGGGCGTATTTTTGATGTACCGCGCATAGGCAGGTCTGCGTTCTTTAATGCTGGATTCAAGCAACGCGACTCCTGAAACCTTGAGTAAAAGCAGAGACATCAACAGGGGCGCAAAAATCGTCCACCAGCCTCCGGCCGCCACGGCAAAACAGTAATAGCCCCACCACAAGGTGAACTCGCCGAAATAATTGGGATGCCGCGTCAGCGCCCACAGGCCGCTGTCCAGAACCTGACCCTGGTTGTCTGGATCAGCTCTGAACGCTTTGAGCTGATGGTCGCCAACCACTTCAAAAAACATGCCGATACACCAGAGCAGCAAGCCGAGAAAATCGATCCAGCCAAGGTTGCCGGCCCCGGAGGCTGCAGAGACCAGCGGAATCGCAATGATGCCCGCCAGCACGGCTTGCAGGCCAAAAACGATGTAAAGACTTTTGAACCGAAACCCAGGTTCATTGTTGGCGCGAATCGTTTGATACCGGTGATCTTCCGGCTGACCGTGGTTTCGGATCGTGATGTAGGCGCTCAGGCGAATTGACCAGATTGCCACCAGCGACAACACCAGCCACGCACGATCGCTGATCACGTCCAGCGAGGAAGTGTAGAGGCCAACAAGCAGCAGGAACATCAATGACCATAGCGTGTCAACGCTGCTGACGTCGTTTCGAACCAGGCTGACAATCCAGAACAATATGGCAACCAGCAATACCGCCGAAAAAGACTGACCGTACGCACCCCAATCAAGCATGTTGCACCACCGCGTCATGAATTCTCATGCCGTCATGCCGTTTGGATACCCAAACGAGCATCGGCATCATCACTGCCCACCCAATGGCCAGCGCCACCAGGGCGCTTGTTGCTTCGACAAACACCAGACCACCCAGCCTGGCGCCGCCGAGATAGCTCAATGGCCCACCAATCAGACCGAGTAATGCTGCAGCCGTATAGTTGCCGTGTAGCCAGCGCATTGAGACATTCAGCGTGGTCGCAAACAGCACCCACATTGCTACGATCCAGTATGGCGCAATACCCGCCAACAGAATGCCGTTGGGATAGGAAACCCACCCGGTTTGCAATAACAGGCTGTCAAAACAGGCGCCAATCACCCCTGCAATCGCAATTAACATCAGCTCAGTGCGGGGTTGGTACGCGAGAACCAGGTGGAGTAATACGACAAGCATGGTCACGACCAGGCCCACTGAGGGATACCCGTTTGCAGCCCCGATAACGCAGCTGAACCATCCGATCTGGAAGGCCAGCACATTGATCAACAGTCTTTTCAATTTTCACCTCTCGAAAACAGATAATGACAGACAAACCATTCCTGGCCTTTGTCATAGGCAAACAATTCGGCACAGGCCATGAAGAACATACGCCAACGCATGAACCACTTCCTGTCCTGGTCTTTCCCATAGGTGGCCGCCAGGATTGGCATGATTTCAGCCTTGCGCTCGTCCATATTTCGCAGCCAGGCATTTGAGGTCTTTTCATAGTGACGCCCATCCCACGCCCATTGCTTGCTTAGTTTCAGGTCATCCTGAAATCTCAACGGCAAATCGGCGCTCGGCATGATGCCGCCGGAGAAGAAATGCCGGCTCATCCAGTCGCTTGGACCATTGTCTTCAAAGGCATAGGCACTGTTACGGTGGCAAAATATATGCATAAAGAACTGGCCACCGGGGTTCAGCCAGCCGTTGACGCGACTGAACAGCTCCCCGTAATTGCGCATATGCTCAAACATCTCAATGGAGACAATACGGTCGTAGGTTCCAGGCGCCTTGAAATCATTCATGTCGCAGGTGATAACCTGCAGGTTTTTCAGGCCGCGCATACGCGCCTGCTCTTCAATGTAGCGTCTCTGCCCGTTGGAATTTGAAACCGAGGTAATTCTGCTTTGCGGAAACTGTGCTGCCATCCACAATGAAAGCGAACCCCAACCACAACCGAGATCGAGGATATCCATGTCGTTATCGATGCCTGCGCGCGCGCAGCTGATGGCGAGGGCGTTTTCCTCGGCCTCATCCAGGTTCTGGGTGTCATCATGCCAATAACAACAACTGTATTTTCGTTGCTGCCCAAGCACCCAGGTGAAGAACTCGGAAGGAACCTCGTAATGTTGTTCGTTGGCCAGGTCAGGAACGAGTGCAATCGGTGAGCGATTCATTTCATTCACAAACCGGTTCAACCCGGCTGATGCTGCTGCCACATCATCTGCTTCGATTTCGGCTAACCGCTTGACCAACAGTCGGCGGATGCCGGCCCGTATCGCGCTGTCGGGGACCAGTCCCATTTCCGTCCATCGCATAATTTTAGGCACCTGACCGCTCATAAAAAACCCTTTATTGATGACATTTAATATCTATACAATAACTATACATAAATAAATCTAGCGACTCAATCTATTTTTGATTTATTTTGTTAAATGATTGTTATTACGTTTTTTATTTGAAATCTAACCGGCAGTCATAAATAATTATACTTTATCTTTGTATTATTTTTTTACCAATGCCCACATGGACCGCCCAACAAACTCAAACGGCATGAAGTGCGCCAAGCCGTTTGATGACATGATCGATCTCATCGACCGTTGTCAACCTGCCCAGGCTGAAACGCACCGCACCCGCCCCTGCCCGTGCTGAAACCCCCATTGCCTTCAACACCGCCGACAACTCCGTTTGACCCGCATGACAGGCCGAACCGGTAGAGGCGGCCACTTCGGGGATCCGGGCCAGCAATTCGCTACCCGCATGATCCAGAAAGGACACATGCAGGGTGTTTGGCAGGCTGTGCTCCGGGTGACCATTGATAACGACCCTGTCACCAAAACTTTGTTTTAACCCATTTTTAAGCCTGCTTTTTAAAGCGGCTATCTGCGCAACACCGGAAAGATCAGATGCAAGATCGCAAGCCTTGCCCAGCGCAGTAGCCATGATTGCGCTCTCGGTACCGGCGCGGCGTCCGGATTCATGACCGGCGCCGTGGATTAGCGGTTCCAGCTTTTGGCCCTGGCGGATATAGAGAGCACCAATACCTTTGGGGGCATACAACTTGTGACCGGCAATGGATAAGAAATCCACACCGAGTTCATTCACGTCGGTCGGAATCTTGCCCACGGACTGGGCGGCATCGGTATGAAATGGCACACCGGCTTCATGTGCAATTCGTGCACACTCGCGGATCGGCTGAATACTGCCGACTTCACTATTGGCATGCATAATACTGACCAACAGGGTATTGGGGTCAATAGCGCTCCGAAGCGCACCGGGATCGACACGACCGAAAGCGTCCACCGGTAACCACGTCACCTTTACACCCATCCGCTGCAGGAAACGGCAGGGCTCAACAATGGCCGGGTGCTCGATGCTGCTGGTGATAATATGCGGATCCGGAATAGAGCT
>JBFFWN010000270.1:0-4427 GCA_041570235.1 Lysobacterales bacterium | reverse complement strand
TCCTGGAAGATGGCGCTCTTGGCAAGGATGGCGGTCTTGTGAAACCCGCAAACCTGGCCATCAACAAGATCGGCCACGCCATGCACGATCTCGACCCTGAATTCAGAGACTTTTGTCGACTTCCGGTTTTCGCGGAAGTGTTACACAAAATTGGCTACCGGGAGCCCCTGTTGTGGCAGACGATGTATATATTCAAGCAACCCCACATCGGTGGTGAGGTCCGCTGGCACCAGGACGCCTCCTACCTTATCTCAGAGCCGCCGAGTGTCACAGGCATTTGGGTGGCTATTGAAGATGCCCATCGCGGCAATGGCTGCCTGTGGGTGCAACCCGGCGGTCACCGCAGTCCCCTGCGTGAGCTATTTGAGGTTGATGAAAACAACCAAAAGGGTATTCTGACCCGGATTGACAACACACCATGGCCCGACCTTGGCCAGGCGGTTCCGGTTGAGGTCAAGGCGGGCAGCGTGGTGATATTTCATGACCATATGCCCCACTTTAGCTCGGAGAACAAATCGCCCGATTCACGCCATGCATTTACCATGCATGTTGCCGAGAAAAGCAGTCACTGGTCCCGAAAGAACTGGTTACAACGTCACGCGTTGGACGACTTTCCGCTTTAACAGGGTTTTATCCCCTTCACTAAGAAACGCCATTTCCAGCGCAATATCCTGGGATTGCCGAATCTGCGCCCGGCTCAAACCGGTTGCAGGCGCGGCAATCTCGTACTCATGGCGGATGTCAATTGCGCTGATTCCCGGGTCATCGGTATTCAGACAAAACCTGACACCATGCCCGGCCAGTGCTTTTATCGGATGAGTGTCATAGCTCAAAACCGTGCTGGTGTGCAGGTTGGATGTTGGACAGCATTCAAGGCCAATACCCCTGGTTGCAAGGTATTCGACCAGCACTGGGTCTTCGATGGCTCTGAAACCGTGACCGATTCGCTCGGCGCCGAGATCATGGATTGCCGACCACACACTTTGTGGCCCATCGGCTTCACCGGCATGTACCGTTACGTGCAGACCCGCATCACGTACCCGCTTGAAATGCTCTCTAAACATGTGTGGCGGAAAACCCAGCTCATCACCGGCCAGGTCAACACCAACGATATGATCACGGTGCATGAGTATCGCATCCAACTCTCGCATACAGGCCTCTACGCCAAAGGTTCTGCTCAAAATCCCGATGATATTGGCCTGAATACCGGTATCCCTTTCGGCCGTCCGGATACCATCCGCGCAGGCCTCCATGACTTCAGCGGGATCCATGTCATGTGACCTGGCCATAAACCAGGGACTGTAGCGCAATTCTATGTAGTCGATGCCCTCATTTTTTGCGTCCACGACATTTTCATAGGCCACACGCCGGCAGGCATCGGCATCCACCAGTACAGCAGTCATGTGTTCAAAACGGTCGAGAAATTCCATCAACCCCGGTGCGGATTCATCGATATGGATATACGGTGCAAGGCCCGCTGCATCGTTGGCCGGCAAGCTGATACCGTGCTGATCGGCCAACTCCAGAATGGTCTCAATACGGATGCTTCCATCCAGATGGCGGTGCAATTCAACCAGGGGCTTTGAGCGATCGATCATGGTAAATCCTTATTTGATACTAAAACGGGGACGATAAAAAACAGGTACTGCACCCCATGGTCAGACGTGCATTGTAACCGCCTTTTTAAATGTCCGGTTGCTTTCACAGACACTGATACAGCACCGGAAAATACGAACATAGGTAAAACCTATCAAGACCATTAAAATAAATAATTTGATTAGCACTTGATAAGTGGCCATCATCTCCCAAAATCTAGATAAGCAATCGAATTCATCCGTCCTAAATTGACCAACAGGAGATTACGAAATGACCAACCAGGTTCCGCAAGTTACATTCAAAACCCGTGTCCGCGATGAGAGCGTTGAAGGCCCAAACCCCTTCCGCTGGCAGGACGTTACCTCTGATGAAATTTTCTCTGGCAAGAAAGTTATTGTTTTTGCATTGCCCGGAGCGTTCACACCCACCTGCTCAAGCACCCACCTCCCCGGTTATGAAGAACATTACCAGGAGTTCCGTGATGCCGGTATTGATGAGATCTATTGCCTAAGCGTCAACGATGCATTCACCATGTTTCAGTGGGGCATTCACCAGGGCGTCAAAAATGTCAAATTGCTGCCCGATGGCAATGGCCAGTTCAGCCGCCTGATGGGTATGCTGGTGCGTAAGGAAAATCTCGGTTTTGGTGACCGTTCATGGCGCTACTCAATGTTGGTTGAGAATGGCGAAATCAAGAAGGTTTTCAGCGAGGCCGGTAAGGAAGACAACTGCCCGACCGATCCCTTTGAAGTGAGTGACGCCGGCACCATGCTGGCTTACATCAAGGGCTAAACAGTTCCAGTCTTGCAACAGATATGAAGAAGGGGCAGTGACCAGTCACTGCCCCTTTTTTTGGGTTCAAATTGGTGGCCTTAAAACCAGTTGATTTAAGAACAGGTCAATCCTGCTGTTTCAGCGGTCCTGTAAAACCCACTCAGCTCCAAGTCAGTAGCAGGACGGGGACGTCCTGAAGGTCCAATGACGATGCCGATTGAGGCATCCGCACCGCGGGAATCACAAAAAACAAACGAGCCGTTTGAACCATCGCGTGGTGTGCCATTTTTTGCGTAAACAACACGATGTTGATTAAATGCCAGTTTGGTACCCTGCTCAATTCCAGCATGTCTTTGCAGAACCTGTTCGTTGGCATCTACAACATCATTATTATTGGTATCCATAAAAACGATCCAGCCATCTTCCCAGTTCCCAGAGCAGCTTGAAGCATCAGCACTTTGGCAGACCGTGATACTGCGATTACGTTTAATGGCCTCGTGGCGGGCATGTCTTAATGATGATTGCAGTTCGTTGACCTGCGCGGCAGCACGGTTATTGAGTACAAAATCCATGATATTTTGTGCTGAACCGGCGAGGATAACACTGACCACCGCCAATGCCATCAACAATTCAACTAATGTTAACCCCTTGTTATAGATATATTTTATGGACACATCTTTTCTCCACATAAACTTTACGTTGTTAGCTCAACATACCCTGGTCGACCCGGGATAAAAAACCAGCCAAAGCATCAACCGAATCCATTTCGATTGCGGTGTCTTGAGGGTTCAGGAATGAACGAGAACAAAATCCTTGGCGGAAGAGTTCCGCGAAAGTGACGGGTAAATCCTTTTGTATGACCCATGTACGTCCTTGCACATTTGTTTCCCTGTTCCATGCAGGCTGGCTCAATCCGCAATTGATTTGCCTTTTATTGGCCTGCCCAACGGCCTGCCTGCAAGCGGACTATACCAGAAAAACGCTGTAATTCAATGAAATATGAGCACCGATGTTGCAGTGTTGCGGAACAACGTTTCGAATCCCGACGGGCGCCACCCGGGCGTTTCGAATCCCGACGGGCGCCACCCGGGCGCAACTTATTAACAAGGCTCCGTCAAACCGGGGAAACGCCAGCGGGCCGTTTTATCATAATGGCAGCCTCGATCAGAGCTCCAATCAAAACTACTATCACCGCAGTGTCAGGTTGAATAAGTTGCTCAACCGCTAATCAATGATATCCCGCCAGGACTGACGCCCCTCTGAGCCGGTGGCAACCTCTTCAAGAGGTGACCCGGTGTTGGGGTCGATGAAGCCCGAACTGCCGCCCATTCCACTGTAGATGGTGACCTCTTCTTCAGTGCCATCCCTGAATATCTGGTGAATGGTGGTTGAACCATTATCGTGGTGGGTTTCGGTTTTCACATACTGGTTGCCGTCACTGTATGTTATGACAGTGGTAGTCACGTTTCCATCGGTCGTCACGACGGTTGTACTGGAAAGACCTGCTCCGAATATTCCGTCAGTGGGATCGGTCGAACCCTCCGCCTTGTCTCGCGGATTGGCATCGGACTTAAAGTCTTCCGGCGGATCAGGCACCCAGTCGTCATCACCATAACAGGCACCATTCGGGTGATGCCAGAATGTTGTGTACTCCGCCAGCGCATAGTTGGTAAAGTTGGCTTGCTTCAGCCGCCAGCCGTAAGAGACGTCCGGACCATTCATTTCCAGTTGACCGGGCGGGGTATCCGCCCTGATAAGCTGTATGGTCAATGCACCATTATAGCGCTCCCCGTTGGGTCCCAACCCTGCACTTTCGCCATCCAGACTTACCTTGTTGACACATCCTGTCTGGGTGGGTATCAGGCCTGCCCTGACCGCCCCGCCATCTCCCCACCAGTCCCTGGATTTAAAGGCATCCAGGGGTAGGTTGAAAATCAGGGTGGTAATATTGCTGCGATTATACGTGGGCAACCCTGCCAGCAGGGTTTCCGCATCGCTTTCACTGGCAAGGTTTCCATAGGTCTTGACACTCTCGTAAGCATTGACATTGCCCACCG
>JBFFWN010000269.1:0-4436 GCA_041570235.1 Lysobacterales bacterium | reverse complement strand
TTCCTCGGCAATCTGATCGAGGGATTTGTGATTTTCATGGTGTGGGCGGTAGCACCCCTCGCAAGCGAGGTTACAGGCATCGGTGACTTCCAACCAGGATATTCCATTGTCGTTGAGGGACCAGGGCAGCCGGTACAGTTCTCCCGGGCAGAGTTCCGGCGCCTCGGGCAGTGGCGTGGAAATATTCAGAACTTGCGCTTGCTGTTCGCCAGGTGCCGCAGAAACCATACAGTTTTCCTCTGAAAGATGCGCCTTGATGCCATGGTCGTTGACAGGCAAATCGTTAATGCAAAATTTCGAGTGTGATTATGATTTATGCGTCATTGAAGACAATGATGTAGATCAGCTACATACGGGGACACTAACGGCATGCGGGGAAACCAGAATGAAGACCGTGTAATCAAATGACGGCCTGTAAAGGCTCGCCCAATGAAATGATTGCCCCATCACCACCGGATAGCGTGGCGTAATGTCCAAATGCCGGGCCGGCCTTTTTGTCCGGCATCGGGTTGATGGCCTTCAGTGTTTTAAAGGGTTGCTGATGGGGGTCCTTGCTCGCGGTTTCCTGGTCAATGGTTGTCACGACGCACCGTTCACAGTGCAGACGCATCGTCAGTGCATAGTCATTCGAACACACACCCTGCAGTTTGTGCTCGGCAAATGGTTCAAGACCCCGGATAACAATATTCGGTCGGAAGCGGTCCATCGGTACGGGCTGATGCCCGCTGCTTGCAAGTTCTGAATTCAGCCGGTCCAGAGACGCCTCGCCGGCGAGCAGGTAAGGCGCCAGGTCAGCAAAAACCGTGCTGGTTTCCTGGCCCATGACCCGGGCCTTTCGTGTTGAGCGCTGAAAACCCGGGTGCATTCGCACCAATCGTAAGGGTGTTTCGCTTTCAAGCGCGGCTGTCAGCCATTTTGAAACCTGCTGCCCCTGGTCGATGGCTTCACAGTGTGATCCCCATACATTTGTTTTAACACTGTCGCCGTGATGCATCGAAAACGGAACAAGGGTTTCTCCCGAGCCGGGCAGGGAGAGCATCACGCCGTTATCCACCAGGCTGGTATTGATCAGCGCCAGTTGGGGTATGTCCTTCTGGGTGACAAAGCGGCCATCCATATCGACCACCATCCAGCGCCTGTCATTTTCAAGGCCTTTTGCAGTCAAGGGCGCCTTCTCAAGTGAAATGCCCTTCATGGATTTGACCGGGTATATATGCAAACCGGTGATCGTTAGTGTGCTCATGCTGTGGCTTACCCGGTGATTTCAGGGCTATGTTGTTTCAAATGGGCTTTGACATCAAACACTATTTTAAAAACGATGATGATCAGCAAAACGATGGCAGGGCCACCCAGTATCATCGACAGCCCGCCACCAAAGATCAGCGCCAGGTGCATGAAGACAATACGGCTGTAGGGCTCTGACATTTGCTGGTTGACGGTGCGGTGAAGATACTCCCGGCGTCCAAGGAAGTTATGGAAAAAAGAGAATGCATGGCTGATAAAAAGTCCAAGCAGGGCGGGCCACAGCGCAATGAATAAGCCAGCGACCATCGCCATATCATCGGTGTCAGCCGGCCCGGTCTGGTCCGGTTTGACGAATATGGTGAACAGAAACAGGAAGTGCACCGCCATGAATGCGCCGAAATGCGCTACGAAAAAAGGTCCTGCGAACAGGGCGCCCAGCCTGTTAATGGTGACGATCTTGCAAACGTTGAAAAACCCGATAATCGCGCTCTCGGCCCAGTAAAGCACCATGATATCGGACAGTTGCCAGCTGAAAAAAACACTTCCGGCGATGGGCAACAGGTTTGCAAAGATCAGCACCAGGGAAGAGGGCGATGTCAGCGACAGGGGCTGGACTGTCGCTGACTCTGCCGCAGGCTCCATTACCGGCACTACGGAAGTCACTTTTTTGGCCGGTTCGCTGTCGGGTTCGATATCGAATGCTTCACCCCTGCGCATTTCGCTGCCCGTGGCTTCTCTCAAACGTGATCTCAGTTCCTCGAATGCTCCGACACCGATGGCTGAGCCGACGGCAATTGTGTCGGGTCCATAGTCAAATACCATGTGGTTCCCGCGCCAGGAGGTCGAGGATTTCCCAACGGGTTTTACATAGCGCAGGTTGCGCATGCCCGGCGCTTTATATTGGGAGCTGAGTCCCAGCCATGGTATGCCCATGCGGATTTCCACGGTGTCCGGTCCCGCTACCAGTGTTTCCCGGCCAAACATCAACAAAACAAGAATACCGGTCATCAATACCGGGGCAGTCATCCAGCCCAGCAACCAGGCGCTGAGAAATATGGCGGCGATCAGGTCAAACAGTGAATCCTGCCTTGCCCATTCAGACGCGGCCTGGCTAAAAGTGGCGATTGCAGGCAGCAGGAACACGATGTCCATTGCCGCCAGGATTGCAATCGCAACCCATGAACGCCTGAACGGCAAATCCCTGCGGTATTCTTCAGGGCCAGCAATTGGCATCGGGCCAAACCTCAGCACGGGTTTCTTGCCTTGTCTTTTCATTGCAGCGCACTCATGGAAATGATCGTAAAACAGTCATGATCAATTTACCAAGCCGGATCATGATGATTCCATTTCTTTTTTCACTATTTGCAGCTTTGGGCAATATGTCTATACTGCATGGCTTGAAATAATCTTAAAACAGGAATATCGACATGATCCGAATCAAAGCTTCATTTTTTCTGGCTACTTTGCTGGTCTCCAGTTTCGCGGTTGCAGGCTCGAGCCCGATCGAAGAGCGTCAAAACCTGATGGAAAAAACCCGCGACGCCGCAAAAGTGATCGGTGGCATGATCAAGCAGGAAAGAGAGTTTGATGCAGGCGAAGCCATGATGGCGCTCGAAGTCTGGCAGAAGACCGCCGCAGAAGTTGGTGAGTTGTTCCCCGAGGGATCGGCGGTCGGTCATGATACCGAGGCCAAGGTCACCGTCTGGAGTGATCGTGCCGGTTTTGATGAAAAACTGGGCGATTTCGCTACGGCCGTTGATGCAGCCATTGCCGCCAATCCGGACAACCTGGATGGCCTGAAAGCGGCCGCCGGTCCGGTATTCAAAACCTGCAAGGGCTGTCATGAAGGTTACCGCGTAGAAAAAGACTGATACCAGCACGTTTCAGATAATGAAACGTCTGTTTGTTCTGCTGGCGGTAGCGGCTGCTGCCGTTCTTCTTGTACTGATCCGCCCGGCAGGTCTGCAATTATCGGACCTGCCGGCGCACCGGGCGGATCCCGTTAATGGCCGGCAATTGTTTTATGCCGGCGGCTGCGGTTCCTGCCATGGTTCCTCTGATGACAAGGCGGACCTGCCTTTACTGGGTGGCGGGCTTGAAATGGAAACGCCCTTTGGCGTGTTCAGGGCGCCAAACATTTCCCCGCATCCCATCCAGGGTATCGGTGGCTGGAGCACCGTCGATTTCGTCAATGCCATGCACTTTGGCACTTCTCCTGCAAAACAACACTATTACCCGGCTTTTCCCTATGCCTCCTATACGCGCATGACATTTGAAGACCTGATCGATTTGAAATCGTGGCTCGACACATTGCCGGAAGTGGATCAGGTATCCGGCGAGCACGAGTTGAATTTCCCATGGAATCTGCGCTTTGGTATCGGTTTCTGGAAACTGCAGAACCTGAAACCGGATTTTGTCGTTCCGGTGGACCTGGCCGATCAGCAGTTGATGCGCGGCCGCTACCTGGTTGAAGGCCCGGGCCATTGCGGCGAGTGCCACACTGCCCGAAACCTGATGGGCGGACTGGATAAAACCCGCTGGCTGGCTGGTGGCCCAAGCCCGGAGGGCGAGGGCCGTGTTCCCAATATCACCCCGCATAAAGACGGACTGGGTGACTGGAGTGCCGGCGATATTGAATACTACCTCGAGTCCGGCCTGACACCCGATTATGACACCGTTGGCGGCTCCATGGTCGAAGTGCAACAAAACATGGCGCAATTAAGCAAACAGGATCGAGCCGCCATTGCCGCCTATCTCAAAGCCGTACCGGCAAAACCATCAGCGGCACAATAATGCCGAATATATTGCGGGGTCCCCCGGGAATCCTGGCAAGCCTTGATGGCCAAGTCCCCGGGTTTTGCCCATTGACACCTTAGAATGTGCCCGGGTAGGTTCCGCCATCCATAAGTACGTTCTGAGCCGTGATATAAGCGGCCTGCTGGCTGCACAAAAACGCGCAGGTTGCGCCGAATTCATCGGGTTCGCCGGGGCGTCGGGCGCCCACATTCTTAAACAGGTTGTCCTGGAAGGTTTCCGGGTCAACACCGGCTTGTTTAGCGCCTGCCTCGAGAACCGACCACATTCGGTCAGTGGCGAAATAACCCGGCAGCAGGTTATTGATGGTCACATTATGTTCCGCCGGTGGTCTTGCAATACCCGATATGAAGCCTGTCAGGCCCGAGCGTGCTCCA
>JBFFWN010000268.1:0-4512 GCA_041570235.1 Lysobacterales bacterium | reverse complement strand
TCGCCAAAATCGGTGTTTACAAAAACGGTATCCAGGTCAATAAAGCCGGCCCCGCCCTTGGATTCCGGTAAATAGAAACCGTCTTTTACAAACTGCTTTGAGGGGATATCGAACTCGCGTGTGACATCGGCATCCGCGCCACCACGCGACAGTGAGATCAAACACCGCTGGTATTCGGGGTGCAGACAATCGGCGCCGTGCCAGACCCAGTTTTCGTCTTCCTCTTTGGCCAGTTTGTCGAGGTCCAGCAGGGTTTCCCATTGTGGATCTTCCTTACTGTACTCCGCAACCGTTGTGCGTCGCCAGAGACCGCGTTCATTGTTGGCATCACGCCAGAAGTTGTAAAGATAATTCCCGCGAATGGCGGGGTATGGGATGGCTTCCTTCGAGTCATAAACAGCCAGGTTCCTGTCGTACAGGGGCTGATATTCGGGCAGGCTTTGCAGAATGGCCAGTGACTCGCTGTTGCGGGCTTCCACCCACTCGAGCGCTTCCTCGCCCTCTACATCTTCAAGCCAAAGAAAGGGGTCCATATGGTCTTCTCCAAAACTGCTGAATGCCAAGAGCATCAGAATCAATGCCAAAATAGTGCGCGATATAGTTTGCATGACTTTTCCTGTGGTTGATGGTCAATCGTATCAATAGGTCTTATCTGACAATGGCGTCAATGATAATGTAACCGGGTGATATTCACCGGTGTCTAAGGTCACAGTGCGAACGGTTGGTGTACCATGAAGTATGCTTATGGTAGCAAAACGAAATATTTGGAGTGATATTGAATGGCTGAAAACAAGAAGGGTATAGCTTTGGGCATTGGTGGTGTGTTTTTCCGCTCACTTGACCCCGCGCGACTGGCTGCCTGGTACAAGGAGGCGTTGGGCATTGAAACGGAAGCATGGGGCTCTACTCACGGAACTTCCTTCTCGCCCGACGCCATGCCGGCAAATGCTTTTACCGTGTGGAGCACATTTGCATCAGATACCGAGTATTTCGGCCTTTTAAGCCAGTCCTTCATGATCAACCTGGTGGTAGACGACCTGGATGCCGCGCTCGCAAATGTCCAAAAGGCGGGCGGCGAGGTGATTCCGGAAAAGGAAGAACATGATTTTGGGCGCTTTGGCTGGTTTGTCGACCCCGATGGCAATCGCGTGGAATTATGGGAGCCTCCTGAAAAAATGCCGGAGACCGGGCAATGAGCTCTACCCTGGAAGGCCTCGCCAGGCGCATAGATGAGCTGGAGAACCAGGTCGCTTTTCAGGATGAGCTTGCGGAAAGCCTCAATGAAGTGGTGGCGAGACAGGAACTCGACCTGATCGAGTTAAAACGCCAGGTCGGCCTGATGTCTGAGCGCTTAAAGGAAATCGGCGACGCTGCTCCCGGCACCGCTGCGCAGGATGAGACGCCTCCGCATTATTGAAAGCCACCGAATTATTCAGCTGATATTTGATTGGCCTGGCAATCAATTGCCGGGCCGCCACCGTAGCCTCTCTGAATCTGCATCGATGAATCAAAAAGGTAACTGTATGGGTTCTTCCTGCATACGGCCCAGTTGTTCCCTGAGGCCCAGTACCAGGTCTTCCCAGTAGCGTGGCTCACCGAACCACGGAAAGGCAATAGGGAAGGCCGGGTCCTGCCAGCGTTTTGCCAGCCAGGCGGCATGGTGCAGCATTCGCATGGTCCGTAAAGCCTCTACCAGGTTGAGCTCACGTCGATTGAAGTGATGAAACTGGGTATAGCCCTCCAGGACATCTTTCATCTGCTCGGCCATTTCCCATGCGTCGCCCGACAACAACATCCACAAATCCTGGATTGCAGGCCCGCTTCGGCAGTCATCCAGATCGACGAACAAGGGCCCATCGCGCCAAAGTATGTTGCCGGGATGACAATCGCCATGAAGACGGATATTGGAAAACTTACCCGCACGCTCATATGAGGCCTCAATTGAGGTGATCAGGTCACTTGTGAGGCTTGAGAACGCGGTTTCAAGATGAGGCGGCAGCCATTGGCCCTCGAGCAGTTCCTCCACCGGTTGGCGGGCAAAGCTGTCGATGGTGAGGGCCGGACGGTATTTGAAGGGCTTTTCCGCACCGATGGCGTGGATGCGCCCAAGGAAACGGCCCAGCCAGGTCCGGGTTTCTTTCTGATCCAGTTCAGGTGCGTGTCCGCCGCGCCGCTCAAACATGGCAAACCTGAAGCCGTCGTGTTCATGCAGGGTTTGCCCGTTGATCACCATGGGAGGAATCAATGGTATTTCCTCGGCGGCGATCTCAAGGGCAAAGGAATGTTCTTCCAGAATCTGCTCATCTGTCCATCGGCCCGGGCGATAAACCTTGGTGATCAGGGGTAAAGAGTCTTCGATACCCACCTGGTAGACGCGGTTTTCATAACTGTTCAAGGCCTGCAGGTGACCATCACAAATCAGTCCAATCGATTCGATGATCCTGATCAGTTGTTCAGGGTTCAGGCGATAATAGGGTGTCACATTGTCGTCGTCAGCTTGCATGATATCTGCTTTTCTCAAGGGCCGGATGCCGTGACATAGGATATGCCTGTCTGTCAGGAAAGGCGAGATAATCAATAAACCCCCTTTAGGAAAGACGCTTTTGGCAGTAGAATAAACTGTCCTAGCCAAGGTTTAGCCCCTCATGACCAGTAAACCAAAAAATCTGGCACTGTTTTGCGATTTTGAAAACATCGCACTCGGTGTCCGTGATGCCCAGTATGCCCGTTTCGATATCGAAGAGGTGCTCGAACGACTGCTGGTAAAGGGTAATATCGTAGTCAAAAAGGCCTACTGCGACTGGGATCGGTATAAGGGTTTCAAGGCCGATATGCACGAGGCCTCGTTTGAGCTGATCGAAATCCCCCACCTGCGTCAATCGGGCAAAAACTCCGCGGACATACGCATGGTGGTTGATGCCCTAGACCTGTGTTACACAAAGGCGCATGTGGATATCTTCGTGGTGATATCGGGCGATTCTGATTTTTCCCCTTTGGTATCCAAGTTACGCGAGAACAACAAGATTGTTATTGGCGTTGGCGTCAAGGAATCAACCTCCAACCTGCTGATTGCCAATTGTGACGAGTTCATCTATTACGATGACATCATCCGCCAGGCTGAGCGTCACAAAACCAGGAAGAAAAAGGGCAATGGCAAGAAGGAAGGTGGCGAGGAAGGCCAGGCCAGCGCCAGCAAACGAATGGGACGCGATGAAAAGGCCTTTGCATGGGCGCTTGAAACCATGGAAGACCTTTTTAGTGATCGCGACCCGGAGGAAAAGGTCTGGGGTTCCATGGTCAAGCAGGCGCTGAAGCGACGTAAGCCCGGTTTTAACGAGCGCTACCATGGTTTTCGCTCCTTCAGTGAACTGCTCGAGAAGATGGAAGAAAAATCCATGGTGAAGCTTGAACACGACAAAAAGTCGGGTGGTTACATCATAATTGACTACATGGGCTCCTGACCCTTAATCCGTCATAATTTGGAGAATTTGCTGATGAAACGCGGAAGCTTGTGCCTGAGCCTGTTCCTTTCCATGTTCCTTGGCGCTGCCCAGGCGGCGGAGCCACAGACAGGACCGGTTATTGAAGGTTTCGGCCCCGTCTACGAGGTGCCGGAAGGCTCATACAACCTGAAGAAAAACACCCACTACAAGGTTTCAATGGATGTTTCAGCCACGGCGGATTTCAGCAGTGATTTGAACCGCCATTTTGCCTCCGCTGCCCGCTTTCTCAATATGCATGCCAGGAATGGAATAAACCCGGATGACATCGAATTTGCGATCATCGTTCACGGCTCCGCCGCCAGGGACCTGTTGGTTGATGAGGCCTACCATGCGCGATTTGATGAACCCAACCCCAATACGGCCATGCTCAGCCAGCTTTCACAGGCGGGCGTCAAAATTTACCTTTGCGGTCAAACGGCTGCTCACCGTGGTTATGCAGTCAAGGATTTGAACCCGGCTGTAACGATGGCCCTGTCCGCCATGACAGTACATGTTCGGTTGCAGTCTGAGGGATATACGCTGATTCCTTTTTGACAGGATCAGGCTCATCGGGGAGCGGTTTTTCGCAGGCAAAAAAAAACCCGCTAAAAAACGGGTCTTTTTTGAGTGGGCGCTTGGCTTAACCAATAAGCCCACATCCCCTTGTAACGACCAGTCTGCCAAGTCTCATTGGCTTCATGGTCACCCTTACTTGTCCCCCAAGCTCACAATTTTCCTGTTTCGGCCCGCGTTCCCTGAGGCCTAACGCTTTGCGTGACTGTTGTTGGTACAGTCCTTCTGTAAGCTGTCGTTGGCACAGCTGCATCACAGGTGGCGACAAACTTCCTTGTCCATACATTCTATGGTCTGAAAGCGGATGCAGGTTTATTTGCATCCTTTGATAACTTAATATGCAAATACCGCGCCATTTTCTCAGGGTGTTTGATAAAAACAGGAAATACAACAGTATTTATGGTTTTCGAAGCTGCCTCGAAACCCGGGTGTGCTGATAATCTGTCGCTTTTTGGTA
>JBFFWN010000267.1:0-4517 GCA_041570235.1 Lysobacterales bacterium | reverse complement strand
GCCTTACCAGCGAGCGCCTCGCAGTAGCGCCGCAGACTGATCATATCAGCCGTATCGCTTTTGACTTTTTCATGAAGATCATCGACGACTTCAGAAAGCAGTTCGTCTGCCTGATCATGGTTGCCCTCGGAAGCTTCCAGGCGGGCCAGGACAAGCTTTGGATGAGCAAGCACATTGCCATGCCAACGGGCAATATTCTCATTTTTTGAACGCAACGCCTTGCCGATAGAAATCGATGTGAGCAGTTCCCGGCGAGCATCAGGCAGTCGTCCCTGGTAAGCATATACTTCACCGAGAATGGCATGGGAAAAGGACAGCCGGTCTTGATAAACGGCATTGTCTGGCTCGGCAGTCGCCAACTCGCGGGCCAGTTCAGTCGCTTTACTGACATGCCTTAGCGCCAACGGCAGGTTATTCAGGCCCAATGCAATCTGGGCGATTCCATAGTGGGCGACAACGGCACCCTCCTTCAAAACGCTGTTTCTGGGATCATCGACCAGCGCCCGCTCGTACAACTGGACTTCAGCGCTTCTTGCGGATTTAGCCTCTTCGAGTTTTATTTGGCGCTGTAACGAGTTCGCCAGCCAGGCCCGGGATTGCCCGGCCGCCAGGATGCGCTCTACCTCACCAGGGTGTTTTTCTGCCAGCTGTGATGAGACCACCAGTGATTTGCGAAATTGTTCCTCCGCCGCTGCCGCATTACCCTCGTCCATCTCCAGCGTTCCCAGGTTGGAATAGGAATATTCCAGCTCCGCCTGCCAGTCGTCGTTGTCCGGGTCAATTTCAACCAGTTGCCATGCAAGATCGTGGTATTGACTCAATTGATCACGCGCCATCTGCGCATCACCTCTTTGCCAGGCAATGTAACCAACCCAAAACACCGATTGTGAATGATCGTAAATTCTTTGCGCATTGCCGGGGTCCCGGCGCAGTTGTTCTTCGGTAGTTGCAGCAGCCTGCTCGTAGGCGGCAAGTGCGTTGTCGATATCGCCCTTCAGATTATGCACTTCACCCGCCAGCAGTTGCGCCCGGGCCCGGCGACCCAGCGCGTCGGGATCAAGGGTTACGGCATTTTGCTTTGCGTAATACTCGAGGCTGCGTTCGGCGGTGCTGTCGAGGATGTCCAGCCGGCCGACCTCGTCGAGACGCTTGCGTAAATCTGTCAACATGAATTCAATGAGACCCTCTGCTTCGTCACGCCGGAACTCAGCCTCTGCCTGGGCAGACTCTGCCTGCGCCCGCGCTTTGACCGCGGCGATACGCTGGTCATTTGCGATCCAGCTCAATCCTGCGAAAAGGATTGACAGGCCGGACAGTACTGCAGTGGTGACCCGGCGGCGGATTGCACGGCGCCGATGCTCCCGCTTTACCAGGTCATCAAGGCCGACGCCCAGGAGAGCGGCCGCGATCTTTAACTTGGCAATGCGTTTACCATCACCGGACTTGCGCGCATCGGCACCCAGCGGCGCGTCTTCGGCTTCATCGGTTACTTCCAGGTTTTCGTCAACCTTGAAAAGCAGTGACCTGGGAAAACATTCTTCCGCTTCATGGCCGGGGGTAAAGGATGCCCCGGGCTCGCCATCAACTATGACCGTGAGGATCTTGGAGGGATCATGATGCCGCTTGAAATAGGCGACCTCGTGATTGACCCATTTCGATTGTGCCGAACGTGGTGAACAGACGATGACCAGGAACTCTGAGTTATCAAGCCCTTTCTGAATGGACGAGGTAATCCCGGCACTCGCAGCCTCTTCCTGGCGGTCCTTGAATATCGGGTGCAGTCTTCGTGGCACCGGTCCTATCCATGTTTGTGTGCCGACCAGTGGTTTTGGCGTCCGGTAAACCTCAAGGGCGTGGTGCAACCAGTCGCCCCATTTCCTGTCCGCAAAGCAATAGCTGATGAACGCCTTGTACTTTTTTTGTCCGGTTACCTTCATTTCTCAATCGTAGCACAGGGTGTATGACGGGATTAAAACGCCGGGGTAATGTAACAAGAAAGTTCATTCCGTGGAGCGGCAGTTTCAACGCATCCAACAGGAATTTCGCATAGGACTGCCCGGACACCTCCTCGATGATCGCACCAAGCAGAACATATCCTGAGTTCGAATATTTGAAGCACTCGCCGGGCGCGAATTCCATCGATATATTTTCAAATGCCTCGATCAGTTCCTGCGCAGAATCCAAAACGTTTCGAATTCAGGCAAACAAAAATACACTTTCGGGCTTGGTCTATACTCAGGTAAGACTTCTTCCCTATTTGATTCTGAAATATAAAAGAGAAAACCATCATGCAGCTGTTGACTATCGAGAATCCCGTGTTTGTAACTTATATGATTGCTGGCGCCATCATGATCCTGAAAATCATGGGACAAGGGTGGATGACCGTCTACAGGATGCTCAAAAGCGACTCGGGCCTGGTCAATCCCGAGGACCTGCAGGTGGGCCTGATCAACAAAAACCCACGACCAGATCAGCTCGAAGTCAATGATTACGTGGATCGTTCTCGACGGATGCACCGCAACGACCTTGAGAATATCCCCGCGTTCCTTGCCTGTGGTTTACTGTTTGTCGCCGCCGGGCCTTCCTATCTGTTGGCAAACATCCTGATGTACGGCTTTGTCACAGCCCGTCTTGCCCACGCGGCCGCTTACGTAAGCAAACAAAGCCACGAAGTGCGCGCGACGTTTTACACCATTGGCTCGTTGGCGGTCATCATCATGGCGGTGTATGTGCTGGTCGCGGTTATCTGAGACGCCCCATCAGCGATGGCCAAATTATCAGACAAATGTAGCGCGTTGTGCTAATTTAAGAAAATAGAACGCTAAAATCGGTAGTAAACAATTATATGGGCTCATTTTTCAACGAGTTAAAGCGGCGCAACGTGGTGCGTGTAGGCATCGCATACGTTGTGGTTTCGTGGTTGCTGGTACAGGCGGCGGGCGTCCTCGAACCCGCACTGTTATTGCCTGACTGGGTCGATCGCGTCGTGACCGTATTTTTACTCATCGGCTTCCCGATCGTGTTGCTTTTTGCCTGGGCTTTCGAGATGACACCCGATGGGGTCAGGTTAACCCGGGATGTTGACCACTCGGCATCCATTACCCCCAAAACCGGTAAAAAGCTCGAACATTTCACCATTGGCGCGCTTTCGCTGGTGGTTGTATTTTTCGTGGTCAAGGAATTTATGCCGCTGGGTGACCAGACACCTGCCGAATCAACACCTGAGCAGGTAGCCAGTAGCGAAGTGATCACCGAGGAGGAAACCATACCGCCTTCGATCGCGGTGCTGCCCTTTGAAGATTTCAGCGAAGAGGCGGACCAGGGTTATTTTTCACGTGGGATCGCCGAAGAAATCCTCAACCTGCTGGCAAAAACCCGGGGCTTGCGCGTGGCCGCCCGAACGTCTTCCTTTGCGTTTTCCGGCAGCGAGGTCGATATCCGTGAAATTGGCAATAAATTGAATGTCGATACCGTGCTTGAAGGATCGATACGAAAAGCCGGTAACAAGATCAGGATTACCGCACAGCTGATCAAGATCGAGGATGGCTACCACCTCTGGTCAGAAACCTATGACCGGGATTATTCGGACATTTTCAAAATCCAGGATGAAATTTCCGCGGCTATCATGGGTTCACTCAAGGTGCACCTGCTGGGTGAAGAGAAGAAATCCATCGTCGCCGAGCGCACGCAAAACATGGACGCCTACAGCGCCTACCTGATCGGTAAAGAACGCCTGGCGTTGCTCACCGAAGAAGACACCAGGGTGGCCCGCAAAAAGTTCGAGGAAGCCATTGCTATCGACCCCGACTATGCACCGGCATATACGGCCCTGGCTCGCGCAATCCAATGGGAAGAAAGTTACATCAAGGGAGAGCCCAGCCCTGAAGCCAAGGCTGAATTCGATAAGGAAATTGACGCGGCATTGGAGAAATCGCTGGCTTTATCCCCTAATCAACCGGAAGGGATCGCAGTACGGGGGTTTCAACACCTTCAGCGGTTTCGCTATGAAAAGGCAGCGATCGATTTTGACCGGGCCATCGATCTGAACCCGAATTACGCACTGGCCTACCTGTGGCGCTCTAATACGTATTATGAGCGGGGCCGATACCTCGATATGCTGGCCGACGAGGAAAAGGCCTATGCACTCGATCCCATGTCCCTCGAGATCAGCAGTCAACTGGCCTACGATTATGGAGCTTTCTGGCGGCCGCGGGATGCCGACCGCCTGATTGCACGCATGTTTGAACTCCACCCCAATCACAAACGGGCTTATTTCGCCTTGATCGCGAACCTGACTGCCCACGGAAGGTACGCAGAAGGCGTGCTGGCACTGGAAGAAGCACTTGAACACTATCCCGACGACAAAAATTTACGCAGCTGGTATGCATGGGAACTGGCTAACCTGCGTCTGTATGACAAGGCAGAAGCCCAGAACATTGATTTCGTAAATTTCTGGGTCAACCTGAACAACGATCGCCTGGAAAAGGCCCGCGAATTCGCAGATTCAACCATCGCCG
>JBFFWN010000266.1:0-4519 GCA_041570235.1 Lysobacterales bacterium | reverse complement strand
TGTTCCAGCATCTGGTCCATGCTCCGGGCATGAAAGTATGCATCCGAATCCACCTGCAAATTATCGGCCAGGCAAATTCCGGCATAAGACATGATCGTTGAACCGCTGCCGGGTTCATAGGCACTATTGACTGAACGGTTATCCCCGCCACACGCGCTTAGCTCCGAATTAAACGTATGCCCTGCGCCCCATTGGTGCCCCATTTCGTGGGCCACGAGATCGACATCAAACGGATCGCCTTCCGGGTTGTCGCGCCCCGTCACACCACCTGCCTTGAAATTGGTAACACAGGAGGCTCGCACACGGGCCACTCCACCCCTGAAGGTGCTGAAAACATGCCCAATATCGTAATTGGCCGAACCGATAACATCGTCAATATTGCCCTGGTTTTGATCCAGCATACTGTTTGCATTGCTGTTGGTGTAAGGATCCGTATCCGGGTTTGTGTAGATCAGCATGTGGTTGTTTGCTATCAGCGTCATTCGAATCGACAAATCACGCTCAAAAATCTGGTTGACCCTTGCAATCGTGGTGACTATGGCGGCCTGGGCCTCGACCGCGCTACCATGAAATTGCGTATATTCACCAGTGGCGGCAACCGCCAGGCGGAAGGAGCGCAGCATACCGCCGGTGCCTGTTGATGCAGACGCGGACGGTAAAGACTGCGTTTCGGTCAGACTGGACCTGGCGGCTTTTGGTATGGGCGCGGCGGAGCAAGTCCAGGCCTGGTCCTTTGAACCCTTGGCCTGTCGGTGATAGCTAAGATAGTTCTCTCTATCACCGCTGGAAACCGGATCGATAAACCACGATCCTGCCGCGCCATCAATACTGGCATGCAAACCGTCCGGACCTCCCCAATCCAACCTGATGGTCTGATCCGGATGATCCACACTAACCCCTTTAAAAGTCCGCATCGCCCAGCCCTGATCAACAAACCACTGTTGCAGGTGCGGATGCATGTCATTGGCTGGAACAAGCCGGAAAGATTCGAACTGACCATCGGGATTGGGCAAGCGGATGACCGTTGACTCACCTGCAGCAACAGGCTGGCTGATTTGAAGATCAAAACGTTCCACGTCCAGTCTGGCGGCCTGCAATCCCCGCTCACCCTTTACCTGCCTACGCGCAGCCTGGAATTTCAGCGAGCTTGCAGATTCGCTTTCAAGCGTCCATGCAGCATCAGAATCCGTTGCGGAAACCTCCTTCACCTGCAAAAAACAAAGCAGAATCAATACTGATGAAATACTCGCAGAACGCATATACGACTCTATGTCACCTCAAACCAGAACGCCCTGACCGGCTTGTCCTTCTCGCCAGGCGTTTTGTCTCTGAAAAACTAATAGTAAGCGATTGTCACTACTTTTTACCGGGATTTACGCAAACAACTCGGGAGTGACAAAGCTCAGCTGAGAGTGAAGATAACCCAAAAGGACGGGCAGCGGTTCAAGCTTAACGCAAGCTTAAATCGAGCAGTGGCCCAATCCGTTCTTTTCCAGATATCGCTGGTGATATTCCTCTGCCGGCCAGAATGGCAATGCCTCATCGACGGTTGTCACCACCGGGCCTGGCAAGCGACCTGATTGATCGATCGCCGAAATGGCCTTTAAGGCGGCATCCTTCTGCGCTTGGGAATGGTAGAAAACCACCGAACGGTATTGGCTGCCAATATCCGGGCCCTGCCGGTTCAGCGTGGTGGGATTATGCATTTCAAAAAACAGTTTCAACAGGCTTTCATATTCAACCACTGAGGGGTCGTACTTCAGCTGCACCACTTCGGCATGGCCGGTGGCGCCGGTGCAGACCAGCTTGTAATTGGGGTTGGGCTTACCGCCCATATAACCGGAAGTGGCCTCGACCACGCCTTCCACTTCACGAAAGCGCGCCTCAACGCCCCAAAAACACCCTGCCCCAAAAGTGGCCAATTCTGTCTGTCTGCTCATAGTGTTTGTTTCCTCAGTTTTCTGTTCGGCTTCTGACACGGATCATGCCTTCCTGCATCGTTGTCGCAACAAGCCGGCCGGCGCGATCAAAAATCAAGCCCCTCGCCAATCCCCTTCCACCGCTGCTGCTTGGACTGTCGCAGGAGTATAGCAACCAGTCGTCCACCCTGACCGGCCGGTGAAACCACATCGCATGATCGAGGCTGGCCATGACCAGGTCATCTTTAACGGCAGAGACCCCGTGTGGCAATGTGGCGGTACCTACCAGGTGGAAATCTGACGCATAGGCCATCAGTGCCCTGTGCATCAGGTCAGGCGCGTCAATCTTGTCATTAAGACGAAACCAGATGTTATTGAATGGCGGTTGCGGTGTCGGGTTGAAAACGTCCAACTTTTTAACCGGCCGGAAATCAAACGGACCGGTGCGGGTAAACCATCGGCGCATGAACTGCGGAACCTGTTCCAACTTGTCTTCCGGCACATTGGCCTCGGACGACAGGGCCTCCGGCATCGGCACGTCCGGCATTTCCACCTGGTGTTCGAGGCCTTCCTGATCCAGCTGAAACGATGCGGCCATGGTAAAAATCGGCCGGCCGTGCTGGATGGCAACCACCCTTCTCGACTTGAAACTACGACCATCACGGTTGCGGTCCACGTCATAAACGATGGGAGCGCTGGCATCACCGGCACGCAGAAAATAGGCATGCAGGGAATGAATCGTACCCTCGTCCACTGTCCGGCTGGCGGCAATGATGGATTGCGCCAGCACCTGGCCTCCAAAAACCCTCGGGGTGCCGATATCACGGCTTTCGCCACGGAAAAGGTTCACCTCGAGCGGTTCAAGTTCCATCAGGCCCAACAGCTCTTCTGTTGTGTTTTTTGAATAAGACATGGCTTCCTGGTTTCGGTTATCGACGAATGGGTGGGAATTTTCCCAAACCCGTCCTATCACTTGCAACTCTTAGTTGGGATCAGGAACCCAAAAAACAATGTCTGCACTATGCCACAATATGAACTTCTAAATTAAAGCCGTTCAAAAATCAGACCCATGAGTATCGAAACGACATTTCTCTGGCACGACTATGAAACCTTTGGCGCACTGCCGACATTGGATCGACCTGCCCAGTTTGCCGCCATCCGCACCAACACCGAACTTGAGCCGGTCGGCGAGCCGATGAATTGGTATTGCCAGCCGGCCACCGATGTTTTGCCGCATCCAATAGCCTGCCTGATCACGGGCATTACTCCCCAGGAAGCACAGGCGAAAGGCCTGGTCGAGGCGGAATTCGCCGCAAAAATCCACGCGGAGATGATGGAACCCGGAACCTGCAGCGCCGGTTATAACAGCATCCGCTTTGATGATGAGTTCAGCCGCAACCTGTTTTATCGTAATTTTTTTGACCCCTATGAACGTGAGTACAAAAATAATAATTCCCGCTGGGACCTGATCGACCTGGTCAGGATGTGTTATGCCCTGAGACCCGAAGGCATAGAATGGCCGGAGCACGAACCGGGCAAACCCAGCTTTAAACTGGAGGACCTCAGTGCGGCCAATCACATTGCACATGAGGGTGCACACGAGGCGCTTTCCGATGTCATGGCAACCATTGGACTGGCCGGTTTGATCCGCCGGCTTCAGCCACGGCTGTTTGACTGGGCACTGAAAATGCGTGACCAGCACCATGTTATGGGCATGTTGAGCCCGGCCACGCCCAAACCCCTGTTACATACCTCAGCAAAAATCCCTGCAACCCGCGGTTGCACCACCATGGTTCTGCCATTATCGATCTACCCTGACCGGAATAAATCGGTAATCGTCTTCGACCTGATGAGTGACCCCGAGCCCCTGCTGAGCCTGGATGCCGAAGCAATTTCTGACCGGATTTTCACACCGGCGGCAGACTTGCCGGAAGAGATTGAACGGATTCCATTGAAAGAAATCAAGACCAACCACGTTCCCATGCTGGCGCCGCTGGGAACTCTCAAAGATGTCGATTGCAAGCGCATCGGCCTTGATATGGAAACCTGTTTGCGACATGCCGCAATACTTCAGCAATCGCTGCCACTGGTGCGTAACAAGGTTATGGAGGTTTTCAAGCCCTACCCGCCGAGCGGCGCCACCGACCCTGACCACATGATTTACAGCGGTGGTTTTTTCTCGCACCATGATCGCATGTTGATGAACAAGGTTCGTGGCTCCGATCCCTCGCAACTGGCAACGGCCCATATGAGATTCGAAGATGCCAGGTTACCGGAGATGTTTTTTCGCTACAGGGCGCGCAACTATCCCGACACGCTGACCGCGCAGGAAATGGAACAATGGCGGAATGACAAAAGAATCCGGCTTACCCGACCCCAGGACAACCGTCAACTCACACTTGATTCCTTCAAACAGGAAATACTGGCTGCCCGGCAGGCGAGCTTCGGGGATTATCGTGCGCAGGGCATTCTTGACCAGCTTGAAGCATGGATGAATGCACTTTGCAAAGATATATAACATGTAGGCCAAAACCCCAAATCAATAACTTATTGGACCTTTCTCGATTTGATTCGAATTATTTATACACAAGTCGCTGATT
>JBFFWN010000265.1:0-4534 GCA_041570235.1 Lysobacterales bacterium | reverse complement strand
GGGTGCTGGTGTTGCCGGGTTTTTATGGTTGTAACCAGGCGGGTAAGCCGCAGTTGATGGGGCGAAACGGTTCCGACTACATAGCGGCCTGTGTTGCAGCTGCTCTTAAGACCAGGAGCTGCGAAATATGGAAGGACGTGGATGGTTTCTTCACCGCTGATCCACGGGTGGTCGCCAGTGCAAATTGCCTGGATGAAGTCAGCTACGATGAGGCCATGGAGCTATCTTTTTTTGGCGCCAAGGTCATCAGCGCCAAGGCACTGATGCCATTGATGGGTGGTGGTATTCCGTGCGAAATCAGGAACACCTATTACCCGGATAAGGTAGGTACGCTGATTCATGCCAACACCACCAAGCCAACGGTGGTCAGGGGTATTTCAAACCTCGATGACGTGGCCAGTATCACGATGCAGGGGGGAGGTATGCGTGGCCGCGTGGGTGTGGCCCGGCGGGTTATGGAATCACTCGCACACCAATCCATTTCGGCATTGTTATTCGTCACATCCTCGTCGGAATACAGCCTCACTTTTTGTGTCCGCTCCAGCGATGCCGAACGGGCGAAGATTGCGCTGACGGAAACCTTTCATTTTGAGCTGCTACACGGACTGATCAACGGTATTTCGGTCATGGACCAGCGTTCGGTGATCACGCTCGTTGGTGACGGTATGCGTCATTATCGGGGTCTTGCCGCACGTTTTCTGACGGCCATTTCCACCGCTGGCGTCAATGTCGAGGTCATCGCACAGGGCTCCACCGAGTGTGCTATCTCCGTTATGGTAGAGAAAAAAGACGCAAAGGCTGCCTTACGTGCCTGTCATACCGCGTTTTTCAGCCACACCAGCCATATGGATGTTATTTTGCTGGGTTGTGGGAATGTCGGGTCTGTCCTTCTGCAGCAGTTTCAGACACAGGACAGCACATTGACGGCCGATAACAAGGCCCTGCATGTACGGGCGATTGCAAATAGTCAAAAGTTGCTGGTGGGTAATGACACCATCGACCTGTCCCGCTGGCAACAGGACCTGGAAAACAACGGGGTCGAAGATTGGACCGTTGATGACATTCTTGCCATCCGCAAGCAACTGGGGCTGTTGAACCCGACCATCATCGACTGTACGTCCGATGAAAAACTGGCAAGACAATATGTAAATTTTCTTGCCAATGGGTTCAATGTGGTTGCAGCTAACAAGAAGGCCAATACGGCGGATATCGCCTACTACCGTGAAATGCGAGCCGTGGCTTCACGCCACCAGCGTAAATTCATGTATGAAACCAACGTTGGTGCAGGCCTGCCCATTATAGATACCCTGCAATCCCTGATCCGCTCGGGTGATAAGGTGAAATCGTTCAGCGGTATTTTGTCCGGATCCCTGTCGATGATTTTTGGCGTGCTGGAAGATGGCATGGCGTTTTCCGACGCCGTCGATAAAGCCATGCAAATGGGTTTTACCGAGCCTGACCCGCGAGATGATCTGTCCGGCATGGATGTGGCGCGTAAGCTGTTGATCATTGCCCGTGAAGTTGGACTGGATCTTGAACTTGGTGATATCGAGGTGGAACCCGTCATTGAAAAAGGCTTTGCCAGTGACGCTGATTGTTCAGAATTGATTGGCCGACTCAAGACATTGGATGGAGACTTCTCACGAAAAGTGAGCGAGGCTAAAGCCAATGGATGTGTGCTGCGTTACGTCGGGAGAATAGAAAATGGCCGTTGCAGCGTTTCTATAGATGCGGTACCAAAGAAAGACCCTTTAGGTTCCATCCGTGATGGCGAAAATGCATTGGTTCTCTCATCCCGTTATTATCAACCTATTCCGCTGGTTCTTCGTGGTTATGGCGCCGGTGCGGATGTAACAGCGGCGGGTGTTTTTGGTGACCTGCTGCGAACAGCCTGGAGGCCCCTGGATTTATGAACGATAAACAATTGACCGTATACGCCCCGGCATCGTCGGGCAATGTTTCAGTGGGGTTCGATGCGCTTGGCCTGGCGCTGGCGCCGGTTGATGGCAGTTTGCTGGGCGATTGCGTCAGTATCATGCCCGGAAGACCGGATGACTGGACATTGTGTTTGTCCGGGCGTTTCGCTCATGCCCTGCCGCAGGATCAGGAATTGAATATTGTTATTAGCTCCTGCAGGCGGTTTGAGTCGGCTGCACGGGCGTTGGGCCAGGAAGTTTACCCACTCAATATCACCCTGGATAAAGGTCTGCCCGTTGGCAGTGGCCTGGGCTCGAGCGCCAGCTCGATCGTGGCGACACTGGTAGCATTGAATCGCTATTTCAACCGGGTTCTTGACCGGCCTGCGTTGTTAAGGTTAATGGCCGAAATGGAAGGCGCTATCAGTGGAGAGATTCACCTGGATAACATCGCCCCTTGCCTGCTGGGCGGTTTGCGGCTGTGTATGCCCGGCGGCGCCAGGCAATTTGCCCTGCCGTGGCCCGGTCATTGGCAATCTGTCGTGGCCTGGCCCGGAACACGCCTGGAGACCAGGCCCGCGCGCGAGGTTCTTCCAGACAGCTATGATCGCAAAACGGTCATTTCACATGGCGCCCAATTCGCGCTGTTTGTCCATCAGTTGCACCAGGGTGAAGCCAGTGCAGCGGCAAGCTGCCTGGTCGACTTGCTGGCGGAGCCATACCGCAAAGCTCTTTTACCCGGTTTTGAAACCGCAAGGGTTGATTTAAAGAAGCTCGGTGCGTTGGCGGTGGGGATTTCGGGCTCTGGACCAACCGTTTTCTGTATTGTTGATGATTCTCGCGTGGCCGAAGCCGCTGCTGAATGGCTGAAACACAATTACATGAAAAATGAGAGTGGTTTTGTGCGCATATGCAGGGCCGACCTCGCCGGTGCCAGGGAAGTCTGACACCGGAGCTAACATCATGCGATACATCAATATCAAGCACCCGCAGCAAGCGTTGGGTTTTCCCGAGGCCGTCATTACCGGCCTGGGAAAGGACCAGGGTCTGTTCTTTCCGGAGAAGCTCGAACCACTGGAAAACATCCCGGCCTTGCTGGACATGGATTTTGTCGATCGCAGTAGCCATATTCTGCAATATCTTGTGGGGGATTCCATGGCCCCGGGCAGCGTCAGGGAGTGTGTTGAGCGGGCATTCAATTTTCCGGTCACGCTGAAACCCGTCACGGCCAATGTTCATGCACTGGAACTTTTTCATGGACCGTCACTGGCGTTCAAGGATTTCGGCGCGCGCTTCATGGCGCAATGCCTGGCAGATTTTAGTGAAAACCAACGCACCACCATCCTGACCGCTACATCCGGTGATACGGGCGCCGCTGTTGCCCTCGCCTTTTATGGCCAGCCAAATATCGATGTGGTTGTGTTGTATCCAAAGGGAATGGTCACGCCACTGCAGGAAAAGCTGTTTTGCACACTGGGTGGAAATATCCGTACGATCGCCATCGAGGATAATTTCGATGCTTGCCAGAAACTGGTCAAGCAATCATTTGATGACGCACAACTGGTGGGGGCAGTGGGGTTGAATTCCGCCAATTCGATCAACGTTGCACGCCTGTTGGCGCAGGTTTGTTACTACTTTGAAGCGGTGGCGTGCCTGCCACCAGGCAGCGAAGCCGTTTTCAGTGTGCCCAGTGGAAATTTCGGCAATGTTACGGCGGGTTTACTGGCAAAGGCCATTGGGTTACCGATGAAGCGCATGATTGCAGCCACCAACCGTAATGACACCGTGCCAAGGTTTCTGGCGTCAGGAAAGTGGGAGCCACGGCCGACGGTTGCCACTTTGACCAACGCCATGGATATATCATTGCCCAACAACTTCCCGAGGGTGTTGGAACTGGAACAGCGTCATGGCCTGGTGCTAAAGGATATATTGACATCATTTGCCATCAGTGATGCTGAAACCAGGAATGCCGTGCGTGATCTGGATGCCCTGTCCTACCTGGCAGACCCGCACAGCGCGTTGGCCTGGAAGGCTCTTGACAGCACTCTTGAGAATGATGAAACGGGCGTGTTTTTATGTACTGCGCATCCTGCCAAGTTCAAGGAAACCATAGAAGAGACCCTGAAGCGTCCCGTGCTGATTCCGCCGGCGCTTGAAAAGGCCTCTAAAAAGGAAGTGTTGAGCCGAACGATGCCGGCAGATTTTGATTTGTTACGTAGGTTTTTGCTGGACCAATAAAGCCGGTAAAAAATATCGTGCCATGGAAAGGTGAAATGCTCTGCATTCCAGATCAGTAATCAAATTAGTAAAAAAATAGCCCCGGTCTCAACCCTGGTGAAAAGGGGGGAATTCATTCGGTATCAATCGAGACCGGGGCAAAAATGTGGTAGCGGGCGTATTGCTACCGGATCGCCCCCCGAAACCTTTTCTGTCAGCCGAGCATCATCCTTACATTCACGGTGATCGCAACAAGGGATGCCCGCCAGGCCCGGGCTGACATTTAAAAGCTTACTGTTCTTCGATATAGCGGCTTGCCGCTTCGCGTATTTTAGGCCAGGCAAGCAGGGCGCCGGCAAAACCCCGCCAGGTGTTTTTCCAGAAATCAATCAGCTCATGTC
>JBFFWN010000264.1:0-4586 GCA_041570235.1 Lysobacterales bacterium | reverse complement strand
TAATGTCCGCCCGACACTGCGCTACTCAAACGGTAAATGGAAACGCCCGGTCGTTGGTGTTACCGACAAATATGATTCAGTACCGATAGATCTTGGCTCACCCGTGGGTAACTACACCGAGTCAGCTGCCATGATCTATCCGTTCAAATTGATGAAAGGCGACCAGCCTGTTGACCCTGTCACCAAGACCATCCTGGTGCCTCACCTGTTTGGCAAGCAAAGCGGCCCGAACCCATACTGGGGCACATATGATTGGACATTGGCAATGATCGATGGCGCCGCCTATACCGGTCAGGACTTCAGTGGTGAGGTTTCCTTTGAACCGACCGAAATGCTGTTGTCAGTCAACCATGAAATTGCCCCGGCAGAAATGGCGCTTGGAATGGACAGCGATTGCGGTGATTGCCATGCCAGTGAACATATTGACTGGACTGCCCTTGGCTGGACGGCGGATCCATTTGATGGTGGCGTGAGAGTGCCTCCTGCTGAAGACGCGGTTCTGACCTGGTGGCCACCAATGAAACTGAAGGCTCCCGTTGAGTAAGGTTGGAACAATATAGCAAGCCCTTGATTCTGTACCTTCAGTACAGAATCCTACCGGCCCCGGCAGCAATGCCCGGGCCGGTTTTTTTAAAGGTGTGCGAAAGTACCCTAAAAGTTTGAAAGGGGTTTTTCCGGGAACCCTGGGTGGTGGAACGGGTTACCTGGTTGCGACGCCTGGTGAAGCCAAAAATTGATGACATATCATATTCAGCATCAGTTCATGCTGCAGCAACGAATGTGTTAAGCATGTCAGTATTTCGCGGTGAAAGTGACGCTATACTTAAGCCGGAAATCGCCAGGCGCCATGGCAGGAAACATACATATCATGACAACGCCGAAACTTTTCAGGATGCTTGTCATCCATCTTGGTGATTGTTGCATGGACCGCAGCGGCTTGTGTTTGAAGGCTGCCAGGCGGCAGTTTGTCGGGCTCAAAAGCACACGTCCATAGTTGGTAATCGCGGGCTTTATACGAGAACGGCGCCCCATCAATCAATGGGGCGCCGCGTGTTTCTATCCCGTCTCACATTTTGCCATCAGGCATAATGTGGATATACCGGTTGGTACATGGCCTTATAAATTTCGGCCTGCAGGTCCTCGGGTTGTTCGCGGTCGGTCAAGCCCTTCTCCCAGGCAATCTTTGCAACTTCATAGGCGATCTTGGCCGAAACCTCACGGACGCGTTTGAGTGAGGGGTAAATGCACCCCATGGCGATGTCAGATTCCTTGACCTGCGCTGCGAGTGACCTTGATGCGGCCAGGAACATCTCGTCTGTTACGCTGCGTGACCCGCTGACGATGGCGCCAAGGCCAACACCCGGGAAAATATAGACATTATTTCCCTGCCCGGGAACATGGGTCCTGTTATTGAATTTGACCGCGTCAAACGGGCTGCCGCTGGCAAATATGGCCCGGCCCTTGCTCCAGCGATAGGCTTCTTCGGCCGTGCACTCTGCCTTGGAAGTCGGATTTGACAGGGCGAAGATGATGGGGTTCTGGTTAATCTCCGACATGGCTTCGATGACTTCTTTCGGAAAACTTCCGGGTTGGCCGGAAAGGCCCAGGATGGCGGTCGGTTTGAGGGTTTTGACCGCGTCGAGGAAATTGTCAATGGATGGTACGTCCCTGGCATACCGGATTTTGTGGTCGGCGATGCTCTCGCGGTTTGACGTGAGCAGGCCCTGGGTGTCTACAAACCAGCACTGTTTGCGTGCATCTTCCACGCTCATGCCTTCATCCACCAGCGCCGCGACAAATGCATCCGCCGTTCCGATACCTGCCTCACCGGCACCCAGGAACAACAGGCGTTGTTCGGCCAGTTTGCCACCGCTGATACGCATCGCCGCCATAATGCCGGAAAGCGCTACAGCGCCCGTTCCCTGGATATCATCATTAAAACAATTTATCTTGTTCCGGTACTTGTCCAGCAGGCGGAAGGCGTTGGAATTGCCAAAATCTTCAAACTGGATCAACACACCGGGGAAAACCTCCTGGGCAGCCTGGATAAATTCATCCAGCAAATCATCATATTCCTGGCCGCGTATGCGGTGCTGTTCCAGGCCGTTGTACAAGGGGTCATTGAGCAATGACTCGTTGTTGGTCCCAACGTCGAACATTACGGGCATACACTCTGCGGGATGGATACCGGCACAGGCCGTGTAAAGGGAGAGCTTGCCGATTGGTATACCCATACCATCGGCACCCAGGTCTCCCAGCCCAAGAATCCTTTCACCGTCGGTAATGACGATGATCTTTGCATTCGGGTGAGGCCAGTTATGCAATACTTCCTTGATGTGCCCGCGTTCATTTGAAGAGATATAAAATCCCCTTGGCCGCCGGTAGATGTGTTGAAACTCCTGGCAGGCGGCACCGACTGTCGGTGTATAAATCAACGGCATCATTTCTTCGATATTGTTCATGACCACGCGATAAAACAACGTTTCATTGCGGTCCTGGAGCGAGATAAGGTAGAGGTAACGGGCAAGATCGGTTTCTTTGCTACGCACATTGCCAAGCACGCGCAACTCCTGTTCTGCGGGAGAGTGAACCCTCGGAGGCAGCAAGCCTGTCAGGTGTAAGGCTTTACGGTCTGCATATGTAAATGCAGTACCCTTGTTCCTGATCGGGTCATGGAGGATCTTTACACCTCGATGCAGCGCCGACACTGATTTGTCATTCATGGTGTTTTCCCGTGGTATTGGCAAGCATGAAACTGCTCACTGTCTGGATTCGGATTTCAGCGGGCATGATCAAATATTCCGCATTGGTGGGGCAAATTATATCATTAATACATCGGCGCTCTGCTGCTTGCAGGAAGCGGAAATGCCATCACTTGACCTGTGTCAATAAACTCCCCTGTTCGTCCATAATTTCAGGCCTGATTAAGGTCCGGTTGGTAAAATTTTCGCTCATGGCAAGGGCATTGTCTTGCTGAATATTACATTTTAAAACAGCGGTATACGCAATCTCTCAATATCATTTCAGAAAGGAGAACGCCTGGAAATATGATCGTTTGTTGACATCGGAAAGCACTCATGGATTTCACCAAATCCATATTGGGTTTTTGAAATCTTTTGAGGCTTTGAATGTTGAGTGGTCCTGGTCCACAAAGCACATAAAGGAGTCCGTACGAATGACACAAACAGTATCAAATCGAAAAGGTTGGCAGGTCGCATTTGCCGGTACTGGAATAAACCTTGCGCTTGGAGTTCTCTATACCTGGTCGGTCATCAAGGCAGCTATTCCGGTGGAGTGGGGCTGGACCGCCGCACAGAAATCCGACCCCTATGCCTTGGCCTGCTTTGTGTTTGCTATCGCCATGATTCCTGCCGGACGTTTACAGGATAAAATCGGTCCGCGCTGGGTTGCCACTATCGGTGGTTTCGCAGTCGCTCTGGGTTGCATTATTGCCGGTCTCGCCGGCTCAAGTTACCTTGGCTTTGTCATAGGTTTCGGCATTTTCGGCGGAATTGGAATTGGCTTTGGTTATGCAGCTGCCACGCCCGCCGCAGTCAAGTGGTTCCCGGCATCCAAAACCGGCCTTGTTGCGGGCTTTGTGGTTGCGGGCTTCGGTCTGGCATCGGTCTATATCGCGCCCACCGCCCAGGCTTTGCTAAACGCTTACGGCGTTTCTGCAACGATGATCATTTTTGGCGTCGCTTTCCTGGTAATCGTGGTTACACTGGCGCAATTTTTACGCAATCCTCCACCGGGTTATGTGCCTGTTGATTCCATGGCGCATACCAGGCCCAAACATATTGCCGCCAGCCGGCCCCCCGTCGATATTGATTGGCACCAGATGAGTCGCACATCCAATTTCTGGATGTTTTGGGTAATGTATGTTTTTGGCGCTGCGGCAGGATTGATGGTCATTGGCTCTGCCGCCAGCATGGCGAAGGCCTCGCTGGGCCAATCGGCCTTTATGGCTGTTGCAGTACTGGCCCTGGGCAATGCGGGCGGACGGGTGCTGGCGGGCGTTGTGTCCGATAAAATCGGTCGCCAGCTGACATTGTTCTTCGCTTTCCTGATCCAGGGCGTCATGGTGCTGATTCCGTTGTACTTCCGGGACAATGGTGCTGCCCTGATGTTCGCCTTGTTTGTGATCGGGGCCTGTTATGGCGCCAACCTGACGCTTTTCCCATCAGCAACCAAGGATCATTTCGGACTGAAGTCATTCGGCCTCAATTACGGTGTCATGTTTACGGCATGGGGCGTTGGTGGGCTGATTCTGCCGCGCATTGCCGGTATGGTTAAAGATGTCACCGGAAAAGAGGATATGGCGTTCTACATTGCTTCCGCGCTGATGGTTTGTGGTGCTGTTCTGGCGCTGGTCAATATGGGTGTGACCCGCGGAAAAACCAAAAAGCGCCAAAAAAGAATTTTCCACAGCGGACATGCTACGGGTGTCTGAACCATTTCGTGGGGAAACGGAGATTTAGATCAGGTCGAACACGCCTGCTTTGCGGTATACTTTGATCTGCATTGGTCTGAGTATAATTTATGAATTTCTTGAGGCTTTTACCAGTATTTATCAGTTTTTTGCT
>JBFFWN010000263.1:0-4592 GCA_041570235.1 Lysobacterales bacterium | reverse complement strand
GGAAGATTTGGAGCGGGTGATGGGGATCGAACCCACATCATCAGCTTGGAAGGCTGAGGTTCTACCATTGAACTACACCCGCCTCTATCCAAATCCCGAGCCAGTCTCAGGGGCGCCACACCACTTAATCATGGTGGAGGGGGGAGGATTCGAACCTCCGAAGGCTTAGCCAGCAGATTTACAGTCTGCCCTCGTTGACCGCTTGAGTACCCCTCCATCGAGCAAGCCGCCTATTTTCTCCCAGCATTCAGCGGGTGTCAATACGTGACTCAGCAAATAGTCAAATAAAACACTTACTCACACGTTGAACCGGAAATGCATCACATCACCCTCGCGGGTAATGTAATCTTTGCCTTCCAGTCGCAACTTTCCTACTTCTTTTGCACCGTGTTCACCACCGCAGCTTATGTAATCTTCAAATGCGGTCACCTCTGCGCGAATGAAACCACGCTCAAAGTCGGTGTGTATTTTACCCGCAGCGTTCGGCGCTGTCGCTCCCCGCGTTACGGTCCACGCCCTGACCTCTTTGGGCCCGGCGGTAAAAAACGTCAAAAGATCCAATAATGCATAGCCGGCGCGAACCACCCCCGCCAGGCTGGACTCTTGCAGGCCCAGGGCAGACAGAAACTCCTCGCGGTCCTCGGCATCCAATTGGATCACCTCGGCCTCGATCGCAGCACACACGGGTACGACTTTCGCATTTTGGCCACGCGCGTACTCCCTGACCTTATCAAGCAACGGGTTGTTTTCAAAACCGTCCTCGGCGACATTGGCGATATATTCGACCGGCTTCATCGTTATCAACTGCAAATCCCTGATCTGCTTTTTCTGCTCTTTGTCCAGCTCAAGGTGGCGGGCGGTTCCGAATTCATTGAGACCATCCAGCACCTTAGCCAACAGTGCCACACGCGCCATGGCGTCCTTGTCTCCGCTGCGTGTGTGTTTTTCCGCTCTCTGTATGGCCCGCTCAACGGTTTCAATATCCGCCAGGGCAAGCTCGGTATTGATCACTTCAATATCTGATATGGGATCTATCCCGCCTGAAACATGCACGATATCGTCATTTTCAAAACACCGGACCACGTGTGCGATGGCATCTGTCTCGCGCACATGGGACAGAAATTTGTTGCCAAGACCCTCGCCTTTTGAGGCACCCTCAACCAGGCCGGCTATGTCAACAAACTCCATCGTTGTCGGTATTACCCTTTGCGGTTTGACGATTTCAGCGAGCTGTGCAAGCCTTAAGTCAGGCACCGGAACAATACCGACATTGGGCTCAATGGTGCAAAACGGATAATTCTCAGCCGCGATAGTGGACTCTGTGAGCGCATTGAACAGGGTGGACTTGCCCACATTTGGCAATCCGACAATTCCACATTTGAATCCCATGGTTTATGTTTCCAGTCTGGTCGTTGAAGAATCAGCACAGGTGTGCAGATCCTTGGTAGCTTTAGAGAGTTTTCCTGCCAGCAGATCCGGCATAACCGACAGGGCATCACCGATCGAATGCATGATCAATTGCTCCTGTTCAGCACTCGCGCGGCTCAGGACGTACGCTGTAACCGCATCCTTGGCGCCCGGATGACCGATACCAATGCGTAAACGCAAAAAATCGGTGCTATCAAGGTGGCGAAACGTATCCCGCAAACCGTTGTGACCACCATGGCCACCACCCGCCTTCAAACGGCTGGTTCCTGGGGGCAAATCGAGCTCATCATAGACAATCAACAGGTTTTCGACAGGCACCTTGTAGTAATCCATCAAGGCCCTCACTGCCTGGCCACTGTGGTTCATGAACACGGTCGGCTTGGCCAGAATACAGTCCCTGCCATAGACCCGGGCCCGGCAAACCTCCGCCGATAACCTGCCCTGGGTTCGAAACCCGGATTCAATACCCGCTTGCCGGTGCAATGCATCCAAAAACCAAAACCCGGCATTGTGCCGGGTTTGGCTATATTGGGGCCCCGGGTTTCCGAGACCGACGATAAGAAACAAGCCGGACACAGTGTCTCCGGAAATTAATCCTGATCTTCGCCTGAATCCGAATCCTCGCCTGCATCGCTTTCCGAAGTAGTCGGAACTTCGCCTGCTTCCACAGCGCCCTCTTCTTCCTCAGCAGCAGCACCGGTGCCCTGAGATTCCTTGATGTGCACGGTGTTGGCAATCATGATTTCCTCTGCACCTTCAGCCGCCAGCGCTGGGATTTCAACACCGTCGGGCAGCTTGATATCAGATAACATCACGACATCACCCGGCTTCAAACCGGACAGGTCAACGGCAAGGAACTCCGGCAAATCAGCAGGCAGGGCTGAAATTTCGACCTCTGTCACGAGGTGCTGAATGATAGCGCCTGAGGCCTTACCAGCTTCAGACTCATCTTCACCCATATAGTGAATCGGGACAGACATACGCAGCAGTTCTTCGGCAGAAACGCGCATGAAGTCCATGTGCATGATCTGGCGCTTGTAAGGGTGATGATGAACATCACGAACAATCACTTTCTGCTTACGTCCATCCGCCACCCTGATTTCCAGGATGCTGGAGTAAAAGGATTCGAGATCAGCCGCATGCATGACCGGGTCATGCTCAAGTGTCAATGTGGCCGGGGTCTTCTTTCCGCCATAAATAACCGCGGGTATCTTACCCTGGTGACGCAGGCGGCGGCTCGCACCTTTCCCCACATCCTCACGGATTTCCGCGATAATAACGTTTGATTCAGTCATGGTAATCCTCAAAAAATAAATTTGCTGCAAACCCAAACATCTGATTCACAACAGAAAGAGCCGAATTAACGGCAAATCACCCACCCCCGCGACCAAGGGCGGCGCAAAAATCTAGCCGGGCATTATAGCTTATGCACACCCATAAGGTGCAATAAATATTTAAATATTTCAGAAACCTGGAATTCGCCAGAACCAGAATTATCGCGTGTTTTGGCCCGAATTCTTACGGAATTCCTGCTATGGCCTAGTCCACGTACAGGGAACTGACGGACTCACCCTGCGCCATGCGTCGCAACGTTTCAGCCAGCATCTGCGCAACACTGAGCGTACGGATCTTGCTGCACTCCTGTGCCTCGGGCCTGAGGGGTATTGTATCGGTAACCACCAACTCATCCAGCAGGGAATTGTTAATATTACTGATCGCCGGACCGGATAAAACGGGGTGCACACAATAGGCCACGACGCGATTTGCGCCCTGCTCTTTCAGCGCGCCTGCCGCTGTGCAGAGTGTCCCTGCGGTATCCACCATGTCGTCAACCATGACACAGTTTTTGCCCTCAACATCACCGATGATATTCATCACCTTGGAAACATTGGCGCGCGGGCGACGCTTGTCGATGATGGCCAGCTCGGAATCCAGGCGTTTTGCGATTGCCCTGGCACGGACCACGCCACCCACATCCGGAGATACCACCACGAGGTCTTTGCCACCATGATTACGCCAGATATCAGCCAGCGTCAAAGGTGACGCGTAAACATTATCGACAGGGATATCAAAGAAGCCCTGGATCTGATCGGCGTGCAAATCGATGGTAATGACACGATCGGTACCCACGGCACTGATCATCTTGGCTGCCACCTTGGCGGTGATTGGAACCCTTGAAGAACGGGGGCGCCGGTCCTGGCGTGAGTATCCGAAATAGGGGATGACGGCAGTAACCCTGGCTGCGGACGCACGTTTGAGCGCATCGACCATTACCAGCAACTCGACAAAGTTATCGGCAGTGGGCGCACAGGTGGATTGAACCAGGTAAACATCCCGGCCACGGATATTCTCCATGATCTCTATGGCCACCTCGCCATCACTGAAGCGCCCGACAACTGCTTTGCCCATCGGAACACCGAGTTCACGGGCTATGTCATTGGCCAGTCCGGGATTAGCATTACCGGAAAATATCATCAGGGATTCTTTAGCCACGGTATTTTTTCCTGGGCTGAATTTTATTATATCCTTGGAAATGGCTGGGACGGCAGGACTCGAACCTGCGAATGCGGGGATCAAAACCCCGTGCCTTAACCAACTTGGCCACGTCCCAATCGATTTCTAAAGCCGATATCACCATGATACCGACAAGCGGTCAAGCAAAGGTGACACGTCCACCCCCCCGACAACGCGGACATTATATCGGCATTTTAAATTGCTTGCTGCCTTGATTGCAGCCTTTTTGCTGTCAAATTGTAAAAAAAATGTACTGCCGGTGCCGCTCATTCGGGGTTCACCGTATTCCTGCAGATCATTTACCAGGTTTTCAAGTTCCGGATAAAGCCGGAGAACAACGTCCAGGCAATCGTTTCGCATCCTCGTGTTTTTGAACTCCGACCAATCCAGGCGTCTTGAGTTCCGTTTCAGTTCGGGGTGACGAAAAACCTCGGTGGTAGAAATTGCCAGGCGGGGAAAAACCAGCACATAAAACGGCTGGCCCAGGCTGACGGCATGTAATTGCTCGCCCCTGCCCTCAGCATAGGCGCTGCGGCCAAGCACAAATACCGGCACGTCAGCTCCGAGCTCAAGACCGAGATCGGCCAATTGCTGCCCGGACAGGCCGCAGGACCATAAGCGGTTCAAAGCCAGCAGCGTGGGGGGGGGGG
>JBFFWN010000262.1:0-4602 GCA_041570235.1 Lysobacterales bacterium | reverse complement strand
TTTCACCGGAAGGGTTGGTGACACATAAAAGGTGACACTCGATATCGTTGTATACCGGGTTGCGAGCAAGATAATTAACCGCTTTTAGTGCACTCACACCACCGTCAAAGGCGATCAAAGCGCGTTTGATGGGTTTGAATGCCCGCGAGGCGACCAGAACCGGTTTGTGACTGGCGCGGACCACGCGCTCGAAGTTTGAGCCGACATGCATTTCGTCTGATTCGGTGCCTTCGCCGCGTTTGCCAATAACCACCAGGTCGGCATCCTTCTCGAAGGTTTCAACAGTCTCGACAATGCCATCATTACGCAGCATGGTTGCCACGTCGCTAACACCGGCTTTGATCAGAATTTCCTTGGCGTCATCCAGAATTGCCCGGCCGCGACGATGGCTGAGTTTCGCCATTTTTCCGTCTAGCTCTGCAAGTTCCTCCAGCAGCGCGGTTCTCGCGCCCAAGCCAATGCTTCCGCTGAGGTCACGCGGTGCATCGGATTCGCTGCGCCGTCCAAGCACATGGATCAGCTTGACAGAGCCATCAACTTTCCCGGCGATCCATGCGGCATGGTCGCAAACACTTTTTGAGTAACCTGACCCGTCTAAAAATGCGATTAGTTTTATCATAACGCGTGTCCTCAGTGTCCCAAAAGGCGCTCGAGGGCGCCGGGTTTATCATGTATGGCCAGGGCGTCCATTATGGTCTCGCTGGCTTCATTCAGGCCGACTATCTCGGTTTCTGCGCCTTCGCGCCGGAACTTCAACACCACCATATCAAGCGCGGCCACGCTTGAAATATCCCAGATGTGCGCGTTGCTGACATCAATAATCACCTTGTCGAGGGCTTCCTTGAAGTCAAATGCCGCGGTGAAGTTTTCCGCTGATGCGAAGAACAATTGACCCTCGATGAAGTAGGTGCGACTGTTGCCATCTTCACTGGCAAATGAAGTCACCCGGAAAATTTGTGAGATCTTCCAGGCAAAGAAAATGCCTGAGAAAAGCACGCCCACAAACACGCCGATGGCAAGGTTGTGGGTGGCAACAACCACAAAAACCGTGGCAAGCATGACGATTGAAGAGCTGCGAGGGTGCAGCTTCAGGTTTTTAATCGATGACCAGCTGAACGTACCGATAGAAACCATGATCATGATGGCAACCAGTGCCGCCATGGGAATCTGTTTCACCCAGTCACCCAGGAACACAATCATCAACAACAGGAAAATACCGGCGCATAAAGTTGACAACCTGCCCCGGCCACCGGATTTCACATTGATCATCGATTGGCCGATCATCGCGCAACCGGCCATGCCGCCAATGAAGCCGGTGGCGGTATTGGCGATACCCTGGCCGATACATTCACGATTCTTGTCGCTGCGGGTATCAGTGAGTTCATCAACGATCGTTGCAGTCATCAGTGATTCCAGCAGGCCGACAGCCGCAACGGCCGCCGAATAGGGCAAAATGATCAGAAACGTATCAAGATTTAACGGGATATCCGGAATCAAAAATACCGGTAACGTGGAAGGTAACTCACCCATATCACCCACCGTGCGTATATCCAGACCCATGAACATTGAGACGCCCGTCAAAACAATGATGCAGATAAGCGGGGAGGGCACCAGTTTGGTTACCAGTGGCAACAGGTAAATGATGGCCAGTCCGCCGGCAAGCATCACGTAGGTCAGCCAGGGCACGTTGATTAATTCCGGCAACTGGGCCATGAATATCAGTATCGCGAGGGCGTTGACAAAACCGGTCATTACCGACTTCGATATGAACCGCATCAGGTAACCCACGCGCAAAAAACCTGCGATGATCTGCAATAGCCCTGCCAACACCGTGGCAGCAAGCAGGTATTGCAACCCGTAGTCTTTCACCAGCGTGACCATCAGGACTGCTGTAGCTGCCGTCGCGGCGGATATCATGCCCGGACGGCCACCGGTGATGGCAACCACCACCGCGATGGAAAATGATGCGTACAGACCGACTTTGGGATCAACACCGGCGATAATCGAGAAGGCAATGGCCTCCGGGATCAAGGCCAAAGCGACAACAAGACCGGCCAGCACATCGCCACGAAGGTTTCCAAACCATTCGGTTTGTAAACGGAAAATCAGATTAGGTTTCAAGAGTATTACCCGGTGTACAGGAAGGCTTAGCTTCGGAAAAGGTTTGTAACTCAAGCTTATTGAAAACTTGAATGAATTTGCGCGCATGATAGCCCTTTTTCACAGCTGGCGCTGTAAAGATTGCATTACTCAAACACGGCGCATGCCTCGAAAATTTCGATCAGGACGGCATATCCTTCTGGATGCTGAACTTATCCAGTCATGTTTGAATCACTTCGCTTGTGGAAAAGTCTGAAAAGCTATGGGCGTTTTCCATGAATGTTCCGCGAATGACAGGGAGTTTTCAGAGTTCATATTCTCTGAGCAGTGGATCTGTTGGTGTGTGCCACAAGAGCGCTTTGAGGTTTGGAGGTCTCTGTGATAACAGGGGCAACTCATTGTAATCGAACTGAGATTTTCACTTGGCCTATGCTGCCTATGACGGCCAGGTCGGGGTTGGCGGAACACTGGCCCCGTTCGACGCCATGTGGGTGCGCTCTCACAGGGGAGACAGTCTCGAGATGCACCTTCCTGTCGCTGCAGGTATGGCGACAGCGGCGAGCGACTTGCAAGGGGTAAAGGAAAAGATAACGGCAAAGCAAAAGGCAAAGAAAAAGGCTTGGGATGTCAACCTGATCGCCGAATCCGGCAACTTCAGGGACAGTGCCAACTGGCTGGGGCAGGCGGATAATGCCAGCAATGGTTTCGATTCCCGCGACCTGGAAGAATGGGCACCCTTTAGCAGCAGCGGTTACCTGACCATTCTGTTCACCAATAAGAAGTTTGGAGAGGCGGACTGGGGATACACCCGTGATTACCTCAGCATGACAAGCAAGCTGAAGGGTAAATGGGATTTCATTGTGCGTGCATCGTCTAATATCAGTGTAGTCACGCTAAGCTGGCAGGGCGATATTGGTTTGTTCAGCAAGGCGAAACTGACCGACCGGGTCAGCGGCGAAACCTTTGAAGTGCAAATGGGTGGTACTTACACCTTCGTTATGAATGGAAACGAGCATCCGTTCAGCATCGAATTCAAATGAATTTAATGCGTGCGAGCGCTCTGTTAATACTGCTGGCACTGGCTTCAATCTGCCCGGCTCACACAGATCTGCAACTGCAGATTGACAGGCTGACCCATGAGCTTGCCGATGACCCCGTCAACACCGACTTGTTGATGAAAAGAGGCGATTTATACCGGCGGCATCAAAACTGGCACCTGGCACGTGGTGATTTTGCCCGGGTTCGGCAACTTCAGCCTGACCATGCGTATGTTGATTGGTTTGAAGGCCGTCTTGAGGTAGAAGCTGGTGAGCCGCAAAAAGGCATCGCGCTGCTTGATAAATTTGTCAGACATAACCCACAACACGTGATTGCCCTGCAAAACCGCGCACAGGGGCTCCTGCTGTTGGGGCAGCCATTGCCCGCAGCTCATGACTACCTGTTGGTGGTGCAGCATTCCAAAACGCCGGGGCCCGAGCTCTATCGCGCCTGCGCTTCTGCTTACATGGCTGCGGGTAAAGCGTATTATGAACAGGCCATGGATGTTGTCCGTGAAGGTCTGAATAAAGTACCCGGGGAAATCAGTTTAACCGGGTTGGGTGTTGACATATCGCTGGCAAGATCAGATTTGAACTCGGCGCAAACATTGATCGGCAATTTGCCCGGACCGGTCCTGGGCCTGCAGCAGTGGCAAGTACGTACCTCGATGCTTGATTGCCTGGCCGGGCGCAAGGAGCTGGCGGCGAAAGGGTTTACCGATGTCATTGAAGACCGTTCTGAAGCCCGAGAAACGAGATTTTTAATTTCCGAAGAGTGGCTGGAAAAACTGGCAGCCGACCCAACGCCAGAAATATGCCGGGCAGCGCAGGAATATGCTGTTGGGGTAGAGCCCCCTAAATTTCCACAAGGCCAGGCTGATCCAGTAAAAAAGCGATAATCCTAAATCGGGTAACACATATCATTTGCAGGCCCAAAAATGCTTATGAGCATGCTTCAACTTTCCAGGTATTAGGGAGGGTCGGGTGGTAGACAAGCTGCTGGGTTCGCTGGGCTACAACCATTGATAATCGCGCAATAAGCAAATGTTTCTACTTCTACACTAATGCTACTTGCACCGGTATTTCGCCATACAACTTCCCAACCAGCACCTAAAGTAATGGGCTTGGAACTCTTCACATAGACCGGTGAATCGCAACTTGTATCGGTAGGCGTTACCCCTGAACTACCGGTCAGTGAGCACTCAAACCCACCGCTCATAACCACATATCCAGATGGACAACTAACCTGGCAGGTTAAAATTCCACCGCTACCAGCCAATGTCAAATCTGTACAAGTGTTTAAGACTTCAGACAGATTCATAGAGGCGGTATCTCCATCCGGCCCTTTATCACCGATTGGGCCTTTATCACCCTGAAGACCCACTGGCCCCTGATCACCGGTCAGGCCTTTATCGCCTTGTAGTCCTTGCGGACCCACTGGACCCTGGTCACCGATGAGGCCCTT
>JBFFWN010000261.1:0-4617 GCA_041570235.1 Lysobacterales bacterium | reverse complement strand
GCGCCGTATGAGTGCGGCGCCGGTCATAACAGTTGTGCCAATGATCCAGGCGCGCAGTTCGTTTGACCCACAGCCTGCAAATGGTTAACTTAAGCTGCACCAGGCGGGCGATTAGCTCAGTTGGGAGAGCGCTGCAGTCACATTGCAGAGGTCACAGGTTCAAGCCCTGTATCGCCCACCAATGCAATTGAAGCAATCAGCTTATTGCCGAAAGTTTTACTGAATCCCCTTGTTACCAAAAACGTATTAAGCCTGGACAGTGATAACTCTGAATTTCGATCATTAAGCAAACTGTCTCCTGATATCCCCCTGACACCCCTGATATTCGAAGTGATAGCTGCGGATTTCCGCGCTGGTTTTTGCAGGCAGAGCCTGTAAAATCGCCGGCTATGAATCCAACAACCCACAGTGGCCTGAACAGAAGTCTATCGGTAGCGCCGATGATGGACTGGACCGACCGTCATTGTCGTTATTTTCATCGTTTACTGGCGCCATCCGCCTTGTTGTATACAGAGATGGTCACCACCGGCGCCCTCAAGCATGCTGACAATCCGGGTCGTTTCCTTGAGTTCAACCCCGAAGAAACACCGGTGGCCCTGCAATTGGGTGGCTGTGATCCTGCCGATTTGGCTGATTGTGCGAGAATGGCCGAGCAAAGGGGATACAGCGAGGTCAATCTGAATGTCGGCTGCCCTTCCGACCGCGTTCAGCGTGGCCGCTTTGGCGCCTGCCTGATGCTGGAGCCGGAGCTGGTCAGAGATTGCATGTCGGCCATGCTGGATGCGGTGGATATCCCGGTGACGATCAAGACCCGGCTGGGGGTTGATGACCATGACAGCTACCAGTTCATGAGCGATTTCGTCGGCCATGTGGCGGAGTCCGGTTGCTCGGTGTTTATCATGCATGCCCGCAAGGCCATGCTGGCGGGATTGAGCCCCAAGCAAAACCGTGATGTGCCGCCTTTGCGCTATGACTGGGTATATCGGTTAAAAAAGGAATCGCCACGGCTGGAAATTGTCATTAATGGTGGTATCGATTCGCTTGAGTCAGTCAAAACGCAACTCGAGCATGTGGATGGTGTCATGATAGGCCGTGCCGCCTATCAGAATCCCTGGTTGCTGGCCTTATGCCAACAGGAGATTTTTGACGATTACCCGGTCATCAACCCTCAGCAGGTGATCGAATCGATGACTGGGTATATCGAGCGGGAAGTGAAAAAAGGTACAGCCGTCAAGCATATCACCCGGCACATGCTGGGCCTGTTCCAGGGCGTGCCCGGGGCCAGGGTCTGGCGCCGGTTTCTGAGTGAAAACGCATTTCAGGATGATACAAACACGATGATATTAATAGAGGCACTGACGGCAATGAAAAAGGCGGCAGGACAGAATCAGACCGATGGACATTCAGCAACGTGATCGTTTATCAGGCCGCTGACTTTCTTCAACAACTGAAGCAGCAGGACTTCCCCGTCTGCGGCCCGGCCGTCGCCAGGGCCGTGTTGATGGTGGAACCGGCGGAATTTACCGTCAACACCGAGTGCGCCATTGATAACCATTACATGGACCTGGATGTTGAGGCCGATTCCAGCCTGGCATCCAGGCAGGCGCGCGGTCTTGCACAGCTGATCGCAAGTAAGGGCATCGAGGTGGTCTGGTTTCCCGGGCGCAGGGAAACCCCGGATGCGATTTTTCCCAACAACGTTTTTGCCACCACGCCCGAACGGTTCATCGTCGGGCACATGTATCACCCCAGCCGTAAACAGGAGGCCGACCGGGATGATGTCAGGGGGTATTTCAGGGACCTTGGCTATCAAACCATTGACCTGAGTGTACGCAAGTGTGTAGCTGAGTTAACCGGTACGCTGATCATCGATTCGGCCCGCAAGATCGGCTTTTGCGGTATGAGCAAGCGGGTTAACCAGGCCGGTCTCGAGGCCATGCACGATGCATTTGGCTTGAAAATGACCTTTTCGTTTCAGCTAAATGCCGATGAATACCATACCAACGTGGTAATGATGATACTGGCCAGTCGAGCCTGCGTGATTTACCCGCCGGCATTCGTGGACCCGGCCGTTCCGGAAGCGATCGCCCGGGCATTTCCAGGTCGTACGCTGGTGCTGGACAAGGCAGAAAAGGATGCCTTCGCCGGTAATTGTATTGCCCTGACCGACAAGGACCTGTTTATGAGCAGAACAGGCTTTGATACCCTGAAGACAAGCAGTCGCAAAACCCTGGAATCATGGGGTTTTGATATACACACCGCAGACTTGTACGAAATTGAAAAAGCCGGTGGCAGTCTGCGTTGCATGGTTGCAGAGATTTTCTGACATTCGCTTTTGTTCAGGTGCAATTCACGTGAGTGCGTTAGAATTGGCACTGGATGGATTAACAGGACATGTGTGTCCGGGAAACAGATGAGATTTAAAGCCCTTTTCGTTGCGTGTTTTTCACTGATGGTGTTGACGCTGCCGTTGTCAGCCATGGCGATCAGCCTGGATGAAGCGGCAAAACGCGCTGCGCAACAGAATAACGCCAAGGTCTTGTCGGCGAGGACGGTTAAACAGGGCAATCAGCGCATACACGAAATAAAGCTTTTAACAAAAAAGGGTGTGGTCAAAACGGTCCGGATTCCAGAAAACAGCAATTAAACAGAAGAACCGGCGAGGTGGCATGATGCGTATATTACTGGTTGAAGACGATAGTGGCCTGCAGGCATCGCTGGCGGAAATCTTGCGCGAGGCTGGTTATGCGGTGGATGTCAGCGGCGATGGTATCGAGGGTCTGTTTTTCGGCGAAGAATACCCCGTTGATTTGGCCATCATCGATCTCGGTTTGCCCGGCATGCCGGGTATGGAGCTGATCCGCAAGTTACGCCAGCAGGAACGCCAGTTTCCTATCCTGATATTGACGGCGCGTTCCGAGTGGCAGGACAAGGTCGAGGGTCTTGAGGCCGGCGCCGATGATTACCTGACCAAACCCTTTCACCCTGAAGAACTGAAAGCGCGTGTAGCCGCCCTGATACGCCGCTCGGCCGGTCATGCCCAGCCCCTTATTGAATGGGGGCCACTTAAAATCGATCTCGCCAGCCAGCGTGTATTCAAGGGCGAGCAGGAGGTGGAACTGACCACCTACGAGTACAAGGTATTCGAGTACCTGTTGATGCATCCCGACGAAGTGGTGACAAAAACGGTGCTTTCCGAGCACATCTACGAAGAGGATGCCGATCGCGACAGCAATGTCATCGAGGTGTTTGTCGGCCGCCTGCGCCGGAAAATCGATCCCGACGGGGACCTGAGCCCGATCGAAACACTGAGGGGCAGGGGTTACCGTTTGAACAGGCAGGCAATCAGCGCCTGACAGCTGAGGGAAGATAACCATTAACGTGAGCGAGAAGCGGAAACAGCGCCGTCCACTTTCCCTGCAATTGCGCCTGCTCGTATTGGCGGCGTTGCTGCTGATGGTGTCCCTTGGCCTGGTGGGTGTGGCCCTGGATGCTGCGTTTCACAGGAGCAGCGAGGCGGGCCTTCAGGCTCGCATGGAATCGCTGGTCTACCTCGTACTGGCGGCCATCGAGGTGTCTGACGATGGCAGCTTCCAGGTGGGGAATGAACCCGGAGACCCGCGTCTCGGTCAACCCGGTTCAGGTTTTTACGCCAGTGCCCTCGGTGACAGGGGGCGATGGATGTCAGCATCTTCGCTGGCCGTCAGTCTGCCTGGTTTACCGGTCATTAACGCCGGTGAGCAACACTTTGAAACCGCAGGGGCGGATAGCGCGTTTTATACATTACAGTACGGTGTCAGCTGGGAACTGAGTAACGGCTCCATGCTGCCTTTGAGCGTCAATATTTATGTTGACCCGCAGGTCCTGCAACCCGAGCTCAAGGCCTTTCGGAACGGTTTATGGAAGAGTCTCGGCACGGCCGGTCTGATCCTGGTATTGGCCCAGGTGGTGTTGCTGGCGCTGGGCCTTAAACCGCTGAGACGGATCACCGAGCATATTGCCGATCTTGAGTCCGGAGAGTCGGATCGCCTGGAAGGCGATTACCCCAGGGAACTGGAAACACTCAAACGCAATATCAACCATTTGCTGGACACCGAAAAGGCCAACCAGGAGCGCTACAGGAATGCGCTGGATTCGCTGGCGCACAGCCTGAAGACGCCATTGTCGGTGATCGGCGCCAGTCTGCCGGCGGACAACAGCGCAAAAAATGCCGCCATAGAGCACTCGGTCGGTGACATGCAACGGCTCATTGCAACCCGTTTGCAAAGGGCCGCAATCTCGACGCGCCGCTCCATGGCCCAGGCCGTGGAAGTTGAACCCCAGGTTGAAAGGGTGCTGCAGTCGTTGAAACGTGTTTATTCTCATAAAATGATAAGCACCGATGTCAATATTACTCCCGGACTGACTTTTTTCGGAGAACAGCGTGATTTATTGGAAGTTGCCGGCAACCTGCTCGACAATGCCTGCAAGTATGGTGAAGGCCGGGTGCGCATCAGTGCTTGCGGGCTGGATGCGCAGGACCCGCGCGCCGGCATTTCCATGGTGGTCGAAGACAACGGGCCGGGAATTGCCGACCACGAGCGTGAGAGCTTGCTGCAACGTGGTGTACGCGGTGAT
>JBFFWN010000260.1:0-4703 GCA_041570235.1 Lysobacterales bacterium | reverse complement strand
CAAAGGCCGCATGGAAAGGGCTCTCGATATATTGAAGACATCACCACCCGATGTATTCAACCATAACCTGGAGACCGTCAAGCCCCTGTATCCGAATGTCCGGCCGGGCGCGGATTACGACTGGTCGCTTAAATTGTTGCAGCGATTTAAAGCGCAGCACCCCGATGAGCCGACCAAGTCCGGCATCATGCTGGGTCTGGGTGAGACCTATGAGCAGGTTGAACAGGTTCTGAAGGACCTCAGGGCGCACGATGTAGACATGCTGACCATAGGTCAGTATCTGCAACCCACACCTCATCACCACCCTGTTTTGCGCTACTGGACACCGGAAGAGTTTGAAAAACTGTCTACACTTGGTTATGAACTGGGTTTCACTCATGTGGCCTCAGGTCCGCTGGTGCGATCTTCCTACCATGCCGATCTGATGGCGGAAGAATCGGGTCTTATCGATTAAACAGTGCTTTAGGTTCAACATTATTTGAGCGCAACTTTGTTTCGTCTAAACTTTTGACCCTTGCGCCGACCCCGCGGGCGGTGATTAAATGGGTTGAAAATGAAGCAAAAATTCATCAGCCCGGCAACTTGAAGCCGGGTTTGTGGTCACTAGGGTAGTCGGCAGTGTAATTTGTTAGGGCAATATTGTTTTGGAGTAATGAGTTTGAGAGCAATCAAAGTACTTTTTGTAGCCTTGATCAGCACCACGGTTTGGGCATCCACCCAACCTGCAGAACAGATCGAGTTAAAACCGGGTCTGGAGCAGCGGCTGCGCAGTAACCTGGCCACCAAGTTCCTGGCCAACTGGCATTACAAAGACACCAGCCTGGATAATGAATTATCGGCAAAAATATTTGATCGTTATCTCGATTTACTGGACCCCAATTTCAGTTTCTTCCTGGCAAAAGATATCGAGACATTCGAGCCTTATCGCCTGAAGATGGATGATGCGCTGCAGCATTCTGACCCGACACCTGCATACGATATGTTCAATGTTTATGTCGATCGCGTTCGTGAACGTGTCGAATTTGCCCGTGCGCAGCTTAAAGAACCGATGGATTTCACCATCGACGAAAGTTATTTCTGGGACCGCAGTGAAACCAAGTGGGCCAAGAACGAAGCGGAGTTGAATGAATTCTGGCGCCAGCGGGTAAAAAACGACTACCTGCGTCTGCGCCTGGCGGGTAAAGAAGACGAAGGCATCATTGAAACCCTGGATGACCGCTACGAGAACCTTGACCGGCGCATCACGGAACTGAATTCGGATGATATTTTCCAGTTTTTCATGAACGCGTTTGCGCAATCCATTGAACCTCATACGGCTTATATGTCTCCGCGCAGTTCGGAGAACTTTGAGATTTCCATGCGTTTGTCGCTGGAGGGCATCGGCGCCTTGCTGGGGCGTGAAAATGAATACACCAGTATTGCCAGCGTGGTGCCGGGTGGGCCCGCTGATAAAGAGGGCCAACTGAAGGCCGGTGATCGTGTTACCGCGGTCGGACAGGGGCGCGACGGCAAGATGCAGGATGTGGTTGGCTGGCGTGTTGACGACGTTGTCGAGTTGATCCGTGGACCGAAACAAACAGTGGTGCGCCTTGAAGTGTTGCCGGAGGATGCAGGCATTGACGGGCCTACACACATCATTGAAATCGTTCGCGATGAAGTAAAGTTGGAAGAGCAGGCGGCCAAGAGCCGGATTATTGAAATTCCCGGTGACAATGACAAAGTGGTCAAGGTTGGTGTTATCGACCTTCCGGTGTTCTACCTCGATTTCAGCGGTCGTGCCAACAATCTCCCGGATTATCGTTCCAGCACCCGTGATGTCCGAAAACTTATTGACGAGATGAAGGCTGAAGGCATCGAGGGACTGATCGTTGATCTTCGAAATAACGGCGGTGGTTCCTTACTGGAAGCGACCACGCTGACCGGTTTGTTTATCGATGAAGGCCCGGTGGTGCAGGTCAGGAACTCCAGCGGTCGTATCAGCACCGAGGAAGATACTGATCCCGGCATGGCCTGGCAAGGCCCCCTGGCGGTTTTGGTCAATCGCTACAGTGCTTCGGCATCAGAAATTTTCGCAGCTGCGATCCAGGATTACGGTCGAGGAATGATTATCGGTGAAACCACCTTCGGCAAGGGCACGGTGCAAAACCTGGTAGACCTGGATGATTACGCGCCTACAAGCGATGTTGGCAAGATGGGTCAGCTGAAAATCACCATGGCGCAGTTTTTCCGGGTCAACGGTGGTTCTACCCAGAACCGTGGCGTTGAGCCTGATATCCATTTTCCTTCTGCCGGTGATCCGCATGAATATGGAGAACGGTCGCTCGATAATGCATTGCCGTGGACCAGTATCCCAATGGCCAGTTATACGCCGGAAGGGGATATGGGGCGCATGGTGGCAGTCACCGATTTCCGTTACCAGTCGAGGATTGCCGACAACCAGGAATTTGCCTGGCTGCTGAGTGATGTTGAGGAATTTAATCTCAACAAGGACAAAAAAGAAATCTCCCTGCTCGAAAGTCAGCGCAAGGAAGAGCTGGAAAAGGACAAGGCCAAGCGTGAGGCCAGGAAAGCCGCACAGGAAAACAATGGTCCACTGCTGTCAGACTCGGATGCACTGGCCGATGTCGGCGAACCCGTTGAAGCGGCCATCGATGAAGAAGATGCCGATGGCGCTGCTGAGGATGAAGAGGATGACCGCCCCGACCTGTTGTTGCGTGAATCCGCACGTATCGTTGGTGACATGATCGAGCTGGGTGTCGATGAACCGACCCTGGCGCAGCAGTTTTCACTGCTGAATAAAAGCCAAGAGCCAAAAACCATTAACTGACAATTTTACTCTGCCAGACCGTTCAGGAGCGCTGGCCTGCGTTTCAAGCCGGGTTGGCCAGCCATGGTGAATACCTGCCGGCATACGTAGCCAAAGAATTTGACGCGTACTTGAAATGAGGAAGGCTTGAACATGGCTTCCTCAGGGTTCGCTGCGAGTCCTGCCACTATGAAAGACTGGTCGCTTTTAGCTGTAAGAAGCGTGGCTTCCGCCTGAGGGCACCTTCTCTTGATGCTGCGCATCATTCAACTTGTCCACTTCCATATGTTGTATCCGGCCTCCCAATCACGCAAAGCTCTTATCGTCTATACTCCCGGATGATGCTGAATCTTTTACGAAAACTCAGGAGAAATCACTTGGTCAAGAAGAACCTGACCGGCTATTTTTGGTATGCAATGGGTGAGATTGCCCTGGTGGTATTCGGCATCCTGATCGCCCTGCAAATTAACAACTGGAATGAAGAGCGAATCGAACATAACCAGATACGTGAATATGCTTTAGCACTGACTGGTGACCTGCAGCGGGATCTGAAAATGCTGGGGCCGGTCAATGGCCAGATCCAGGGTTTGATCGACAGGTCGCGGGCGATGGCTGAATACATGCAGGGCAAAACACTGGATGAAATCAGCAATATCGATCTTTTCATGTATTCCCGGGCCCCAAGCTACCGGCCGTTTGAATGGAATCTGGCTGCCCTTGAGCAACTCAAGAGTTCAGGTGCGCTGAGACAGATCAAGAACCAGTTGCTGGTCAGAAAGATATCTGAGTATGACGCGCTCACCAAACATCTCGATCAGGACTACACGAATGATGAGAACAATATCCGCGAGGCGGTGAGTGTCATGCTGGAGGTGGTGGACGTGAACTACCCGGAAACCATGCAATTGCCGGAAGTCTGGAGTGATGGGGCAGATATGTACCAATTGTCCCCGGACTTCCGCAACTCTGCAAGATACCTGGAACTCAAGTCAAATGACCTGCAACTGTTAACGAATGACATCAGCACAGTTAAACATGCCGTTAATCATTTTATCGAAATCGGTCGCGCCCTGGAGGCGCGCCCTGAAACTGAGATTCCGCGCCTGAGGGCTTTGGCTTCAGAAATCAATGAGTTAATCAATGCGGAGTATGCTGATTGAGCGGCGCCGGCACGGGAATCCGTGTGAACCCAGTTCGGCTGCCACTGGCAGTGACATGAGCTTCTACAACGATTCTTCAAAGCCATCGGCAAACATTTCATCGGCTACGGCTGCGCAGCTAATGGTCGCATCGGAAACATTATCCCCTTCCAGCACGCCGCTGCCATTAGAGACACTACAGGTCTGACCCGGGCTGGTGGGCTGCGTCAGAACCTTAACAGCGTAGGGGCTGCCATCAAGCAGCGCATTTGGGAATGTAAAATCACCATCCGAACCAATCGCCAGGTTATCACCATCATTGTTCTGCAATACCAGGCCGGAACCGACCAGCCCCCCGACACTGCCACCGACCGTAAATGTTTCACTCGACAGCACAATGGACACGTCACTCATCGTTAGCCGCCCCTGCTCTCTGACGACCATTGCAGGCTCGTGCAGTGGCCCCGATGTGAGCCGGACACCCTCAAGCTGCAAGGCAATTGGGCCCACGATTTCGATAACTGGCTGATTTGGTTTGCCTATCAAGACGGTTTCAGCAGGCCCTGCGCCCTGGAGAGTCAGGTCACGAGTGATCAAAATTGACGCGCCCCATACCCCGCTTGCGACTGTCACGGGATTGCATTGTGAATCACTTACTGCTGCAGTCACGCTATTGTGAGTTCCCGGCACGCTGCAGGTCGCGGCGATAACAAGATCGCAAAACACAATATTGGTCAACGCCAGAATCAGCCAAATTT
>JBFFWN010000259.1:0-4732 GCA_041570235.1 Lysobacterales bacterium | reverse complement strand
GCGACAAACTTCCTTGTCCATAAATTCTATGGTCTGAAACCGGATGCAGGTTTAATTGCATCCTTGGATATCTTATATATGCAAATAACGCGCCATTTTCGAGGCATGGGTGGTAAAGGTAATAAAAACAACGGTATAGATGGTTTCCGAAGCTGTTTCGAAAGCCGGGTGCGTTGACAATCTGTCGCTTTATGGTAGACAACTGACAAAATTTGTCAGTTGTCTCACTTTTAACTACAGATAGGCCAACCAGCCATGTTTGTCTTCTGTTTGACCGTTAAACAGGCCAAAAAAGCTTGACTGGATACGTTTGGTCAGCGGTCCGCAGCCGCCATTTCCTATGGTGATATAGTCCACCTGGCGTATCGGTGTGACTTCTACCGCAGTTCCGGTAAAGAAGGCTTCATCAGCGCCGTAAAGCTGTTCGCGTGACAGTGTTTGTTCCTCAACCTTCATGCCCAGGTCTTCTGCCAGCGAGAATATGCTGTCACGGGTGATGCCGCCGAGAATGGATGACGAGGCAGGTGGTGTCAGTATCCTGCCGTTTTTAATCACAAACAGGTTTTCACCGGCACCTTCGCTCAGTAATCCGTCATGACCAAGGGCGATGCCCTCGTCAAAACCCCTGTCCTTGGCTTCCTGGCCTATCAATTGGCTTGACAGGTAGTTGCCACCGGCCTTGACGCCAGTGGGAATGGTATTGGGCGCGAGTCGTTGCCAGGAAGTGATACACGCGCGGATGCCATTTTTAAGTCCTTCCTCGCCCAGGTATGCACCCCAGGACTCGACCATGATGGAAACGTCGATGGCAGCCATATCCTTGGGTATGACACCAAGGCCGCAATTGCCCCGGCTCACCAATGGCCGGATGTATGCGCTTTCGAGGCCGGTGCTGCGCACGGCTTCAAAACATGCTTCGCGTATCTCTTCAAAACTGTAGCGCATCGGCATCCTGTAAACTTCGGCCGAGTAAAACAGTCGTTTCAGGTGATCATCGAGCCGGAAAAAGGCGGTTCCTTCTGGTGTTTTGTATGCACGGATGCCTTCAAATACCGAAGAACCATAGTGCAGTGCATGGCTCAGGATGTGTACCGTGCAATCTTCAAAATTACGCATTTCACCGTTAAACCATATCTTGTTTTTTGTGCCCATCTCGTTTAATCCCGTTTTAAATAATCTATAGCTGAATAGTGCAGTATCCAATCATGTCAGGGCCAGTTCAAGCATCATTTGCCGTGATTATCAAACAATTTCCCGTGAGTCATTAAAAAGCTTAAAACCTGATATTTAAGCGTATAAATCAGGCTTTATCGGGGCAACTGATACGGCTGCCACCTGCTCGGAAGACATGAGCCAATGAATGGTTGTTTGTTGCTGGCCGGAATCACTGACAGAATAAAGTCTATGTTAAAGTTCTCATTATCTTTATGACTTGGGACAAGGAATGGATCGGCACGAACACCACCATCACCATGAACCGCGGGACTTCAATCGAGCGTTTGCCATTGGTGTAGCCCTGAATGTTGCATTTGTGGTGATAGAGGTGGTTTTCGGTGTGATGGCTGATTCGCTGGCCCTGATCACAGATGCCGGTCACAACCTTAGTGATGTGTTGGGTTTACTGCTGGCCTGGGGCGCCAGTTACCTGGCGGCAAGGCAGCCATCGGTGACGCGCACTTACGGTTATGCCCGCGCCACCATCCTGGCCTCCATGTTCAGTGGTTTGTTGCTGGTGGCGGTTGTCGCGGTCATCGGCTGGGAGGCGATCAACCGATTCATTTATCCTGCTGAGCCGGCCGGCACGACGATCATGGTGGTGGCCGCCATCGGGGTTTTGATCAACGCTGCTACCGCCTGGCTGTTTGTATCGGGTAAGGATCACGACCTCAATATTCGCGGTGCGTATTTACACATGGCCGCAGATGCGCTGGTTTCACTGGGTGTTGTGATATCGGGGTTTATTATCTGGAGGTTTGGCCTGAAGTGGTTTGACCCGTTGAGCAGCGTTCTCATTGCCATCGTGATTTTCTGGTCAACCTGGGGCCTGTTACGTGACTCTCTGCACCTTGCGGTTGACGGCGTGCCCAGGGAGCTGGACCCGATGGCTGTCAGTGAGTGGCTGTCACAGCAGCCCGGTGTGACGGGTATGCATGATTTGCACATTTGGCCGGTCAGCACAACAGAGACCGCCCTGACCGCTCACTTGATGATGCCGCAGCCGCCGGCGACGGATTCCTTTTTGAATGAACTTGCGCAACAGTTGCATGACAGGTTCGGGATTTCTCATGCAACGTTGCAGGTAGAGCGCGGCGATGAGCCGTTGATTTGCAGGCAGTCGGATGTCTGCTCAATTGTGTCAAAAAGCAAGGGTTAAGTAATGGTTCATGAGTTTTTCACCCAGGCACTGGTTTATCTCGCCGCAGCAGTGATTGCCGTACCGATTGCCAAACGTCTCGGTCTTGGTTCGGCGCTTGGTTATTTACTGGCAGGCGTGATCATTGGCCCTCATGTGTTGGGGCTGGTAGGAGAAGAAGGTCAGAACGTCATGCATTTCGCCGAATATGGCGTGGTGTTGATGCTTTTTCTGATCGGACTCGAGTTGCAACCATCGGTTTTATGGCGGATGCGCATTCCGATCATTGGCATGGGCGGCTTGCAGGTGGCCATTACGGCGCTGGTGGTTGCGTTTCTTTGCGCCTGGGCCGGGTTTGAATGGCAAACGGCTGTCGTTGTCGGGCTGATTTTATCCCTGTCATCCACGGCCATGGTCCTGCAAACCCTGGATGAGAAGGGGTGGATGAAGACCGCTGCCGGTCAAAGTGGTTTTTCGGTGCTGTTGTTCCAGGATATTGCCGTCATTCCGATATTGACTATCCTGCCGTTTCTCGCTTTGCCGGTATTTATGAGTGAGCAGCAATTGGCCTTGCTTATCTCCGAAGGCGCAAAGACCGGAATGCCGGGGTGGTTAAGTGCGCTCAGGGTGCTGGGCGTGGTCGCCATCATTGTACTGGCGGGGCACTTTCTGACTCGACCGGTATTTCGCTATATTGCTGAAACCCGAAGCAACGAGATATTCATTGCCACCGCATTGCTGCTGATCGTCGCCATTTCGGTATTGATGCACGCGGTTGGCCTGTCACCTGCCCTGGGTACATTTATTGCCGGCGTGCTGATGGCTGAAAGTGAATTCCGGCACGAACTGGAAATCAGTATCGAGCCGTTCAAGGGGCTTCTGCTGGGCCTGTTTTTTATCGCGGTGGGCTCAGATATCGATCTTTTACGCCTGGTCTCCGAGCCATTTCTGATCTTTGGCCTGGTGCTTGCCTTGATGGCACTAAAATTCATGGTGCTGTTTGTCCTGGGTAAAATTTTCAAGCTGCAGCTGGCAGACAACCTGTTATTCAGCATTGTGCTGGCCCAGGGCGGCGAATTCGCCTTCCTGCTGGTTTCGTTTGCGGTTCAGAACTCCGCCCTGAAAGTTGAAATCGCAAACCGTCTGATCATGGTTGTGGTGCTTTCGATGATGCTGACGCCCATCGCCATTATCCTGTTTGAAAAATATATTCAGCCGCGCTTGATGCAATCAATGGGTGAGCGTGAGCCTGATGAAATCGAAGATTCGGACAACCCGGTCATCGTGGCCGGTTACGGGCGGTTTGGCCAGGTGGTGTCCCGCCTGCTGACGGCGAGTGGCTACAGAACCACCCTTTTGGACCATGATGCCGGGCAGATTGCGTTGTCGGCGCGTTTTGGTAACAAGGTGTTCTATGGTGATGCAGCCAACCTGGAATTGCTGCGCTCAGCCGGCGCCGGCAAGGCACGGCTACTGGTGGTTGCTATAGATGACCATGAGAAAGTGCTGGACATGATACACATTGCCCAAATGCACTTCCCGCGTCTGAAGGTTCTCGTCCGTGCCTATGACCGTACCCATGCCTACGAGTTGATCAGAGCTGGTGCAGATATCGTTATTCGTGAAACATTCGGCGGCGCCATGATGATGGGTAAAGAGGCTCTGGAGGCTTTGGGACACAGTGAGAAACGGTCCAAGCGCATGGCAGACAGTTTTGCAAAACATGACAGGGAAGGCATGTTTCGCCTGTCTGAAGTCTGGGGAGATGATCACGAATATGGTTTGCGTATCCGTCAGAACCTGCAGGACCTGGAAAGGGTGCTGCGGGAAGACAAGGAAGAACCTGAAGAAGACCCTGCATAAGCCACCCTTCGATACAGGGACCCATCTTGAATGCTAGCTGCAAGCGTTGAGTTTTCCAGCTTTAAGCCCACCATCGAAGAGTCACATCGACAAACCTCGCAAAATTCGTCGGTTTAGTTCAGACAGTCATCGAAGCCAGCGCAATCAAATCTCGCACAATTCGTCGGGGGTTGGGTGTTCCCCTCAGGACCTTACAAAACATGGATGTTTTGGAAGAGACTCCAGGGATGGATTCACGGCGTGTCCTGAGGGGAATACCCAACCGCTGGCGAATCCGCAAAGAATCCAATGCCCCTCGTTATGGATAAACAGCTTACCTCGCGGGTGTTCGATAAGGATTAAAACAAAGGGTTCGGCCTCAGTGCGGATTCGCCGGGGGCTGGGGGTGTCTCCAGAGACACGCCGTGAATCCATCCCTGGAGTCTCGTCACAAACATCCCTGTTTGTGACGGTCTCTGGAGACACCCCAGCCCCCGACAAATTGTGCGAGACTTGGGGGCCCGAAACTTCGAAGTG
>JBFFWN010000258.1:0-4743 GCA_041570235.1 Lysobacterales bacterium | reverse complement strand
TTTGCACGCTAACACCGGAGTGCGTTTCTTCAACCACGGGGCCCGCGGCAGCTAAGCCATTTGCAAAGAGCGCTGAGGTGACGATGGCAAGTAACACGCATTTTTCTATTTTCAATTGTATATCCTTGATATTGTTACAGTCTTAATAACGTTTGAGGCCTTATCTATTTGCTGCCATCAGCCTGAATAAAACCTGACCAGCATATAAGCGGCGTACGCAAGCAGAAAAAGCACACCGATGCTGCGGTTCATCATTTTTCGCCCGACAATAAAAACAGGTATCAAGGCAAAGCTGAACACCAGCGTGGTAAATATGTCGAGACTACCGCCGGCAGGAACCGCGAGCGGTTTGATCAGTGCGCTGATTGGTAGCACAAACATCAGGTTAAATATATTGGATCCAATAATATTACCGACGCATAGATCTGCATCGCCCTTCAGCGCTGCGAAAATCGAGGTAACCAGTTCCGGCAGGCTGGTGCCAATGGCCACCACCAGCATACCCACGATCACGGGCGAAACCCCCATGGCAGCAGCCAGCTCCGAGCCACTGTCAATGGTAAGCTTGGCGCCAAGCGCCAGGCCGGAAACCCCCAGGATGACCAGTATCCAATTGGCTTTTTTCTCAAGATGTGAGGCGATTGGCAGGTCATCGAGGGTGGTGATCAATGGATCCTGTAGCTGTCGCAGAAAGTCCAAAACGGTGATGTAAATAAAAATACCGAACAACAGAAGCATCACTATGGCATCGGAACGGTCCAACACCGGGGCCAGTCGCCGCAGCGGATGATCAAGGGTCAGAACAAATAAAACCGCCGACGCAAGCAGCAGCAGGGGAAGTTCGCGGCGGATGATCTGGCCTCTGAGGGCAATGGGCGTGATGATCGCTGCCACGCCCAGAACAAGGGCAAGATTCGCAAGGTTGGAGCCCATGATGTTGCCAAATGCAAGCGCCGTCTCGCCGCTTACAGAACCCACCACGTTAACCACCAGTTCGGGTGCGCTGGTTCCGAAGGCTACCACCGTCATACCAACGACGAGTGGCGGTACACCATACCCCGCAGCCAGGCCGGATGCACCACGAACCATACCAAAACCGCCTGACAATAATAATGTCAGGCCAAAAATTAACAGGATCAGGGTAATCGGGTTGCTCCTCGGTTTTTCTCGCTGGTCATCATAGCAAATATTTTTAGTTCGCTGACGATGGTGCGAGAAAACGCCTCACCCGAAACCCTCACCCGTTTCATCCTTGTCAGTTAATATAAGTGTCAACAACTGTAAGTTAATAGCAAAGCCCCGGGGGCCAACCAATGCAGGTTAAAGAAAAAAACACATGGGAAGTTCTACGTGATCACCTGGTGGATAGCGATTCCGCCGGGCTCAATGAGTATCTTTCCGAACTCAGTGGCGAAGAAACCCTGCGCGCCCTGATGCGTCTCGAACTGGCAGAGCAGCAACAGATTCTCGCCAGGCTGACGCCCGAATCAGCGGCCGAAGTATTTGAGTATATTCCGGATGAATCGGCGGGTGACCTGCTGAGCGAATTGAGCCCGGAAGTCGCTGCATCCATTGTCAGCGAGATGTCCAGTGACGAGCAAGCCGATGTGCTGTCGGAGCTGGATGACGAAGAACTCGAAGAGATTCTGAGTCATATGGACGATCATGATGTCCTCGAGGCCCGTCAGTTGATGGCATATGACGATGACGTCGCGGGCGGCTTGATGATGAAGGAGTATTTCAGTTACCCGAAGCTGTACCGCGCCAGCTCCGTACTCAAGGACCTTGCCAAACGGGAGGAAGAGTACGAACTGAATAATGTGCTTTATATCTACATTACTACCCGCGCCGGGGTGCTTTTGGGTGTGGCGCGTATCCGGGATATTATCGTTGCGCCGCCGCAGGCCCGCCTGGCCGATATTCTTCATCCGGCTGTTTCGGTAAAAGATACGACCACGCTCGATGAGTTGGAGGGGTTTTTTGACGACAACAACCTTTCCGCAGTCCCTGTCGTGGATGAAAAAAACCGCATACTGGGTGTGGTTCGGCGAAGGGCCGTTTATGACGCGGTCGCCGAGCGGGCCGATGCCGATCACCTGAAATCCCAGGGTATTGTCGGTGGTGAAGAGCTTCGTTCCATGCCCACCATTTTGCGTTCGCGCCGCCGCCTGTCCTGGCTGTCGGTTAACGTAGTGCTGAATGTCATTGCTGCGAGCGTCATCGCCCAGTTCCAGGATACGCTGAGCGCGGTGATTATCCTGGCGGTTTTTTTACCGATAATATCGGACATGAGTGGTTGTTCCGGCAACCAGGCGGTTGCGGTCAGTATGCGGGAATTGTCACTCGGCATTATCAATAAGTCCGACCTGTTCTATGTCTGGCGCAAGGAGGTTGTGATCGGAATCATCAATGGCCTTGCCCTCGGTCTGCTTATTTCAATTGTCGCCTGGGCCTGGCAGGGCAACGGCTGGCTCGGACTCGTGGTTGGCATGGCGCTGGCGATCAACACGATACTGGCGGTTTCGATCGGGGGCACCGTACCGGTTATCCTCAAGTCTCTGAAGGTTGATCCCGCTGTCGCTTCCGGCCCGATCCTGACAACGATCACCGACATGTGCGGGTTCTTCCTGTTGCTCGGAACCGCTTCGCTGATGCTGCCTCTGCTGACCGGGTAAAAACCCGTGTCTACTGGGTGCACCTGGTGTGGACTGCAAATATGTTGTTTCTGACAGCACTGGTACGTATAGGCGTAGTGAAAGCCTGATGCGAACGTGGCAGGAAGTACTGCGCCCAGACTGAATATGATGTCCTGATCCGGTTCAGCTGCATGCTGCAAAAAAAAGGCAGAGAGCATGAATAACGCTCTCTGCCTTTATATTGCTTAATTTTATGGGCTGGAGATGCTGACTAACACATCTTTGCGCCAACCCCTCAAGCAGGTCCTTTTTGTTACCGCTTGCGTGACAAACGTAATGCGCCACCGAGGATCAGGAACATAGAACCAAACAGTGCCAGCCATGGTAACGGGCCAGCCGTTGTTGGCAGCTCTGCTTCAAGCTCCTCTTCAACCATCTCTTCGACAACCATTTCTTCGACGACCTCTTCGACAATCGCTTCTTCAACCATTTCTTCAACGGCTGCAAGAGAAACCCAGTATTCGGGGCCGACATAAATGTTCACTTCCTGACCCGGGTTAATATCTGCCAGTCTCACAGGCCGGTCATCAAGCATTACCTGGTAGTTTCTCGGCAGTACTGATTTATGTCTCGGTCCCGTTGAACCGTCGTTATGTTTGAAACGGAGATACGTGCTGACGCCTTGCGCAACATCGGCGGGCACAACCTTCGTGGCCGTAGATTTTGCGAAAACACCGCCATTACGTTCAACCATCTCCAGGCACGCCTTGTCAGCAAACTCATAGACATCAAAAGCCGCTTCACTGAATTCAATGTCATTACATGTCAGATCGGTCGCGCTTATGTTTGCAGAAAGAGCCAAGCCCGCAAGAGCAACGAGTCCGCACTTTAGATTAGTCATAGTCATGATCTCCTTTAAGATTTGTTGACTTGGGTAGAAATCAATTCACCTTTAACAATGTAACGTTTTGGGGCGTGACCGACGAAATAAAAAGGGTAGCATGTGACTAGCGTAATTGTCTGATCGTCAGTCGGCGCAAGGACACTGATATCTTTGGGATCAACAATGGTAATTGATGAAACCACAAACTCTTTTTCGCCCTGATTGGTCAGTAGACCCATACTGTCTCCAATCTCCACGTCTTTCAACACCCTGAAAAAACCGTCACGGTGGGCAGCAATACCCAGGTTACCGGGAGCATCAACCCTGGCCGTGCCCTTGATCCGCCCTGCCCCCCGGTTGAGATTAATTTCATCGGTGCCGTTATAAACCGGCACCTTTAAACCCAGTTTATCGATACTGAGGATGGCCAGGGGCGGATCATCACGCTGTGCATTGCTTTCATGATAATCATTGATACGTTTACTGGACCAAAGTGTGTAATCCGGCTCGTCTGAAAGGCCGGGATTTTTGCTTTCAGACGATGCATTAGCAGTGGACACTACGTTTAAATGGAGACGTTGCTCAAATGCATTGATATCTGATTGGCTTTGATATTCTCCCCAGGCGCGGATAAGAAAAAAAGCGCCGAGCAAAATTACACCAGTCGTCAGAAAACCCGACTCCAGGATTCGCAGCGGGGATTTGCGACTATTCTTGCTCAATGCTCTTATCGCCTGTTTGTAGCTAACAATTGGCAATTTACCATGTTTGTCTAACCATGGCGCCATTCTGAACGATTTTTTGCTTTTGGTAACCTCACGCTTGAACGGAAAACCTTTGGCGGGTCTCACCTGCAGTGATTTCTTCAGCTTCAAGCAAGGTAACTATTTCCTCTTCACTGCCCCAATATTTTACAAGCCGGTGGATATTATTATAGGCCATCATCCAGGATACTGCTGAGATATGGGGATTAGCGCTACTTGAGTATGGGCAGGTCAATACTAGATGTTCAGGCGTTCAGAAACTCGAATTGGACGCCAATACCACGGAAAAACCGACCGGTGCGGTCATGGTCAGGGCCAGTGGCATGCACATTGTGATTTCTGCTGATCAGGCGGGTTATCACAAGAGCCAGCAACAGTGTGAAACCGGTCAATACAAATTCAAAAATTGAAACAACAATAGCCGATTAGCTATATTCAAATCTCAAAATATCAGGATCAG
>JBFFWN010000257.1:0-4830 GCA_041570235.1 Lysobacterales bacterium | reverse complement strand
GCCGAACAACGCGAATGAAAGCAACAGACCCGTAATCATCATGGCTGGTTTTTGACAGGCTTTCATAATCACCTCTTCAAAATCAGTTGACCCGAGCCCAGTGTGCTCTGGGTGCTTAAATAATCTTCACAGTCAAACCGGATTTCGGAATAAAATCAAGCTCAATTGAAAACAGCAGACACACAGGGAGAATTGCATGTCCAATATCGTAATCAGGCAGGCCACTGTTGATGACTCGGGGCTGATATTGGACATGATCAGGGAACTGGCTGTTTATGAGAAACTCGAACACGAGGTGGTCGCCAGCCAAGCGGATATCGAACGCTCCTTATTCCAAGCCGACGCCACGGCCAGCGCCGTCATTTGTACCATGGATGACCGGCCGATTGGCTATGCGATCTATTTTTACAACTACTCCACCTGGCTGGGTAAAAACGGCCTTTACCTTGAAGACCTGTACGTTTCCCCAGAATACAGGAAGCATGGCGCAGGCAAGGCCCTGCTTAAACACCTGGCGCAAATTGCAGTTTCCAACAACTGCGAACGTTTTGAGTGGAGCGTGCTTGATTGGAATGAACTCGCGATAGATTTCTACCAATCGCTCGGTGCAAGACCCATGGATGGCTGGGTGGTATACCGCCTGAGCGGCGAGGCCCTGCAGGCGCTCGCAAACGGTTAACTCGACCTGGCAATAAATGCCTCGACCTCATCCTTGTGGGATTCGATGATAAAACGCCCAAGGTTCGACAGGTTGCGATGCTCCATGAAGTTGTAATCCAGTTTCGCCGTACTGAACTGGGGGTTGAAGGCAAACCTGCCACGGTCAAAGATGTTTTCCAGAAAGCCGCGCTGGTTGTATTCCTTTTCACGTGCATAGTCATCAAACTTATCAAATGATTTCAACTTGATATACAGGATATCCGGAATGCCATTACCTCCGTTAAACACATGCAATGGCTTATTGATACGGTCGAGTTTATCGATCATGCTCTCTGCGATCGGGTTGGGTATATGGTGGCGCTTGATCAGGGTTCTCAAACCATGATAGCCCTGCCCCGAGTGTGTTTCGTCCGGTTTTTGCTTGTCATGTTCGGCATCCACTACGATGATCTGACCGCATCCGCGATTGATCAGGGATTCAACCCCCAGGTTGTTGTAATGGCCACCATCTGAGATATCCAGGCAGTCCGTATCAGCCAAATCCGGCCTGTGAGGCTTTGCATAATTGACGATCTCGCGACTCAGACCGAGACCGGTCACCTCGCCGCCAAGTGCAGGAAGATGATAGGCAACGGCGGCTCCGGATATGGCAATCGCATCCCTGACCCTCAGGTTCCTCTTGGTGGCCTTGAGGCCTTCGGCCGGCACATAACCCAACGACCTCGAACCGCAATACAGGCGGCTCATCTCAAAACACTCCTGGGTAACACTGAAACCGTTTGGACTCCTGAAATTAACCGTGCCGTTTATGATCAGAAACGGACGGTTGTAGTCCTTGATCATGCTGGTATCTGACAACTCCTTGTAGCGGGAATCCTGGCCATGTTCACGCAGGTAGGTCTTGGTCAGCAGACGGCCATAGATATTGCTGATGTAATTGGCGTTTTTCCTCGACAGCAGCGCTTCCTGCGCGAGCCTTAGCGGGTTGGCCAGAAAGGATTCAAAGCCTTCTTCGATCAGGTTCGCATGGGTGGGAATATCATCAAAAAACCACTTGTGCGCCTTGGTCATACAAAACGGTGTTGCAATCCATGAGCCGCCGGATACCGCTGACAGGTAATCGAATTTCCTGATGGCATTAAGTTGATGTATGCCTTTTAAAATGCCGTAATTGAATATGGCCGAGCGATAGCCACCGCCTGACAATGCCAGGCCAAGCGTGCTCTTTTTCTTGCCTTTATCCGAAATGATGTCCTTTTCGGGCCAGCGCTGCGCCACGGAACATCCAAGTTCACCAAAATTGTTGTTATAAACGGCCGTGTAAGTCATGGCATTCCCCTCTCTGGCAGATACTCATTCAAAATTGCGCGTTGATGCCGCTTGTTGACAAGTATAGGGTATGCCAGGTTTTGCTGTGAAAAGGACGAAATACGCCGGTTAAGGAGCCTGTTCCTGGCGGTACCGGGCAGCAAGGTCAGCATAACGCTTGGCGGTGTAGCTAAAAAACGCCAGTTCGCTTTCTTTCAAAGGTCGGGCCTGTCGCGCCGGATTACCCATGTACAGGTAGCCGCTTTCAAGCACTTTCCCAGGCGGAACCAGGGTTCCGGCGGCTATAATGACCTCGTCTTCAACCACCGCGCCATCCATGACAATGGCAGACATGCCGATCAGAATCCGGTTGCCGATGGTGCAGCCATGCAGCATGACCTTGTGACCGATGGTCACCTCGTTACCTATGATCAATGGAAAACCATCCGGGTTAAACGGACCGGCGTGGGTGACGTGCAGCACGCTGCCATCCTGAACACTGGTATTTGATCCAATACGAATATGGTGAATATCACCCCTGATAACCGTCATTGGCCAGACGGAACTGCCTTCACCGATTTCAACGTCACCGATGACAACCGAATCAGGATCAATATAGACACTATCGGCAATGCGGGGATGTAGGCCTGCGTGGCTGCGTATGCTCATGGTTCACGATTGTCCATTGCTGAAACGCGCTTTGCAAGGATTGCCGAAAACTCAGGTCGCAGGGCCTGCAAACCGTCTCATGGATGGGCGCGGCCAGCTCTTCAGCACCTGCAAGCGTTGCCTGGCCTCACTGCTGGCCTGCTGCGAAATGCCTTTGAATTCCTCCAGTTCATCACCCATACAACGCGCCACAGGTAGACCGTTTTCAAGCAGAATGCGGTTTCCCATTGATGCCGGAGTTTTCACACCCGGTATGATCAGACCGCCAAGGTTCAGCGGGTCACAGGCGCTGATCACGGTATACACCGGCTTTGTTTCCTTTCCGTTTGCCTGGCGCAACAGGCCCAAAGCCTCCGGCAGTGCAAACTGTTCACCGGAAAAACCATCGACAAAACGGCCGCCCCGAACCTCGCCCCGGTCTTCCATTCGGCGCAGGTAATTCAGCAATTCACGCCAAGGCGGCAATAATGTTTCGCGCTGGATCACCGCCCTGAATACAACACCATAACGGCGCAACAACGAGTGACAGATGACCGCCAGGCGTTTTTGGTTTTGCGAGGGGCTGGCAGGATCATGTTCGGTCGGCAAAGCACCAGCGGGAATACTCCAGCGACCCACCGGCAAATTAACACCATGCCGCCCGGCACGTCTTGATCGCCGCAATTTCTGCGCCTCCGGTCTCAACAGCCAGCGCAGCGGCGAAAAAGCATCGGAGGTAACCGCGCCGGCTGCAATCAGGGCTTTCAAAGCCTGTTCCAACTGCGGTCTCAACAGGCCGCTTTCATGCTCAAGGTCGGAGGTAAACATGGCGCCATGTTTGTGCAGCAACCCGAATACCTTTTCCGCAGACGAGTCCGGTATTGCCAAATCACCTGAAGCGGGCTTGTACCAATCTGAGATATCGCGCCTCGGCACGATGGCCAGCGGGGTGGCGGAAACAATGGTCGTTGATTGCTCAGATACCGACATGGGCCTGAACCAGGCCAGTTGCCCGCTTAAAAAACGCTGGTCCAATTGCTCAGGAGAATAGTCGCTTGAACGGCTGGCCAGAAGTGAGTGCTCCCAGATTACAGCAGGCGCACACCAACCCTGCAGCAGCGACAGCGACTGTTCAAGGTCAGCAGTCGCATCATCCATCGCGTGCCATTTGACCAAAAAATTCATATAACCGGCCGGCGTCACGGGTTTCACCGCTCTTCTGCGCTGCTCCCGGCTATAACGGTGAATACGGGCCAGCAGACGCCGTTCACACCACAGGTTTTCAACTGCAGCATCATCCATCAGGATGGCGAAACCCTGGTTCTGAAGGCTGAGCAAGGCCCTCTGCAGGCGATTTTCGTCCACGGCAAGGTCAGTCGCCAACTGGGCGCGACATACCGGGCCAAGGCCGCTCATACGGCTTCTGAGCAGGTCTACAAGGGCCTGCTCAGCATCCTGTTCGTTGCTCGCTGGAAGAAATGCCCTCGGATCGGGCGTGAATTTGCTGTCAGGGTGAACGGCCAGCCATTCCGGCAAACGTTCGGATGCGAGCCACCAATGCTGCGCACCGTTCTCGCCTGCCTCAAGGCTTACATTGCATACCCGAAAATCTTCCCGCAAGGCGGAAAACCACTTGCCCCAGCCCAGTGCCTGGCCAGCGGCGCCACAGACGGAATCGCCAGTGGTGTATTCTGTTTGCGTCAGAAAACCCAGTTGCAATAAACCATCATGCAATTCGTCGGCGTTTCGTGGCTGAATCCAGCTTTCATCACGAACCTGCTTTTGCGCCGTGACACTGATAATGCTTAAAGTGGCCGCAGAAGACAGGTCATCCGGGTCGTGACCGATGGCGCGGGTGCGACGATTCTCAGCCTCACCGTCATCCAGAAAAGCATAGGGGCGTGCATTGATAATCTCTCGGGAAAGCGGTGACGGCCCGACCAGGTCGAGGCAACGGATTTCAACCTCGCCATCAGAAATCCTGGTCAGCAGGTCCTCGAGACCATCAATGTCCATGGTGACAGTCAAACAGTCATGGACGGTTTGTTTAACCAGTGGATGATCTGGGATTTCACGCGCGCCGCGGATATTTTCCAGGCAGGCAATCTGGTCGGGAAATACCACGGCCACCAGGTCTTCCGCCTGGTTTCTTTGCCATTGCGGCGGCAGCTTTTTGCCGTTCCTCATGCGCTGGACCGCAAGCGCCACGGTGGC
>JBFFWN010000256.1:0-4865 GCA_041570235.1 Lysobacterales bacterium | reverse complement strand
GCCGGTGGTCGGGTTGACCGAGGTGCTGCCGTTGGTGACATCCGTGATGATGGATACCGTGGTGGCATCCACCGTGCCGTCGGCATCGGTGTCGTTCGCGACCACGTCGATAGGCACAGATCCGCCCTCGGCCACCGTATCGGACTCCTCGTTCGCTACCGGCGGATCGTTGACCGGCGTTACCGTGATGGTCACCGTGGCGGTATTGCTGGTCGCGCCGTTGTTGTCCTGCACCGTGTAGGTGAAGCTGTCACTGGTGGTCTCCGAACCGTCGTGGGTGTAAGTCACCACGCCGGTGGTCGGGTTGACCGAGGTACTGCCGTTGGTCACATCCGTGACGATGGTCACCGTGGTCGCATCCACCGTGCCGTCGGCATCGGTGTCGTTGGCCACCACGTCGATCGGCACCGAACCGCCCTCGGCCACCGTATCGGAATCGTCGTTGGCAACCGGTGGTATGTTACCCGCACAGCCAGGGTCGTTGGAATCGACCAGGCCATCGCCGTCGTGGTCCAGACCGAAAGCACCAAACTTATTCTCATTGTGGGGAGCAGGTTCCCCGTTACAGGGGTCGATCGGCTTCAACGGATAGTTGTCGTCGACACCGTCAACCGGTGAAAGGTCAACGAGCGGGTAATAGGGCGGTAATACGTTTTCCTCGACCGGTGTATAATTTGCCGGATTCGCATCCGCGTGGCAGTCGGCACAGATTTGGGTGGTGATGGGACTACTGTTTTCGTCCGTAAACCCCCCCAGGTTGGCATTGAAGTGCAGCTGGCGTAGGCCGGCGCCAGTGCCGCGCCCTGCGGGCTCCGGATTGCCTGGAATATCGTCTTCGGCACGGCCGTGGCAGCCAACGCAGCCTATCGCCGGCAACCCCGTCCCCCCACTGGAAATGTTAAGAAAGGTGTTTCCACCTTTTTTGCCGCTCCCGTGGCAGACGTTGCAATCGGCAGTGCCTAACACACTGTCGGCATGCCCATTCATGAGGTTGGCGTTCCAGTTCGAACCATCCATCAAAGAGGTATAGTTAGCACCATTGAATTCGCCATGGCAATTTGCACAGTTTCCCGTCGTGGCGTCTTTATCGCTTCCTGAGTACAGGTCATACGCACTTGCCTCCGGCGCCCAGGCGACCAGGGCAGTGGCCACTGCCAACATGAACAAGCCGAATATGGCATGGATGGATTTTCTATTCCTCATCGTTTAGTTCACTGTGTTGCCATTGTGTTGCCATTCAGGGAATAGCCAGCACCTCTATTGTGTTCTTGCCGCCATCTGTTATCAGCGCCTGGGATCCTTCAACCAGCAAACTCCCCGGAGATTTAAGTTGCCCGTTATCGAGGCCATAGTCACCGTAACCACCCAGGTACTCTCCGGTTCCCGGGTCAAAAATGGATACCGCAGCATGAAAAATATCAAGGACATGGAGCCTGCCGGAATCGTCGAAATCCATGCCCTGTATGCGGGTAAAGGCGGGGGCGCCCGGAATTTTACATTTACCTGTGAACCAACTACAGCCCTGGCCTTGCGTGCCTCCAAAAGTGATGCTTCTCAGCCAGTTGCCCTCAAGGTCGTAAACCTGGACTCGTTTGTTCAGGCGGTCCAGAACGAATAGCTCGCTTTCGTCCGGGGATAACAGGGCGTTGGATGGGCCGCGCAGTTGGTGTGCTTCCCGGCCGGGTTCGCCAATGTTCGTAATTAACTTGTAGGTGTTGTCGTACACATAGACCGTGTTGCTGCCGGCATCGGTTACATAGATATTACCCTGCGAGTCCAGCATGATGGATGAGGGTGTCTCGATCTCAGTCTGGCCGAAAGTGGCCAGCAACTCACCGGTGGCAGGGTCGTAAACCTCCACGTTATTTCGCTTGTCATTGCCTACCAGCATGTAACCGGAAGCATTGACTGCTATGCCCATCGGGGTGGCCAGACCCTTCAACTCCCTGACCGGCAACAGGCTCGAATCGTAAATAAAAACGGATCCGAGCTTGGCATCGGTAACGTAATACTCACCTGTCAGATCACGTGCCGCGGCGATACGGGTGAGAGAACGCGGGTTGTTCTTCAACTCCAGTCCGCCGACAGGGGGCGGTCCGTCCATGCACGTATTTTGGTCCTGTATGTAAAGCATCAACAGGTCGTAGTGTGACAGGTAGTAATCAACCGGGTAGCCATAAAGGCTGTTGTCGCCCTCCAATACCGTTTCGAGAAACGCACACCAGTCGACCCGTAAAAAATGCTCACCGATATATTTCTCGCTGAATGCCATCAGGTCCCTGGCATTTATCCGTTTGTCTTGGGTAATGTCACTGTATTGGCACATGGAATCGTTGATGTAAAACAACAATTCATTGAAATGCTTGGTGTAAAAAGTCGGTTGGCGGTCGTAAAGCAGGTCTGTCCCGCTGCTTGCATCATAGAACGCACACCAGTCAACGGTATCGACTTCCTGCCTGAGGTATTTATGACTGAAAATGACAAGATCGTCGTAATCGACTTTTTTATCTTTGTTTAAATCACTGTTGTCGACTGGATCTGAGGGTTTAATTTTTGGTGCGGCATCTGCAAATGGCACGCATAGCACCGCAGCGATCAGGAAACTGAAGGCCAGCACTCCATACTTGAAACGGGCCAGATTGTTCATGGGTGTTTTTAGCGCTTTCTCTTAAGTGCAAAGAAAACTTTTAAACCAGGATAATGGTATCAGGAAGGCGGGGAATTATGCCTAAATACGGGCATGTATCAGCGTTTTACTTGATGTAGATCAATTAAATTTTTGAACATTTACTGTTAGCCAGCCACATCATCCTGCTAATGACAGGTGCCCACGCAGGAAAATGCCAGTTTCACCGGTTGGCAGAAAGACTCACCTTGACAACTAACCGGGCGACGGCGTATGCAATATTGTAAGGCCGCTTGGCCCTGGTTGGTTCTGCAAAAACACCCTGGAAACCAATCGCCAGGTACTGGCCTGTTTAATCATTCAGCAATTGGCATTCAGCAATTGGCGTCTATGATTGCGTACCATGAATCTGCGGTAACAGGAAATCCACGCCGACATAGGTAAATATTACCGCCAGGAAGCCGATGATGGCGAGTATCGCGGCACGGCGGCCTTTCCAGTCCAGTGTGTAGCGGGCGTGCAGGTAGGCCAGGAAGATCAGCCAGGTGATAAATGACCAGGTTTCCTTTGGATCCCAGAACCATAGCTGGCCGAATACGCGGTCGCCCCATAATGCGCCGGTGATGATGCCCAGGGTCAGAAAACAAAAAGCGAAAAATGCGGCCCTGTAGGCCATCCGGTCAAACAGTCCCGGCGACGACTTTCCTTTTCTCTCGAGGTACAGAAAGCTGATCGATGCGGCAAACGTTGTGGACCAGGCGGCGTAACCCAGCAAGGTTGTCAGAACATGAAACTTCAGTAACAGGCTGTTGAAAATCGCCAGCTCAGGCTGGATATCCCTCGACAGCAGTGTCGCATAGAACATCAGAAACAAGCCGACCGGCAACAGGAACACGCCCAGCATGCGGTTTTTTTCTTTGAGTGAAAACAAAAGAAAAACTCCGATCACCAGCATGGCAAAGAAAACCACGAATTCAAACGCGGTAATCAGCGGGATATGCCCGGCCTGATACCAGCGTATGCCCATTAAAAACACATGTACTGCCCAACCAACCCACAATATCCGTATGGCCGTGGCGGTCTGTTTGGCAGACCCCAGTTGCCAGCCACGAAGATGCCATCCCCATGCAATAACATAAAGCAGGATAGTAAGGTAAAAAAGCAACTGTTCTACGATTTCATACATGGGTGTCATTCTCCCCTCTTGATGTCCCCTTCTTGCGGCCCCTTTCACGGTGCCGGAAATAAAAATGCCAAATCAGGCCAAACATCATCGCCAGGCAACCAGTGACCAATAAGGGTGCATGCGGCCGGTCGTAGATCATCAGGCTGGTGTAACGCCTGATGTCCCCGAGTGAGATGCTAAAGCCGTCCATCTCCAGCGGGTGGCCCTGCGTGATTACCCCGACGGGCAACACTTCCGCATCCTTCATGGTCAGCAGCTGCGCGGTAAATTCGCCTTCCCCAAGCAGGTTGTGGACCATCATGGGTTTTTCCCCCACGTTAAATACCGGTGGGGACCAGGGCTTGACCGGTATGATCTTCTGGCGGCCCTGCCCGTCTGTAATAATCACCTCAAATGTCCAGCCGATATCGTTAAGTGCGGGCAGAACCGTTATTCCGTCAACGTAGCCGGGAGCCCCCGGTTTGGCCACAAAACTGACCCAGGGTTGACCATTTTTAACCAGCGTGATGTGGCTGTCCTGCTTTTTTTTCAACGCGGATTGCTGGCTCGACGGTGCAAAGGTACCCTCCGGATATTCTTCAACCTCCAGCTTTTCGAGGTGAATAACAAAGGGCAGTCCGGGCACGATGGTCATTTCGTCTTCTATGGCCCTGACTTCGTACCTGAAACCGCTCATGCCGCCGTATATTGCACCAACGATTAAAATCAGGATACCAAGGTGCGTGACCACGACACCGATCAGGGCGTTGCGGCCCTTCTTCCGCAGGATCAGGGGTATGTGCAGGATGGTGATAAAGGTCAGGCTTACGCCGTTGAGTCCCAACAGGCCCAGGTACCACCACGATCTGAACAGGTCAGGAGTTGGCAAAAGACTGATACCAATGGTCACAATGATGGTAATGACCAGCAGCGGTATCGCCGTTTTCAGTGATGAAAAGAAACTGAAAACTGCCTTGAACGCGGCCGTGACCGGATGGTGTGTCAACTTATCCCTCGCTTTCAAGGGTACCCTCTGAATCCTGTGTTACCTCGGGTTCCTGGGTTTTCTCAGGT
>JBFFWN010000255.1:0-4883 GCA_041570235.1 Lysobacterales bacterium | reverse complement strand
GTATTGGCGTTTTGGACCTTCATAATACCCAGCCCGACAGCCGGTTTGCCGTTGAAGCGAGCCAGTTGGCGAAAATCCGCCAGGCCGTCTTCGATGGTCGCAAAGTCGCGTAATTTCTGTGGTGCGCTGCCCTGGTAAGAGACAATCATCTCGCCAAGTTCTGCGGGCTCATGGTATTCCAGGTCAAGTTCAAGCAGGGTTTCCTTGCTGTCATTGATCAAGAAGCCACCGGGCAAGCGCAGGTGCTCCCTGTTGAACATCTGCACCACGTCGGGCACCGTGATACCCAGCTGCTTCATTCGTGCCGGATCGAGGTTTACACGGATGGTTCGCCGCTGTTCGCCGCCGAGCTGGATTTCGCCAACACCATTGATGGTCTCAAGGCGTTTCTTGACCACGTTGCGGGCGTACTGGTTCAACTGCTGCATGGTGCGGTCGCCTGTCAGGGTCAGCCACATGACGGGCAGGGCGCCGATTTCCACCTTGGCCACCACCGGTGGTTCGGTCTCGTCCGGCAGATCTTTCAATATACGGTTTACCCGTGCCTGGACCTCGTTGAAGGCCACATTGACATCTTTGTCCATGTCGAAACGGATGTTGATTGCCGATACACTGGGTGAAGAGTTGGACTGGATATGATCGATGCCGGGGGCACTGTTGACCACGGACTCGATCAGGTTGGTGACACTGGAATCGATAATCTCAGGGGTGGCGCCGGGCAGGATGGTGGTCACCGATATCATAGGGAATTCGACGGTCGGATAACGGTCTACGCCGATGTCCTTGTAGCTGATTATGCCAAACAACACCAGTACTGCCGACAGCATGTAGGCGAATACATGCCGCTTTATGGAAATTTCAGGTAAGTTCAACTTTGTGGCTCCCGAATTGTCACGGCAGCGCCATCGGTCAGAAATGCCGCGCCATCGGTGGCGAGCATTTCGTTTCCATTAAGACCGGACCGGATCTCGATCAGCGTTCCCTGGTGGCTGCCGGTTGTCACAAGTCGTGCCTCGGCCCTGTCACCATTGATCACATAAACAACGCTGCCGGCCGGGCGTTGAACTATGCTCATATTGGGCACCATGACCGTCGCCTTGCGGGTTTCAACCAGTACTTCCCCCGTCAGGGTGGCGCTAGGCCGCAAGTCGCCCGGGTTCTCAAGGTCAATAATGGCCATGATCGCGCGACTGCCCCCGCCCACAGAAGGTTGCAATTCTGTGATTTTTCCGTGGATGGTTTCTCCCGGTATCAGAGGGCTGAATATTTTCGCCTGCTGGCCGATATGTACCTTCAGAGCAACGGACTCGGGGATCGGTAACCAGGCCTGCAGCAGTTCCGGTTGAGTGATTTCAAACAATGCCTGTCCGCGCTTGACGAAATCTCCCGTAGCGATCATACGCTGTTGGACAACGCCCGATATGGGCGCCAGGACGCGGGATTTTGCCAGGGAATCCTCAACCAGCGCCAACTGGGCTTCTGCTGCCTTGTAATCTGCGCGAAAGGCTTCCAATTGTTCGAGTGCATCTTCAAGTTGAGCCCGGGACGACAGGTTTTTGGCGGAAAGCGTCTCATACCGTTCGACCCTGCGCTGCCCGTTGGCAATATGGACTTCCAACCGCTCCAGAGCGGCTTTGGCCGCTGCTCGGTTCAAAACAAGGGTGGAAGTATCTGTTTCTGCCAATAACTGTCCCACTTCGATCGAGTCTCCCGTGTCAACGTGAACCATGGTGACACGGCCATCAACTTCGGCCGCCAGCGTCGGTGCTGAGACACTGTGAACCACGCCCACGGTTTTCAACCAGACCGGCAGGTCCATAACGTTGGCGGTTTCGGTGGCGATCAATATGGCTTTGTCAGCAATTGGGCCGGCATTTTCGTTGGCTTTATCACCACCGCAGGCAGCTAACAGCAGCACCAGCAGGGCAGCGGAATAAATACGTAGCGGGAAAAAACTCATGATTTGGTCTCCCCGTTGTTCACCACGCCCTTGAATAAAATGTCCATGATGCCCTGGCTGAAATTCGCGGGATTATTGATGAAGGCGGCCTCGGGAATGTGCTGCATGACCGGCTTTGACTGAAAAAAGAACGAGTTCAGGGAAATGATCATGAACGCAGCAAGGGTTGGATCAATGTCCTTGCGGAATTCGTCTTTGTGCTGCCCCTTTTCGATCAGGCCGATCAGCCGGGAGAAAACATCTCTGAATACGTGCCTGGCTATTTCCCGCCCTCGCTCCGAGCCGCCCGACAGGGCTTCGCGCAGGACCAACTGGGTGGATTGTTGATTCTCGAGCATGTTGTTCAGCTGACCGAGTGAAAAATCAACAAGGTGCTGAGCAAATGTACCCGGGGCCTGTTCAATCGCATCGAGCAGCGCCGTGGTGCGGCTAACCGCTTTTTTTACAATGGCCAGGTACAGCGCATTCTTGTTTTTGAAGTGATGGTAGATATTGGGTTTGCTGGTATTGGCCAGCAGGGCAATTGCGCTCATTGAAACAGCATCAAACCCCTTTTCAGCAAAGAGCTTTTCTGCCGCTTCCAATATGGCTTGTTCACCGCTGGAGGAGATAATCGTGTCTTCGGTTTGCTGATTCATATTCCTTGTGTAATCCTTAAAACTGACCGACCGGTCGGTTAGTATAATCAAGTCCCAGGCCTTAAACAAGAAAACTCAAACCCGCTTGGCGTTGTTCAGGTAAAATTTGCAGCCAGAATTTTGAAACTACTGACCGTAAATGGCGTCTATTGCGGCACGGTTGAGGTTTGTACACCTGATGAAGCTTTTGCGAATGATGAAAAAAACACATACAAATTGGTTAGCAAGGCTGGCTTTGCCCGGCCTGCTGTTTTTGGCCCCACTGCTGGCACACGCCATCGAGTTTGATGAAATCAAGGACTTTGGGGAGGTTTTCAAGATTTCAGCAAACGCTGGAAATCGCGATCAGATCGAGGTCAGGTGGGACATTTCAGACGGTTATTATCTGTATAACAACAAATTCCTGACGTTCAAGACCGAAACCCCGGGCGTCGTACTGGGGGAACCACAGATACCCGAGGGTGAGCGCAAGTATGATGAGTTGCTGGGTGAGGAGGTGGTCAAGTATCACGAGTCCCTGGTGATAAAACTGCCTCTTGATTCAGTTCCGCAGGGTCTTGACATGATCAGCCTGAAAATGCGTTCGCAGGGCTGTATGGAGGATGTTTTCTGTTATCCGCCAACCGAGCAATTGTTGGTGGTCAAGCTACCGCCGGCGGTACCGGGCGCCAGCCTGTCGGATGTATTCAACACAACTGGAGCCGGGCTTGAGCAGGCCACATTGGGTCAGGATATGGCCTCGCAGCCGATGGCCGCGGGTGCACCGGCCTTGCCGCCATCAGAAGCCTTTGTATACGAGGCGATCGGTTATTCTGCAGGAACCATCCTGGTCCGGTTGACCGCACAGCCGGGGTACTACCTGTACCGCGACAAGCTGGCATTTCGCATTGTGGGACGCGATGGTTTTGACATTCATGAAGTTGAGCTTCCGAAAGGGGTCATCAAGGATGACCCGGAATTCGGTCCTGTTGAAGTCTATTTTGGTCAAGTTGAAATTCCGATCCAGGTAAACCGTCCTGCCGGTGGTGAAAGCAGCCTCACGTTGGAGGCCGATTACCAGGGTTGCCGTGACGGGGATATCTGTTACCCGCCGCAAAGCTCCAGCGTGGACCTGACTTTACCGGCTTCATCTGAAGGTATTCAACCGGACAGGTTCGCAGATCCCGGCACCCCGGTGCCGGTACAGTCACCAAACGAGGAAGTTTCGGAACAGGATATGCTGGCAAGGATGTTACTCGATAATCCATCCGGCGCCTTACTTGCATTTTTTATCGCCGGTATCCTGTTGGCGTTCACGCCCTGTGTTTTTCCGATGGTACCGATACTCTCGGGCATCATTGCGGGCCAGGGTGAGAATATGACTACCGGCCGGGCATTCTGGTTATCACTGGTCTATGTGCTGGCGATGGCGCTGACCTACACGTTTGCCGGCGTCATGGCCGGTCTTTTTGGACAAAACCTGCAGGCCCTGTTTCAAAACCCGTGGATCCTGGGTTTCTTTATCGCCATTTTCATAGCATTGGCGTTTTCCATGTTTGGCTTTTTTGAGTTGCAGTTGCCTGCCAGCATGCAGACCCGCCTCACCCAGGCCAGTAACCAGCAAAAGGGCGGAAGCCTGACCGGCGTTGCGGTAATGGGCTTCTTATCGGCATTGATTGTCGGACCCTGTGTTGCGCCACCGTTGGCTGCCGCGCTGATTGTAATTGGTGCTTCAGGCAGTGCGTTTCTTGGCGGTGCGGCGTTGTTTGCCCTGTCAATGGGCATGGGCTTGCCACTGATACTGTTTGGAGTATCCGCCGGCAAGCTGGTGCCAAAAGCCGGTCCGTGGATGGATTCGATCAAGGCCGTGTTTGGCATAGGTCTGCTGGCGCTCGCCATCTGGATGCTTGAGCGCATTGTGCAGGGTCCGGTGATCCTGTTGTTATGGGGCATGCTGGCGATTGCCAGCGGTGTATACATGGGTGCGCTCGAACGAATACCGGAAGGTGCATCAGGCTGGCGTTCGCTGTGGAAGTCGATCGGCCTGGTGTTGCTGTTACTGGGGGCGCTGGAAATCATTGGCGCAGCCAGTGGCGGCGATGATTGGATGAAGCCGCTCAAAAACGTACTCTCGCAAGGACAGTCAAGCGCGGTCGAGCGCGTCGCGTTTGAGCGCATCAAGTCACTGGATGATCTGCAGGCTGCGGTTTCAAAGGCCAACCAGGCCGGCAAGCCGGCGATGCTGGATTTTTATGCCGACTGGTGTATTGAATGTGTCCGCATGGAACGTAACACGTTTGGCGAGC
>JBFFWN010000254.1:0-4888 GCA_041570235.1 Lysobacterales bacterium | reverse complement strand
CTTCAGGCTCGGGCTGTGTTTCAGGCTCGGGCTGCGCCTCAGGCTCGGGCTGTGTTTCAGGCTCGGGCTGCGCCTCAGGCTCGGGTTGTGTTTCAGGCTCGGGCTGCGCCTCAGGCTCGGGCTGTGTTTCAGGCTCGGGTGTTACGGGTGCGCGTTGTACGGCAGCGGTTGTCTTTTGTTCAGGCGGCATGGCGGCAGCCCTGGGCGCGGTGTTCACGGTGACAGGCGGCGCCGGTGACTCAAACGTTGGTGGATCCAGGAACAGGGTGTATTCGCGCAGCATTCTTCCACTGGCCCAAATCACCTCAACCAGAATCTGCACAACGGGTTCGCTGACGTTCAATTGACTGGTGATATGGATATAGGGTTGCGCAGCATCTGTGACCAGTTCAAATTCGAGTGGTGCCGTGATGGCATTACGGCTCATGCCCAGCAGCTCAAAGTCCTTTGCTGAGGCAAGTCCCGCCGTCACGCTTTGCAGTTCTTCACTCGAATTGCTGATCAGTTCAATCCTGACATCCAGGGGGCGATCGAGGTAAGATTGCACATCTGCGCCGCCCAGGCCCAGGGCAAACAATGCCGGACTGAAAAAGACCAGCAAATGAAGTGTTGTCCATTGAATTAATTTGTTCATGGTTTCCCCTGTCATTCCTTGACGATCAGCCGGGCTGTATTTTAGCACTGGTTGACACGAGTGTACTTTTGCTTGCCTCAGGTTTCCACAGACTTTTTGCCATCGACCATCTTTTTCAGAATCTGGACCGCATTCAGTGCCGCCCCTTTTCTGACATTATCACCCACCACCCACATATCTATCCCACGCGGATGTGTGTGATCACGACGTAAGCGGCTGACGAACACATCGTCCTTACCGGCTGCATGCGTGACCGCGGTGACCTGATCCTTGGGTTCAACCGAATCCACCAGTACCAGGCCCGGGGCCTTGTGCATGGCCGCGCGTACCTGATCCATTTCAACATCTCTGCTGGTCTCCAGGTGCACCGCTTCCGAATGACCGTAAAACACCGGAATACGGACGGCAGTTGCATTGACTGCGATTGCGTCATCCCTGAGGATCTTGCAGGTCTCCCAATGCAGTTTCATCTCTTCACGGGTGTAGTCATTTTCCTGCAATGTATCGATCATCGGGATGGCATTGAAAGCGATAGGCTGTGCAAAGACCGAGGCCTTGATATCCTTGAAACTGAGCCTGTCCATGGTCTGGCGCGCCAACTCTTCCAAGCCCTTGGCGCCCGCACCTGATACCGACTGGTAGGTGGCAACATTGATACGGTCTATACCGGCAATCGCATGAATAGGCGCGATGGCGATCAGCATCTGGATGGTGGAACAATTGGGATTGGCAATGATGCTGCCCGCCTCCAGGTTTTCGAGCAGGTCACCGTTGATTTCCGGCACGATAAGCGGAATTTCCGGGTCGCGTCTGAACGCAGACGTATTATCGATGACCGTGCAACCGGCCGCCGCCGCCCGTGGGGCATGTTCAAGGCTGGTGCCGCCGCCAGCGGAAAAAAGGGCAAAGTCGGTACCGCTGAAATCAAAATCATCCAGCACCTCGACAGCAAGTGTCCGATGGCCGAATTCGACGTTTTTGCCCAGCGATTTTTCGGACGCCAGGGCATGGACATTGGCTTTCTGAAAACCGTATTCAACCAATATCGACAGCATGGCCTGACCGACCGCGCCCGTTGCTCCAACCACTGCTATGTTTAGTTTTTCGCTATTCACAATTCCATTCCTTTAAATTTGCCCGGAATACCCGGGGCTCAACCATTTTGCGCTCTTTGTCGAAGCACATGATCCATTAATACAAGTGCCAGCATGGCTTCAACAATCGGTGTTGCCCTGATGCCGACACACGGGTCGTGACGCCCCTTGGTCACCACTTCAACCTCCTTGCCATGTATATCAATACTGCGGCAGGGAATACGCAGGCTGGATGTGGGTTTGAAGGCAACGCTGACCAACACATCCTGGCCACTGGATATGCCACCCAGGATACCGCCGGCATGGTTACTCAAAAAGCCATCTGCGGTGATCTCATCACGATGCTCGGTACCCAGTTGATCAACACAATTGAATCCTGCACCGATTTCCACCCCCTTTGCCGCATTGATGCTCATCATCGCCGTTGCCAGGTCTGCATCCAGCTTGCCATAGACGGGCTCACCAAGACCTGCGGGCACGTTGCGGGCCACCGCGGATATACGCGCTCCACAGGAGTCACCCGACTTCCTGAGTTTATCCATGTGGTCTTCCAATTGCCCGACAATGCTGGCATCCGGTGCAAAAAATGCATTTTTTTCGATATTGTCCATGTCCATAACATGGTCGGTGCGAATCGGGCCCAACTGTGCGAGCCAGCCCTGAATTTCGATGCCAAAATGTTCAAACAGGTACTTACGCGCGATGGTGCCGGCTGCAACCCGCATGGTCGTCTCGCGCGCAGAGGATCGGCCACCACCACGGTAGTCACGGAACCCATACTTCTTCCAATACGTTAAATCGGCATGCCCCGGCCGGAACTTCTCTGCAATATCCGTGTAATCACGGGAACGCGCATCGGTGTTTTCAACCACCAATGCAATCGGTGTACCGGTAGTCTTGCCTTCAAATACGCCGGAAAGGATCTGTACTTCGTCTTTTTCCTTGCGTTGTGACATATGCCGGTTTTTACCCGTCGCGCGACGTGACAGGTCCTGCCTGAAGTCATCTGCATCAATTTGCAGGCCCGGTGGACAACCATCGACAATACAGCCAATGGCAGGGCCGTGGCTTTCGCCAAAGGTGGTCACTCTGAACAGGCGTCCAAAGGTGTTATCAGACATTTTCTCGTTGCTCCAGGATTTTGCGCACATCGGAGCGACATGCAATTAATTGTTCATACTCCAACAGGAAAACACCGTCTCCGCCGTTGCTGAATTCCAGCCATAAAAATGGCACACAGGGGAGGAGACCCACCAGGGTTTCAGCGCTTTCACCCACCTCAACCACGAGGATTCCGCCCGGTTTCAAATACCCTGGTGAAGCATCCAATATTTTGAGGACAATATCCAGTCCATCTTCACCGCATACCAGTGCTCCCGACGGTTCAGCGCGGTATTCAGCAGGCAAATTTTCAAAAACCTCGGCGGAAACGTAAGGCGGGTTGCTGACGATCAGGTCATATTTAACGCCACCCAACTCCGTAAACAGATCCGACTGCACCAGTCGCACTCGATCAGCGACGCCGTGACGTTCGACATTCCGGGCAGCGTCTTCCAACGCATCGACCGACAGGTCAACCGCATCGACCTCGCATTTGTCCATATACTTTGCCATGGCAATCGCGATGCAACCGCCACCGGTACACATATCCAGAACCCTGCCCCCTTCAGCCAGGTCCACCCAGGGGGCAAACTGCTCCGCGATCAGCTCGGCCAGTGGCGAACGCGGTACCAGTGCTCCGGGTCCAACGAAAAAATTCAACCCGCAAAACATTGCTTCACCGGTCAAATAGGCCAGTGGCAGTCGCTCGTTAATCCTGCGGGCTAATAGCTTTTCCAGCGCCTTTGACTGCGATTCGAGCAACACCACATCCCAGTTTTGAAAACTGCCGTCCAGGGGCGCATCAAGCACATGCAGAATCATCCAGGCGGCCTCATCCTCTGCGTTATCGGTTCCATGACCGAAAAACAGACCTGCCTTTTCCATTTTACCGGCGCAAAATGTGAGCCAGTCTTCAGCAGTTTGCATACAATGACCTCTTGATTATGTACACCCACGATGCAATATATGGGTGAAGATTGCCGGCAGGCATTATAGTTGACTACTATCGATATGGTGTGGTCTTTTCCCAATTAAAGGTCTATTGCATGAAATCTGTTTTTGAACGACTGATGGCCGGCATCCAGTACATTTTGCCGCAGCACTTCCTCTCACGCATCGTGTACGCGCTGATGCGTAGCGAGGTGAGATGGGTAAAAAACGGATTGATTCATCTGATCAGCCGTCTGGCAGGTATCAATAAAGAAGAAGCCCTGTCACCTGACCCCGACGATTACCCCAGCTTCAATGCATGGTTTACCCGTGAACTGAAACCCGGCGTCAGGACCTTCGATGCTTCACCCGATGCATTTCTTTCACCCTGTGACGGACGCATCAGCGAAACCGGGCCTTTAAGGAAAGACCGTATATTGCAGGCCAAGGGCAAGGACTACACCCTGCAGGACCTGCTGGCTGGCGATCCGGTCTGCGAAAAGCTGGTGGATGGCTTCTTTTCCACCATCTACCTGTCACCGCGGGATTACCACCGGATACATATGCCATTGACCGGCCAACTGCAACGCATGATCCATGTACCCGGAAAGCTTTTTTCAGTCGCGCCATACACTGCACGCAAGATTCCTAACCTTTTTGCCCGCAACGAACGCGTCATTGCAATCTTCGAGACCGATTTTGGTCCGCTGGTGATGGTATTGGTAGGTGCGATGCTGGTCTCAAGCACCGAAACTGTTTGGGCTGGTGAGGTTACGCCCAACAAGAACAAGGATGTGACCGTGACGGGTTATTCCGGCAAGGATATCTGTTTATCCAAGGGCGATGAGATGGGGCGGTTCAATATGGGCTCCACCGTGATTCTGTTGATGCCTCCTGGCACGGTTGAAGGCGTCGCGAGCCTTGGTGCGGGTGATCCAGTTAAGGTGGGTCAAAAACTTGCCGTAACCAAAGAACCTGCTTGAAACTCTGGAAGTCTTGTTAATTTAGGATTGTTTGGTTCTTCTTCGGAACCGCGGCCGCATGGGTAGGTCCTTCAGAGACACGCAGCAAGTACGTCCCTGTATGCTCTTCCAAAACATCCATGTTTTGTAAGGTCTCTGAAGGACCT
>JBFFWN010000253.1:0-4894 GCA_041570235.1 Lysobacterales bacterium | reverse complement strand
TGGAGTTATTGTGAATGTTCGCGTCTCCCATGTGACAGCCGTAAAGCACGAGCGTGTTGTCTAGCAATGAGCCATCTGCCTCTTCAACATCCCGAAGATCTTGAAGTAAATCCCTCAGCAACTCCATTTGGCCGACTTCGATTTCAGCCAGTTGCTCCTCCATGCCGCGTTCAAAGGCGGGGACGTAATCTGAATTTTTGATCTGGTCGAAAGGCGGGTAATGCATGTATAAATCACTTGCGGCGAAGAACGGGTTTGCCATATCAGGATTGGTGGTTTCAGCCACTTCCGCTGTGGGTTGTGGTGCTGATTCCGCGACTTCAGTTGAAGTGCTTTCAGAGCAGCCTGATACGGTAAGGGCCAACGCAATTCCAAGCGCCAGCGGCAGTGTAGGTTTCATAGTTTAAACTCCTCGGTTTGAGCCAAAAAGGCAGCTGGTAATTTTAACGCAAAGTCATCGGCTTTGCCTTATATCGTGGTTGTCGCGACACTGGTGGCGTTTGCTCTACCTGAATACAGGGAATTTGGTGTCAGGGTAAAAATTTCCGAATGTATCAGTGCAACCGGGTCAGCAAAACTCAGCATATCCGAATGCCGCAGCGCCTTTGATGCCTGGCTGCGCCCTGCGCCTTGCAAGAGAGACAGCAGTCATCAGGTAGCCTATCTCCCTTGTTCGAATGACGTCGGTTACAATGGCCGTCAATTTGTTAACAGGTGCGGGTGTAAATGGGCTATTGGATTTTCGTGGGTTTGGCTTTGACAGCAATGGCTGTGGCCCTGGTATGGCCGCGTTACCGCCTGAAAAAAGCACTCGCTGCGCCATTTCCTGAAGAGTGGATCACCATCCTTGAACGCAACATCGCCGTCTATAAAGGTCTGCCGATGCCATTGCGACTGCAATTACGCCGATTGATCAAACAGTTTTTGCATCAAAAACACTTCAGTGGAGCAGGAGACCTTGAGATTACCGATGAGATTCGTGTCACCATCGCGGCAGAAGCCTGCATGTTGCTGGTCAACCGTAAAACCGGTGTTTACCCGGCCCTGCGTTACATCATCGTTTACCCCAGTGCTTTCGTGGTGGAGAGATCCCAGGGCGGGGCGGATGGTATTGTCAGTGAGGGACGGAAAAACCTGTTGGGTGAGTCATGGAGCAATGGCAAGGTGATCCTTGCATGGGACAATGTCCTGCAGGGTGCGATGAATTTCATCGATGGTCAAAATGTCGTGTTGCATGAATTTGCGCATCAACTGGACAGCGAATCGGGCAGCACCAATGGCGCGCCGATTTTGGCTGGGGCCAACTGTCTTAGAACCTGGGCCAGCACCCTTTCTGAAGAGTTTGTCGAACTGCAAAAAGATGCGTGGAAGGGCAAACGTTCACTAATGGATCATTACGGTGCGACCAACCCGGCAGAATTCTTTGCGGTTTCAACCGAAACGTTTTTCGAAAAGCCCGTGCGAATGGCCAAATATCATGCCGAGCTTTTCGAAGTGCTCAAATGTTATTACCGCATTGACCCAAGGGACTGGCAATCCTGAGCAGTGGTGGCTGGCCTGTGCCGATTGAAAGCCTGCGCCCGGATCTAATCGCGGAAATTTTTAAACTGCAACGGTGTTTCGATTTCGGCGCCCTTGAGTAAGGCGATGACCTCCTGCAGGTCGTCGCGCTTCTTTCCTGTTACTCTCAGTTGATCGCCCTGGATGGCAGCCTGAACCTTGGCCTTGCTTTGTTTGATCAGCTTGATCATATTCTTGGCCACCGGTGTTTCGATGCCTTCGACAACCTTGATCGACTGAGTGGCGGTTCTGGCCTGTATCACGGGTTCGCCTTTCTCAAGACAGGCGATGTCGATACCGCGTTTGACCAGCTTGTTGCAAAGGATGTCGTACATCTGTTGCAGTTGGAAGTCCGATTCGGTGTGCATGTTGATGACGAGGTCATTCAGTTCAAACTTTGAACCGGTACCCTTGAAATCAAACCGGGTGGTAACTTCGCGGTTGGCCTGGTCAACGCCGTTACTGAGTTCGTGGTGGTCTACTTCTGAAACAACATCAAATGAGGGCATAGCTGAAAATCCTGTAGTCTGAAGTTCAATAAGTTGTTTGAGGTCTGCAGTCGCGGCAGTCGTGTGGAATATATCAGAAATCAGTGTCCCGGGTCGCTTTAGCCCGATTACGGGGCCAGTGCCAACTGCCAGAAACGGGTGGTTAACTCCGATATTCCACTGCTTTCCGCATTGATCAATATCACGATGCCCAGGTCACTTTGGGGTGAAAATGCGACATCCGCACGGAAACCCGAAACCCAGCCGCCGTGATAAACGACTTGCTCATCACCAAGCTGGTATACCCGCCAGCCGAGGCCATAGTGCGCGTCGCTGAGGAGACTTTTCCATTGTTTCCGATAGAGTTCACGCCGGGTTTTAACCCTGGGCTGGTATAGATCTGCAATCATATCCGCTGGCAGCACATCCGGTTTGTTGCCGAGCTGAGCCTGAACCCACTTGCTCATGTCCGTGATGCTTGCGTTAACACCTGCTGCGGGTGAGGCGCGGTAATAATTGGGTTGAACCGCCACGGTCTTCCATTTATCCCGGGATCTTGCATGCGGTTCGGCGTGGTTGGGATTACCAACAAATGCTTCGTAGCCCAGCGAGGCGTTGGCCATCTCCAGTGGCTTGAAAATGCGTTGCTCCACAAGCTCGTTATACGGAATGGATGCGGCATACTCGACGATTGGATCCACCAGGCTGAAAACACTGTTCTGGTAGCCATAACAGGAACCGGGTTGACACATGTAGGGCAGGTCGGACATTCGTTTCCAGATGATATCCATGCTTTTGCCGTGCTCGAGCAGGTTATCGTAGGCATGTGGCATCAAACCGGTACTTTGACCCAAAAGGTGCTGTATCTGGATTTGCGTGGTGTCGCCGGAAATTTTGAAATCAGGAACATACCGCACCACCGGGTCCTGCCAGCTCAAAGTGCCGTCCGCTACCAGCAGGCCGACCGCTCCGGCGGCAAATGTCTTGGAAACCGAGGCCAGGCGAAAGGTGGTTTGTGTGTCCACTTTCCGGGTTTTTTTCGTGTTGGTATAGCCATGGGTGCCCATCTGTAAAACCTGGTCACGCCTGACAATTGCAAAAGCAGCGCCCGGATAGCCGCGGTCATTTACCAGTTGATGGAAGAATGAGCTGAACTGTGTGCCGACGATAGCCAGTTTCTCAGATGCTGCTGCGGGGAGGCTGATGACCTGTAACGCAAGGACCAGGACCAGGCGCGAGGATAATTTGGGCATGCTTTCGGACACTTCATTATTCAACCACGACAATTTACTTGGACGCAGGCCTTAACACAAACAGATTAAGTGGTTATCGACAGTGCAAAAACCGGTATTTGGCCGCGTCAGCTAAAAAAATGTGCTAAAAAGTGCAAAAATCGTATTCTACTGTTAAGTCTTTAATCAATATTCCTGCTAGACTTGCAAGCCAGATTAAACAAGTAATTGGAATTTGTCCCATGTTTGAAAAACACAGAAGCAATAAGCCTGAGCCAGCACCTTCGACGTCATCGCAGGAAAGCGTTGCCTCCACGCCCAGTACGCCGGCCAGCAGTGGCAGGGCGGCCGTTATAGGTCCGGGTATTCACATCAATGGTGAAATTACGGGTGATGAAAACCTGATCATCGAAGGCAAGGTAGACGGCAAAATCAAGTTGGAAGGCCACCAGGTGGATGTCGGTCAGAGTGGTCGTGTCCATGCTGATATCACGGCAAAGGTGATCAAAATTTCCGGTGAGGTCCGTGGCGATTTGAACGGAATGGAAAAGGTGGTGATTTCACGATCAGGAAACGTCCATGGCAATATCGTCGCACCCAGGATGACACTGGAGGATGGTGCGATCTTCAAGGGCAGCATCGATATGGACCCGGGTGAACCGGTAAAACCCGTATTGGCGCAACCTGTAAAACAAACCGCCGAAAAGACCACCGAGAAACCAAAGGTTGTCGCCACGGACAAGGTCAAGGAAAGCAAGGGTTACTCTTTGTCCAGCAATTGATCGTTGCAGGAATCTGCAATTAAACAAAGAAGTTTGATAAATTGAATACTGTTGTTTCGGGCAATCCAGGTGTGAGACACCCACCTGGCAGGTTGCCAGTGTCACGAAACCAGCAAACGCTACTGTTTCCATCGCTGGTTAAACGGATCGATCCACACAGACGTTTGTCTGTGCTTGAGATCGGTCCGGCTTTGCCTGAAACCGTCAGTTTTTTCTCCCAGTTTAGATGCCGCTTGCATTTTGCCGCGATGTACAGCGATCCGGTTTTGCAAATGCAGATGGAAGAAACCACGGAAGCCGAAATGGCTGATCACCTGAAAAAGTCATTCGCGTTTCCAAAGGGTACGCGTTTCGACCTGTGTCTGTTCTGGGATTTTCTGAATTACCTGGACGACCGGGCCTTGCGCGCATTCAATACTGCGATCAGCCCTCATTTGCACAAGACCACACGCGCCCATGCATTCACGGTGAGAACCCTGGATACATCATTTGCCAATCAGCAGTACGGTATCGACCAGGCGCATATGTTCAGCATCAGGCCCCGGCCTGAAAAACAGCAACGCACATTCCCGCATACGCAGGCTATTCTGGTCAATCTTTTGTCCTGTTTTGATATAGACCAGGGCATGTTACTGCCAGATGACAGACTGGAAGTGTTGATGAGTGCCTGTGTTTAACCCGGAAGACTCTTCAAACTTTCGAACCGGCCTTTAACAGATGGAACGCAGAATCTCCGGGTGAAATGCTTCACCCGGAAAGATTTATTGAATGATATGTAGAGCGGATGGCTTAGCGGGCGCGTTTGAATTTGTCCCAGAACGTCTTTTTCACG
>JBFFWN010000252.1:0-4900 GCA_041570235.1 Lysobacterales bacterium | reverse complement strand
ATTTCACGATAGGTTTTTTCAAGAGTGGATGCAGCATTGTATGCCGGCATTACTACGATTATTTTTTTTTCGTTTAGCACTGGTTACACGCCCTTCGATTTTGTTGTCTCGGCTTTATAAACAAAAAGCCCATCACGTTCAGCTTGTCCCAATTAGCGGATCACTAACTGATTGATTCATTCATCACTGATGTTTGCGTTTATTGTTTCTATTTTAAACCAATGATTATAACATCGGGCACTGGATAAGCTTGAACAACCGATCATGAAAACATTTATAGCGCTGTTATTTGCTTTTTTTGTGACAATCTCAACTGCCCACGCCGCCGGCGACCCCGCCAGGGGCAACGAACTGCGCGGCGAATGCTCTGACTGTCATGGTGAGGACGGTTTGGGTGATGAGGAATACCCCCGGCTTGCCGGTCTTGATGAAGCCTACCTGCTTGAGCAGATGAAGCTTATCAAGAAAGGTGAGCGCTCCGAAAAAGCGGAAATGATGCTGTGGTTTTTCGAAGACCTTGACGAGCAGAACCTGGCAGATCTTGCTGCGTATTACGCAGCCCTGAAGGTTGAATAGTCCCCCTTTCATCTGGCAGCAAATTCCTCCCGCGCAAACTATACTTTTAATACAAGTCAGGACAAATTTTTATCCAGTTCCGGCTTAATTGTTGCGTCTGTTTTGAGCCTTTGTCTTCACGCTCAGAATATCGATTATTCGAAGGGGCAGATCGTGCGGCATTATCCAAATATGCTGTTTGCTTTGTTCATACTTTTGTTAGGTTGTGTGGCGCTTGACAATATTTTTGTTTTTAATTCAGATGCGACACACAAAGGGCAGGCCGGGCAAGCCGGGCAAGCCGCGCATTTCCGTCCACCTCACCCCAAGGGCGAGCCCAGCATTTGGGTGGGCAAGAAAGCCGCTGAATTGGTGGACTACCATGGCGCCCCCGATTTGATTCTGCAAACAGCGGTCCTTGGCATCGTTTTGTATGGCGATACACCCACCGTCATGTATGTCTATACCCAGGGTCGTGAAACGAAGGGGTGCCTGGATGCATACGTTGTAGATCTTGAGAGCGAAGAGATACTGGCCTTCCACTGCCATTAAATCACTGAAAAACTTCATGCAGACGCTTGCCCTGTATTAATTGATTTTGAGCATCGATAAATGTACCGGCATGGAAAACAGCATCACTGATCAGCTTGGATATTTTCAATTGTGATGCTGGTGATGTTGTACAGCTCAATAATTTAATTGATTTACATCAATTTTTTTAATGGCCAAACGGTCTACACTGCAGAAGTTGGCATGGAAGCCCCTGATCGGCAAGCACTCTCGCCTACCGGTTTTGCTGCGTTTTAGCGTTAGATACGCATACAAACGTATCCGATTAAAGACTAGGGGACCTAGAATGGATTGCCGAACCTGCACATATAAATCAGAAGCGTTCAAGCAACTGACGCATGAACAAATGCTCAGGGTCAGCGGGCAACACACGGAATTGGCATTCAAGCATGGTGAATTGCTCAGCAAACAGGGCATGCTCATGTCACACGTCATCTATGTGCTGGATGGTTTTGTGAAGTTGTACCTCGAGGACGAGGACGAAGTCACAACCATCGGTATAGCCAAACCAGGGGCCTACATCGGCATACAAATGTTATATGGCAGGGCGGTTACACCCTTTTCGATCGAAGCACTGACCGACGCGCGGGTTTGCATGATAGGCATCGATGTCTTCAGGGAGATGATTGTTGAGAATTCCGGGTTCGCCAGGGGCATCATTGAAATGTTGAATGACGAGTTAACCAGGTCATATGGCCGGATATTTTCCCTGACAAAGAAACACGTCAACGCGCGCTTTGCGGAATTACTTTTGTACCTTAAGAACATGGTCTACCGCTCCAACCCGTTTGAACTGACCATCTCCAGGAAGGAACTCGCAGACTTGATCTCAACCTCGCCGGAAACTGTTTCAAGGCTGTTGGGCGAGTTCAAGAAGGACGGCCTTATCAAGGTCAAAGGCCATACCATAAAGCTTGCAGATACCAAGCGGTTAAGAACCATTCGAAAATGAAGACTGTTATCACATAAATTAGGCAGGTTCGAGGAAGAGAGAGATGCAAGAAGAAGTTTTACAGGCGATACGTGAGATTCGGCTCTTTTCAACGATGAGCGATGATCACCTGGGCGAGCTGGTTCAGAATGCGATACTGATGCAGTTTCCCGCCAATGTTGAATTGGTCTCGGAGGGCGACCCTGCCGATTTCCTCCATATACTCATCGGCGGCACGGTTGAGATGTATGGCAGTTCGCAGGACCGCCAAGCCACGATGTTCCTGCTCAGGTCGCATTCCACTTTCAATCTTTCTGCCGCCCTGGAAAATGCCGTCTACCTGTTGTCAGCGCGTACATTGAGCGAGTCCAGTATATTGATGATTTCGGGCGAAGACCTGCGCAATATCATGGAGGAAGACACGGCTTTTGCATATGCGATGGTCATGGAACTAACAGAGCGATACCGAACAGTTATCAAGTGCTTCAAGGATTCGAGGCTTCGATCGGGCGTTGAAAGGCTGGCCAATTATTTGATCAGCGCACACGAGCAGCACCGGGATGTCAATGTCGTCGAGTTGACCGAGGATAAGAGAAAACTGGCGGCACTCCTCGGAATGACCCCTGAATACCTCTCCCGCGCCTTCACCAAGCTGAAAAAGTACGGCGTGGAAGTGCACGGCAGCAAGATCACCCTGAAAAATCTTGATGCCCTGGATTATTTTGCCAAGCCGAATCCGCTGATCGACAATTGCCTGTCATAAATGCAGCCTGCCTTCGGGTGGCGCCAGTCGCACCATTCCCCAAAATATTTCAGCTGATTCGGTAGCACGCTTAAGGGCAAGGTTGAGAAAGATCATGAAACATGATCAATAATTGACATCAATCACTTTCTTAATTGACATAGATCATTTTCACACAGGTCGTAACATTTAAAATATCGTTGCGTCCTGATAAGTTTCTTCCCAAAACATCCTCATGAAAGTCGAAGCTTATCAGGGCGTGAGTTTAGCTCACCGCCCTGCTCTCCCCTCCGCTAACGTAAATCCCATCACGCGGGCACTCCTCTCGGACCTGCCTGAACGGGTTTTTTGGCATGCATTTTACGGCGATAGCGTTTGTTTGCGGCGGCAAGAAACCCGCCGGCCATAATCAATAAGGCACCCAGCCACACCCAGCGAATGAAAGGTTTGTGGTAAATACGCACGGCCCAGGCACTACCAACCCTATCAAGGGGTTCGCCCAATGATATGTAAAGATCACGCGTAAAACCGGGGTCAATGGCCGCCTCGGTCATGATGCTGCCGCGCTTGAAGTATTGACGTTTCTGTGGGAACAGGCGTGTCACCTCCCGCCCGTCTCTTGTGATGATGAATTCGCCTTGATCAGCTATGTAATTCGGGCCCTGAACGATGCCGGTTCCAAGAAACTCAAAGGTATAACCGGACATTTGAAGTGTGTCACCGGCTTCCATGCGTATGTGTTTTTCCTCGCTAAGGGTGCTGGTAAGGCTCACGCCAACGATGAATATGCCCAGGCCCACATGCGCGAGTGTCATGGCAAGTATGCTTGCCGGTAGCTTGAAAGTCTTTTTCTGGCGCAGAAAGTGACCCACATAAAACACGCTGCCAAGGATGACCCAGGCGCCACCTGTAACACCAGCGGCGGCGACAAAGCCGATGCCGGGTTTCAGAATCCAGATATTCATGCCAAGCAGCAGCGATATTGAAAATGGCCAGACGACCCTACTGGTTAACCTGTTGGCGTCGTCCTGTTGCCACCTGGCGTAAATACCGATCGGCAAGGTAAGCACGAGGGGAACCAACAACCAGCTGAACAGCAATCCAAAATATGGGGGGCCAACCGATATCTTGCCGGCGCCGAGCTCGTCGATGAGCAGCGGATACAGGGTGCCGATCAACACCATGGCCGCCATGACGGCGAATACCAGGTTATTGATCAGTAAAAATGTCTCGCGTGAGACACCGGCAAAACCTTCACCCAAAATCATCCTGGGTGCGCGCACCGCATACAGCGTTAAAGAACCGCCAACAACCACGGCAAGGTAGGCAAGGATAAATATGCCACGGGTCGGGTCGGTTACAAAAGCATGCACCGAGGTCAATACTCCGGAGCGCACGAGGAAGGTGCCCAGCAAGCTCAATGAAAATGCCGAGAGGGCCAGCAGCAGGGTCCAGTTGCCGAATGCACCGCGCTTTTCAGTGACGGCCTGCGAATGGATAAGTGCGGTTCCCACCAGCCAGGGCATGAAAGAGGCGTTTTCGACCGGATCCCAAAACCACCAACCGCCCCAGCCCAGTTCGTAATAGGCCCACCAGCTACCCAGTGCGATACCGATGGTTAAAAACGCCCATGCGACCAGTGTCCAGGGCCGCGACCAGCGCACCCAGTCGCGGCTGACTTCACCGCCAAGCAGTGCGGCAACCGCAAACGCAAACGCCACCGAAAAGCCCACGTAGCCCATGTAGAGTAACGGCGGGTGGACGATCAGGCCGAAGTCCTGTAACAGCGGGTTCAAATCAATGCCTTCAACAGCAGCGGGCACCAGGCGCCCGAAAGGGTTTGACGTAAGCAGGATAAATAATAAAAATCCCACCGATACCCAGCCCAGCACGGCAAGAACCCGCACCCTGAAGACTTCAGGCAGTCTCTTGCTGAAAAGGGCCACCGTCGCGATCCACAGTGCCAATATCAATTCCCACAGTAGCAACGAGCCTTCATGGGCGCTCCAGACCGCTGAATAGCGGTATTCCATCGGTAGCAGGCTATTGCTGTTACGGGCGACGTACTCCACCGAAAAATCCTGGATAACGAATGCGTAGGT
>JBFFWN010000251.1:0-4921 GCA_041570235.1 Lysobacterales bacterium | reverse complement strand
CCATAAGGTGGTGCTTGGCTCGGTAGATGGGTTTTTGGCATTTGGCCTTGGCTCGGGTTTATCTCCGTTTGCCCCTGGCACCATGGGCACCCTGGTGGCCATCCCGTTCATATTTCCATTGCGGGGCCTGGGTGTGACCGGGTTCTGGCTGGCTTTGATATTGCTGTTTGCTTTCGGCGTCTGGTTATGCGGGCGCGTCAGTCAAAAGCTCGGTGTGCATGACCACGGCGGAATTGTCTGGGATGAATGGCTTGGCTTCTGGCTCACCGCAGCCTTTATACCGCTCACCTGGCCCTGGCTGCTTGCAGCATTTGTCCTGTTCCGGGTTTTCGATATTCTGAAGCCCTGGCCGATACGTCAGCTGGACAAAAAGGTCGAGGGTGGACTTGGCATCATGATCGATGATGTGGTCGCCGCTGTATTTGCGATATTGATCCTGGCAATTGCCCAACTGCTTTGGTAGTTGCTCAGTCCGTATAGTCGAAAACCTTGACGACCTTCTCCACGCCGCGGATATTTCGAACCACTTCGGCCACCGCCTCACCCTCTTTCTGAGAGACCATGCCCATCAGGTAAACGGTATTTTGAGAGCTGATCACCTTGATGCGTGATGCGTCATTGCCCGGTAGCGGGTTCTCCGTTATCAGGATGGAGTTCACCTTGCTGGTAAGCCAGCTATTGTCCAGTTTGCCGCCAAAACCGGTCCGTTCGCCGATCTTCAGGTCATTGACCACGCGTTCGGAAAGTCGTGATTCACCGGCCAATTGCGAAGCCAACACACTGTTCTCTTCAGAAACGGTCTCTCCGGCCAGCAGTACCACACCCTGGTGAACTTCTACCTTGATGTGATCATCTTCACTGAAACTGGGGTGGTTGCGGATGCGTTTTATCACCTCGCGTTCCAACGCCTGGTCGTTCAGTACGGTCCCGGTGGTGCGTCTTGGTGAGTTACTGCAGGCTGTCAGGCTAAAGACAGAAAAAGACAGTATCAGTACAACGATTAACTTGAAAGCATTGGGCATGTTGGTCCTGCCATGTGGTGAATGTTCTGTTTGCATATCCTTATCCTATTGTTGAATAGAAGGCATTCCTGATCCAGTTGATGCCCTGTTCCTTTTTACCCGGTTGTATTGATATGACGTCAAAGCGACAAAATTGTTCTGCCCTGCGTGGATTTTTTGCCAGGTACCAGCCGGCTGTGCGTGAAATTCTGCCCTGTTTATGAGGTGTGACCGCATCTGCACCGCTGCCGTGATCACTTCGGGCTCGGTATTTTACTTCAATAAACACAAGGGTATTTTGATCCTCCATGATCAGGTCAATTTCGCCAAATCGACTGGAGAAATTACGCTGAAGCAACTTCAGGCCTTGCGAACGCAAAAAGGCCTCGGCCGATTTTTCCCAATCAGCGCCTGATGTCCGGTGAGTATTCACCTCGAAGCTTTCAGTGTCCGTTTGGCCATTGCCAGGGTGTGGGTATGCCGGCGACGAACTGAGCCCATGCGGGCTGTCTCTCAATCTGGCCGTCTTCCCGCAGTCTCAATACACCAATATACCCCGGAAAGTTCAGCTCCGTGTCTTTCCGCATCAAGGGTAACCAGGGCAATATATGCCAGGCGTCCTGACCCAGTGCATACAACCTTCCGAACGAACCTTCACGCAGGCTGGCCGGCAAAGGCCCTTCCGTAGCAGCGGGTGTCATCTGCCAGGGTACGGCCGTGAATACAATGCCATCCAGATCCCGATCACGGGCACTTTCGGCCTGGCCGCTGTAAACGCGCCCGATTGAAAATACCGGCACTTCACCCGCATCATGAAAACGCAGCAAAGGCTTTAGCTCACGGCCTTCCTGTGGACTGACGGCCATGAAAATAAAGTCAAAGTCGTGGCGCCGGCTGGGTTCGAAACTCAACGGTGCGCCGATTCTGGCCTGGAGGATTCTTTTTCGCTGCATGCTTGCATCAATTTCGAGCAATTTTGTCAGCATGTCGCTGTAATCATTGGCTGCACGGTCAAAACGGGCCGTGGCTGCTATAAACCCGCCACCCGATTCAAACTCGGTGATAAAAGCGGTTTCTATCCGTTTACCCCACGCGCTGTCAGGCACAATGACGATGGCATTTTTTTGACCATGTTGCAGAACGGCCCGCGCAATGGCCGCAGTCTCTTCGGATTGTGATAATGATAAACTGCTGACCAACGGGGCCTGGAGGCCAGTATCATCTTCATCGCTTTCCGCCTTGTTCAGCAACAGAACCGGCACGCCGGGTTCTTCCAGGGCCGCCAGGGCGCGCACTGAATCAAGACGCAATGGCCCGACCACCTGGGTTGCGCCATCCTCAAGAGCCTGCAGGTAGGCCGCGATGGCGGACTCCCCGTCTCTGCCGCTTGAATAAAAGCGTATAGAGGCATCACCCGGATGATCAAGATAGGCGCTGAGCAAGCCATCCCTGATGGCGTCTCCTGCTGGTGCCAGTCCACCGTCGGTGGGTAGCAGCACCGCCACCTTTGATGGCGCCGGATAAAAACTGCGGTAGGCGGATAATAACTCCAGGAACCTCGACCGTGTGACCGGATGACCATAATGATAATTTGCCCAACTCTGCGCCGAAGCGGCGGCGGGGCCATTGTTGATCATCAGCGTACGAAGCTGCAGGGCCAGTTCCAGCCATTCGGTAAATTCGGGATCGTAACTTTGGCTATCAATCATCCACTCAAGCCGCGAAGAATCAATAGACTCAAGTGAGCGTATAATCTCAAGGGCCACTTCCTCCTGATAGAACGGCATGCTCGTGGACAAGGCCATCACTTCGGAAAGGCTGCGTTTTGAAGGGTCTTTCCAGAAACCCGGTCGAATCTGTTCTGCTCGGCGATCGACCTTTTCTGTTTGGACGGGAGTCTGCTCCGGTGGCCGGGTTTCGACCGGGCGCGTTGGGCTGGTGCCACAGGCGCTCATCAGCAGCGGCAGGCTCAGTACTATCAGTAGCGGAAAAATACGTCTGGTCATTGGATTTTTACAATAAACTCTCTTCAGAATGATAACCTATCGAGATGGTCTGAAAAGCGGCCACCTGGAATAGCTTACTTTAACACCATTGGGAATCATATTATGTTGCAAACCGGTCTGTATGTTGTAGCAACACCCATCGGAAACCTCGAAGATATTAGCTTCAGGGCTGTCAGAATTCTGACCGAGGCCACGCTGGTTGCAGCAGAAGATACCCGTCACTCGCGTGTTCTTCTGTCACACTACAATATTACAACCCCAATGCAGGCGCTTCACGATTTTAATGAAGCGCAGGCCGTCAACAATATTCTTGATCGTTTAAACAACGGAGAGGCCATTGCATTGATTTCAGATGCGGGCACACCGTTGATATCCGATCCCGGTTATCGCCTGATCAAGGCAACAAGGGAGGCGGGTTTACCCATACACGTCATCCCCGGGCCGAGCGCCCTTACCGCAGCACTCTCGATAGCGGGTATCGCAACAGACCGGTTTGCCTTTGAGGGGTTTCTGCCTTCAAAGGCGGTTGCCAGGAAAAAGAAGCTTGAAAGCCTATGCCGTGAATCGCGAACGCAGGTGTTTTTTGAATCCAGCCACCGCATCGAAGCAGCGGTAAATGACCTGTGTGAAACTTTTGGGAATGATCGCTTGGCGGCGGTCTGCCGCGAGCTGACCAAAAAATTTGAAACCGTGCTGCGGGCTCCGCTGGGCGAACTTGCAACAGCATTGGCGGCTGACAAAAATCAAACCCGTGGTGAGTTTGTCATCGTTGTGGAAGGGTATGAGGGTGGCCTCGATGAGGCCATGGGCAATGCGCTACAGATGGCCACAGCGCTGGCAGAATTCCTGCCTGTCTCGCAGGCAGCGCGGGTTGCTGCAAAGCTCAACAATGTTTCAAGACGGGAACTCTACCGCCTGCTTGAAGATTGAATTGACCGACCCCGATAAACGTGAAGCTTTCATTGAGAATGCGGGTAGCGCACAATAGCCGTGAGAGTCGGCCAGGCAATCGCGCTACCGTTTACCGGTAGGGAGGAAAGTCCGGGCTCCATAGGGCAGGGTGCCAGGTAACGCCTGGGGGGTGTGAGCCTACGGAAAGTGCAACAGAAAAGATACCGCCTGCCGGCACTGGAAACGGTGTTGACGGGTAAGGGTGAAATGGTGCGGTAAGAGCGCACCGCGCAACTGGTAACAGCTTGCGGCATGGAAAACCCCACCTGGAGCAAGACCAAATAGGAAGACAATGTCGCGGCCCGCGATGTCTTCGGGTAGGTTGCTTGAGGGTACTGGTGACAGTATTCCCAGATGAATGATTGCCCACGACAGAACCCGGCTTATCGGCCGACTCTCACTTTTTTTGTCATTATGGTGCTGCAAGCAGTAGAACTCGGGATCCTTTTCAGTTTGACTGGTCTTTAATCACTGGCATGGCAAGCATTCGTCTTCGCGCTATAATCTTCACCTTAAGGTGCTAGTAAATTGTGAGTAAATTTTTTCTATTCGATACACTGCGCTGCTAGTTGTGCTTTAGCTGGGTTTCTAGGTAATGACGAAAAAAAAGAAAGTTTCAAGTGTGGGTAAACCGTTTGTTACGGTTTGTACTCCTACCTACAACCGACGTAATTTTATACCTGCTCTGATTAAGTGTTTCGAGGCGCAAACCTACCCGAGAGAGTTGATGGAGTGGGTTGTTGCTGATGACGGTAGCGACCCTGTCGGTGATTTGTTTGAGAAAGTCGAGGGTGTTAAGTATTACAGGTCAGAAGAGCGGATGACCCTGGGTTTTAAAAGAAACTTTATGCACACTAAAGCGGACGGAAAAATAATAATTTATATGGATGATGATGACTATTATCCTCCGAATCGTGTTCTACATGCAGTCAACAAATTACGCTCCAAGCCCAATATTATGAT